>NZ_QUML01000005.1:0-196123 GCF_010907025.1 Rhodopseudomonas sp. BR0G17 | reverse complement strand
GTTTGCGGGGGTGCTGTAGTCGGCGTGCCTTCTGTAACCTGATAGCCCCAAGCGTTGCCGTGTTCGTCGAATGGGATGCTCGCAAACAGGTCGTATGTTCTCTTGATTGCAAGCGTAAGTTCACTCAGAATGTCGTCAATTTCGGGTAGTGAGTTGACGATGTAGTCGTTAAGGGCCTGCATTGTAACCTCTTAGTGACCGGCTCAATGGTACATATGTGTTGTGGTATTACTGGCATGATGAAAATGCTCGTGAAGGATGCATATTGCATAGTCTCGCGCTACATGACTTATGTACAAGTGTGATGCGGGGGGGCATCGCCGGCGTTGGGCGGGAGAGTGAATAATTGGGGAGAGGCATGGAGGAGTGTGCGTCATTTGCTGCGCCTGTAGATCCGGCAGACGCTTACAACCTCGCGGCGCCATACTACGACGATTGGAAGTGGCAAGCGATTTGGCGAGTTGTCGAAGAGGATCTAGTGAAGCAGGCAGTGTCGTCGCAGCCGCGGACAGCGCGCGTCCTTGATGTCGGGTGCGGGACAGGTTTTTTGCTCGACAAGCTAACTAAGCAGTTCTCGCTTGAAGATCTTGTTGGGATCGACGTAAGCAGCGGCATGTTAGAGAAGGCCAAGCAACGGTGCGCATCGCGATCGATCAAGTTCATTCATAGCGATTTTCTTGAGCAGGAATTGCCGACCCGGTCTTTTGATGTTGTGTTTATGTTCAGAACCGCTTCTCATGTTCAGGATTTGAGGAGGTGCTTCGGTAAGGTTGCGTCGTTGCTGAGGGAGGGGGGAACGTTTGCATTCAGTGACGTTCACAGCGAGCATCCATACGACTGCACACGTTTGCCATACCAAAGGCAAAAAATCCCTGTGAAGACCTGGAAGCACAAGTTGAATGATATCAGAAGTATCGCCTCTGAATTCTCGATAATCACATCGAAGCAGTGGGTCCATTCGATAGATACCATTGCGAATGGGTTGATAGATGAACGTCACCTTCCAAATTCCTTGGCTTTGAGGGGGCACGGGCCTGCGGCTCCGTTTGGCTGCTTTGTGCTCTTTTCAGTTGAATGATGTTCGTTGTCCGTAAGCGCGTTTGTCCTTCGGTTGCTCGCTTGCGGTGGTAAAATAGTGCTGCGAGAACGTCGACGAGGCATTGGAAGCGTGCTCTAAGACACGGCGCGAAGCGGTGGTTGGACGAATGCTAGCGCGCTGTCGGGGTGCTTGAACGAACCCGATGTTCAAGGTGCGCCAGCTATGCGAGATGGAAGTCGCCTTGCGCCGCCGTCACGCCTTCGCTAGCGCAAGCGTAACAGGCCTATTCAAGCTGATCCTGCGCTGCGGCGTCCTCACGAGACGTCTTTGTTCAGCGATGTATTGGGTGCGCACCACGAACGAGCCTTAGAATGTCTTGTCGGGCTACTCGTCGCGCTCTTTGCAGAACGCGATGTAGTCGTCGATCGACTCGGCGAGCGCCTGCTTCGCTTCGGCGACGGATTTGCCCTGAAAGGTAATGACGTCCCGCGTGTCGGCGACCTCGCCGTGGAAAATCCCGGCGTCGGGGTCGTATTCGACCGTTGCGGTGTAGCCCTTGTAGGTCATCGTGGTCATGGCTTGCGCCGAGTTCGTGCGCGCCGCTGCAGTCGCCTCGGTGGCGGTGCGGCTGGCAGCAAGCATGGCAGCGCTTTCAGGCTGCCGCAACTGGTACGCTCACTGCTCCGCTGGCCGGCGCCGCAAGGCGTGGATGCCCGGCACAAGGCCGGGCATGACGGTGGAGCCGTTGATCGCCGAAATGCATGGCGGCCTGCTCGGCGGTGCGGGCCGAGGTCCGCCCGGTAGGGAGCTCTCTCATGACCGACAATCCTCCGCCGCCCCGCTATCTGCCGCGCGGGCTGACGCCCGAGGCGGTTGCGGAGCTGAAGCGGCTATACGAAGAGACCGACGAGCCGCTGACCGCGGTGGCGGCGCAGTTCGAGATCTGTCGGCACACGCTGCGCAAGGTGGCGGAGGCCGAGGGCTGGACGCCGCGGCTGGAGCGCCCCCGGGTCGGGCCGCGGCCGCCGCTGCCGGTCCGCCAGGCGCGCGGGTTTTCGCAGCAGGCGCTCGACGATCTGCGGCGGCGCTACGTCGAGACCGAAGAGCCGGTGCAGCGCATAGCCGAGGACTACCACATTCATCGCAACACGCTGGAGCGGCTGGCGATGCAGGAGGGGTGGCCGCGCCGCAAGGATCGGCCGCCGCGCGACATGCCGGTGCTGCTGCAGATCAATCGTGAAGCGACCGCGGCGCTGCAGCAGGCCCGCGCGATCGCCGCCGGCGCGCCGCTGCCGGCGTCGCCGCCGCCCGCGGTGGGCACAAAGGCCGCGGGCGACACGGAGGCCGCGGCGCCTGCGTCCGAGAGCGAGGCCGAGATGGCGCCTGTGACCGAGGCATCGGCCGCAACGCCGGCCGACCAGGCGTCGCCCGAAGCGGCGCTGTCGTTGGCGCGGCGGCTGGAGCGCGCGGTCGAGACTCAGCTCCGCAAGGTCGAAAACCTGCGCGAGGACACCACGCTCGGCGGCCACCGCGCGGTCGAGGCCGAGCGGATCGCCCGCACGCTGGCGGCGCTGACGCAGACGTTGTTCAAGGTCCGCCAGCTTCGCGATCCCGAACGCGCACTCAGCGCCGCCGATGACGAGATGCCCGCCGATGCCGATGGATTCCGTCTGGAGCTTGCGCGCCGCATTGAGACGTTTGTCGGCGGCGGGACTGACGGAGCGCTTCCTGCGCCAGGCCAGCCTGCGGACGTTGGCCCGGCTGCAGGATGATTTCGCCACCTTCGCGCATCCGCATCAGGAGTCTGCGGACGCCGGCAATGACGGCGCGCCGTGGACCACCTGGCTGATGCTCGGCGGCCGCGGCGCCGGCAAGACCCGCGCCGGCGCCGAATGGGTGCGGGCGATGGTGGCCGGCACGCCGCCTTATGCGACGCGGCCGCACGGCCGGATCGCGCTGGTCGGCGAAAGCTGGCACGACGCCCGCGAGGTGATGGTGGAAGGCGAATCCGGCCTCTTACGGATCACGCCGCGCCGCGAGCGCCCCGAGTGGATGGCCAGCCGCAAGCGGCTGGAATGGCCGAGCGGCGCGGTCGGCGAGGTGTTCTCCGCCGACGATCCGGATAGTTTGCGCGGCCCGCAATTCGAGGCGGCGTGGTGCGACGAGCTGGCGAAATGGCGCTACGCCGAAGCCAGCTTCGACATGCTGCAATTCGGGCTGCGGCTCGGTTCTCGGCCGCGGCAACTGATCACCACGACGCCGCGGCCGCTGCCGCTGATCAAGCGGCTGCTCGGCGATCCGCATACCCGGGTGACGCGGGCGCCGACCCGCGCCAACGCCGCGCATCTGTCGCCGGCGTTTCTCGAGACCGTGGTGGCGCGCTATGCCGGCACACGGCAGGGCCGGCAGGAGCTCGACGGCGAACTGATCGAGGACCGCCCCGACGCGCTGTGGTCGCGCGAGGCAATCGAGCGCGTCCGCGTCGCGGCGGCGCCGCCGCTGTTGCGGATCGTGGTGGCGATCGATCCGCCGGGCTCGTCGCGGCCGGGCGCCGATGCTTGCGGCATTGTTGCGGCGGGGCGCAGCGCGGCCGGCGATTACTACGTGCTGGAGGACGTCTCCAGCGACCGGCTGTCGCCGGCGGCCTGGGCGGCGCGCGCGATCGCGCTGTATCACCGGCTCGAGGCCGATGCGATCATCGCCGAGGTCAATATGGGCGGCGAGATGGTGCGCGCGGTGCTGCACGAGACCGACGCCGCGATCCCGGTGCGCGAGGTGCGCGCCAGCCGCGGCAAATTCGTCCGCGCCGAGCCGGTGGCGGCGCTGTACGAACAGGGCCGGGTGCGGCACGTCGGCTGCTTTCCGCTGCTCGAAGACGAGATGTGCGATTTCGGCCCGACCGGGCTATCCTCCGGCCACTCGCCGGACCGGCTCGACGCGCTGGTGTGGGCGATCACCGCGCTCGTCGGTGGCGCCCATGCGGGCGGACCAAGGATGCGGGTGTTGTGAGGGCGAGTCTGTAGGATGGGTTGAGCGTGTAGGATGGGTTGAGCGGAGCGAAACCCATCGCGGCTGTGCTTGGTGGATGATGGGTTTCGCTGGCGCTCAACCCATCCTACGGCGTGGGGCCACGGCGTGGGAATGTGTGTGGTGCGACGGCGTGGCGGCGGAACCATCGCGGGTCACGCTGGGTTGCTGGACTATCAACGCGGGAAGGTGACGCATGAGCCGTTCGATCACGAGGACGCCGCTGACGGTGGCGATCACGATGGCGCTGGGGCTGGCGGCGCTCGGCGCCGGCCTGATCGCCGGCAGCGGCGCGGCACTGGCCCGCGGCGGCGCCGCCAACATCATGGACTCGCCGGGCTATCAGCGCGCGCTGCAGGAATCCCGCAAGCGGCTGCAGCAGCAGCCGGGGCCGACCATGGCGCAGCCGTTCGCCGCGCCGCCGGTGGCGTATCCGCATCCCGAGCGTCGGCCGGGGCCGAAGCGGCGACATCGCGCGCCGCGGCATTGAGCTGCCGCGCGTCGCGGGCTTAGTTCTGCTGCGGGGAGATGGGGTTCGCTGCGCTCTACCCATCCTCCGAGAGCGGCGCGCGTTCAGCAGTAGCCGTACCAGCCGCAGGCGTAGGGCAGGCGGCCGAAGATCAGATCCGGATTGGTGCCGTAATAGCTGCGGTACAGATACGAGCGCGGCTTGCCGTAGTAACCGTGCACGATCGGCGGCACGTCGACCTCCGGCGCATACACCGGCGAGCCGCTTTCCATCTCCAGCGATTGCCGCACGCCGCGCGGCTTCGGTTGCGGCTCGGCGAAGATCTTGCCGATCTTGCTGTGCATCGGCAGATCAGCCGCCCGCGCCGGCCCGGCCAGCGGCAACGCGATCAGCAATAACAGCACGACACGCAACATGGCGGCACTCCGGAGTGAGATGCCGCGAGGGTGGGCGATTATGGTTAATAAAGATTAACCATCGGCACTTTCGCCGCCTCGCGATGACAAGTTATCGGCTCAGCGCCGAGCCCCAGCTTTGCGCGGTGCGGGCGATCCAGTCGCGGTACAGCGTCAGCGGGGTGACGCCGGTGAGGCCGCCGCAGCCGGCAGTGTTGCCGGGGCCGGTCGACCACGACACCACGCCGATCACCACCAGCCGGTCGTTCTGCGCCTGCAGCGCCGGGCCGCCGGAATCGCCGGTGCAGGCGCCGAGGCCCGCGCTGCCGCCAGTGGCGGCGGGATCAGTCAGGCGGATCTGCAGCCGGCCGGGGCGGCCGGTCGCGGTCAGCGTCGCGCTGCGCGCGGTACCGCCGCTCTTGCCGTCGCCGCGCCGGGTGACGCCGATGCCGGCGACAGTGAAGTCCTGGCCGGCGGCGAGCGGATCCTCCGGCGCCGCGATCGGCAGCGGCGCCTTGCCGGGCAGCGGCGCGGCGAGCTTGAGCAGCGCGACATCGGCGCTGGCGCGGTGGCCGAGGATCGCGCCCATGTCGAACTCCGGATGCGCGGCGACGCGGGCGACGTCGCGCAGGCTCGGCTGCCGCTGCGCGTCGTAATGCACCACCTTGTAGTCCGCGCCGGGGCCGACGCAGTGTGCGGCGCTCAGCACCAGATCGGGTGCGATCAGCGTTCCCGAACAGAAATTGCCGCGCGAACCGACGATGGTGACCAGGGCGCGGCCGAGCGCGCCGGTCGCCTCCGGGGCGCCGCCGACCATCGCCGCCGCCGGTGAGGCGAGCGCGGCGCCGAGCAGACAGCCGAATGTGAGCGTGCGGATCATGGCGGCGCGTTTCGCCCGCCGCCGCGGCGCTGTCAATCGCCGATCACCATCATGAGGAACCGCCATGCCGATGCTGTTGCTGGCCGGGCCGGCCGCTGAGCCGTGGACCGTCGCTGATCTCAAAAGCTTCCTGCGCGTCGAGCACGACGCCGACGACGCGGTGATCGCCTCGCTGCTGACGGCGGCGCGGGCCCAGATCGAGGCGAGTACTGGCAAGATGCTGCTGGCGCAGCGCTGGCGGCTGGTGCTGGACGCCTGGCCGCGCGACGGCCGCATCGTGCTGCGCGGCGGCCCGCTTCGATCGCTGATCGCGGTGCGGAGCTATGACGAGCGCGGCTATGCACATGGGCTCGATCTCGACAGCTTCGTGCTCGACCTCGCCGGCGGCGTGATCGCGTCGCCGCCCTGGGCGCTGCCGGAGCCCGGGCGGGACGTCGCCGGCATCGAGCTCGACCTCGAACTCGGCTACGGCACCACGCCGGACGATGTGCCGGCGCCGCTGCGCCACGCGGTACGCACCCTGGTGGCGCAGTGGTACGACAACCGCGGCGGTGCGGCTGATGCCGGCGCCGCGGGGCTGCCCGGCGGCGTCGCCGCGATGATCGCCGGCTACCGCGCGGTGGCGCTGTGATCGATCCCGGACGCCTCAACCGCCGGTTGACGCTGCTGGCGCCGGTCGAGACCGACGACGGGCAGGGCGGCGTGGTGCGGAGGTCGGTGGCGCAGGCGGTGCTGTGGGCCAGCGTGGTGCCGCTCGCGGCGCGCGAGGGTGTTGCGGCCGATACTGATCGCGCGGCGCTGCGCGCAAAAATCACGCTGCGCGCCGGCGTGGCGCTGTCACGGGCGCATCGGCTCGCCGATGGCGACAGCGTGTATCGCATCATCGCCTGGCGCAGCCGCGCGCGCGGCGCGCTGCTCGAGATCGACGCCGAGACGGAGCAGACATGACCCCAGCCAGCGTAGCGCTGCGCGCGGCGATCCATCACGCGCTCACCAGCGACACCGCGCTGCTCGCCGCGCTCGGCGGGCCGCGGATCTACGACGAGCCGCCGCGCGAGGCGGCGTTTCCGTTCGTCACCCTCGGCGAAGCGCGGATCAGCGACGTCTCCGCCGACGACGCGCCGACCCAGGAGCATCAGCTGACGCTGCACGCCTGGTCGCGGCAGGGCGGCCACAAGGAGGCGCACCTCATCACCGGCGCGCTGCTGCAGGCGCTCGACGATGCGCCGCTCGCCCCGTCCGGCCATCGCCTCGTCAATCTGCGGTTCGCGCTCGCCGACATCCGCCGCGAGCCCGACGGCCGCACCTATCACGCCTTGGTGCGATTTCGCGCCGTCACCGAACCGATCAGTTAGCAGGAGCCGCGCATGGGCGCTCAAAAGGGCAAGGACTTGTTGCTCAAGATCCACGACGGCACCAACTACGTCACCGTTGCCGGCTTGCGCAGCCGCAAGATCGCGTTCAACGCCGAACTGGTCGATATCACCCACGCCGAATCCGCCGACCGCTGGCGCGAGCTGCTGGCCGGCGCCGGCGTCCGCCGCGCGTCGATCTCCGGCCGCGGCCTGTTCAAGGATTCAAGCTCCGACGCGCTGGTGCGAACTGCATTCTTCAGCGGGCTGATCAGCGACTGCCAGGTGGTGGTGCCGGATTTCGGCAGTATCACCGGGCCGTTCCAGATCGCCAGCCTCGAATTCGCCGGCGAGCACAACGGCGAAGTCACCTTCGACCTGACGCTGGAGAGCGCCGGCGCGCTCGGCTTCGTCGCATTGTGAGAGGACAGCATGGCCAACAAACATCGCGGTGAAATCGAAGCCGAACTCGGCGGCCAGACCCGCACGCTGGTGCTGACGCTCGGCGCGCTCGCCGAACTCGAAGCCGCGTTCGCCGCCACCGATCTGGTCGCTCTGGCGCAGCGCTTCGGCAGCGGGCATCTGTCGGCGCGCGATCTGGTCCGGATCATCGCCGCGGGCCTCCGCGGCGCCGGCGAGGCGGTGCGCGATGACGAGGTCGCCACGATGACGGTGAGCGGCGGTGCCGCCGGCTACGCCAGCATCGCGGCCGAGCTATTGGCCGCGACGTTCGGCGAGGCGGCGGCGTGACGCCGTTTCCGTGGGCGGAAGCGATGCAGTTCGGCCTCGGCGTGCTGCGGCTGCCGCCCGATCAGTTCTGGCGGATGACGCCGCGCGAACTCGCCGCCGCGATCGCCGGCCTGCGCGGCGGCGCGACACCGCCGCTCGGCCGCGCCGCGTTTGCTGAACTGATGCGGCGCTATCCGGATCAATCAGGAGCCACGCGATGACCGGCAGCGGCACTGGCGAGACCTGTGACTGTGCTTGCGTCGACGACACCACGCAAAAGGTCGACCAGCTCACCACCAAGACCCAGGCGCTCAGCAGCGAAGCCAAGGGCTTTGCGCGGGCGATGACCTCGGCGTTCTCGCAAGCGGTCACCGGCGGCAAGCAGTTCGAGGACGTGCTGAAGTCGCTGGCGCTGAAAGTCTCGGATCTGGCGCTGAAGGCGGCGCTAAAGCCGCTGACCACCAGCCTTGCGACCGGCTTCGACAGCTTTTTCTCGGGCCTGTTCGGCGGCTCGCTGCTCAAGAACGCCAACGGCGCGATCAAGCCGTTCGCGGCCGGCGGCGTGATCGGCACCCCGACCTACTTCCCGATGCTCGGCGGCGGCGTTGGCCTCGCCGGCGAAGCCGGTCCCGAGGCGATCCTACCGCTGACGCGCGGCGCCGACGGCCGGCTCGGCGTCGCCTCGAGCGGCGGCGCCACCACGGTCAACATCCAGATCGCCACGCCCGACGCCGACAGCTTCCGCCGCTCCGAGACTTATCTCACCGGCCAGATCGCCCGCGCCGTCGCGCGCGGGCAGCGGGGCTTGTAGCTGACAGCTTTCCCCGCGTCATTGCGAGCCGAAGGCAAAACAATCCAGCGGCGCGGACTGAGCTGGATTGCTTCGTCGCTGTGCTGTTCGCAATGACGATGAAGGACTCATCGCATGACCCCATTCCACGAAATCCTGTTTCCGCTCGATGTCGCGCTCAAGAGCGCCGGCGGGCCGGAGCGGCGCACCGAGATCGTCGGCTTCGGCTCGGGCCGTGAGCAGCGCAACGCACGCTGGGCGGACTCGCGGCGGCGTTACGACGCCGGCTACGGCGTCAAGACCTTCGAGGCGCTGCAGCAGGTGGTGGCATTCTTCGAAGAGCGCCGCGGGCCGCTTACCGGCTTCCGCTGGCGCGACCGGCTGGATTGCAGCTCCGCCGCGCCCGGCGCGGCGGTGTCGCCGCTCGACCAGGGCATCGGCATCGGCGACGGCACGCGCGCCAGCTATCAACTCGTGAAGACCTACGGGGCCGGCTTCGCACCCTATGTGCGCACGATCACTAAGCCAGTTGCCGGCAGCGTCCGCGTTGCAGTCAGTGGCGTCGAAGCCGCGGCCGCCAGCTTCGTCTGCGATCCGGCCACCGGCATCGTCACTTTCGCGCCCGGCCACCTGCCGCCGTCCGGCGCAGCGGTGACCGCCGGCTTTCAGTTCGATGTCCCGGTCCGGTTCGACACCGACTACCTCGAAGTCGATCTCTCGGCGTTTGCCGCCGGCGCGATCCCGAAGATCCCGTTGGTCGAGATCAGGGTGTGAGTTCGAACGTGTACTGAGCCGAAGCTGCGAGTCTGTCTTACCCTTGGGTGCAATCGGATAGTTAGATCATTAATCCGTGCTGAAACCGGCATGATCGTTGGGCGACACGCGGATCTGATCAGAACAGTTTACACCTCTGAATTTACCCGGTGGCAATCAGGCGGTGCCGATCCTCAGCGCCTTCATGCGACCCGCGCGGTCGGCATTCATGGCGGCGTTGAGAATTTCATGCAGCGATTCATATTTTTGATTTTCGGCCTTCTCCTGCCAGTGGCCGCAGATGCGAACGAAGCTGCTCCGGCGATACCTCATCGGTGTGAGAACTGCCGCTCGACACCGGTCGAAGTTGCGGCGCAGTCCCGCGAAATGTCGGACATGTGCCGTTCCGTGGGTGGGACGCCACGATCGGGTCCAGACATTCAGCAGGGACGTTTCCCGGATGGTCCTGTTTTCTGGGCCATCGACGAAGCTACGTTCGCCTGCGATGGATCGGCAACGCTGTTTTCCACCAATCACGGAGCAGGGGTCCACATCTTCGTCGAAACCAACGATGGGCACGCAACCCAAGCTTTCGAACACGCGGCCTTTGGGGTGACGTTGGAGCGTAGCAGCGACACCAACAGGGTTTGGCTTAACGTTGGCGGTGCGCTCTGTGGGCAGAACACGGATGGTCTGTCGACAGCGGACATGCGTGCTTGTCAGCGTCCCCTCAAATGGGACGCTGGAACCCGCAAGGTCGATTTTGCACCGCTGTCGGAAATCCGGGATTTGCCGCAAGCCGAGGATCAGGAGGCGCAGGCCGGCGGATTGCCCGCCAACAGGATCTACGATTCCGGGTCGGAGCTCGTGAATAAGCGGGATTACGTTCTCAACGAATACTGGAAGGACAAGATCGACCTCATTCCCTGGAAGCCGCGCGGTGCCACGCAAGGGACGATCTTCAATTGGCCGTTTGCGTCTCCGGATGGACGATCGTTGATGGTATCGCTGCTGCAGGCACCAGCGGTCTGCACCCCGAAATGTCCGGCGCGTTTCATCAATGCACAACACCGGGTCGTGTTGGAAATCATGGTGTGTGCCGACAGAACAAAACACGGGTTCTCGCCCGATAACAGGACGTTCATCGCCTGCGGAGAACGTTTCTCCATCCCGCAGGTCGACGAGCGGACGGCGCTTCTCGACAATGCCCCGCCGGGTTCGAACCCCGAGGCTTATCTCGAGGTCCAGCGTCGCCTTCGTGCGCAGCCAAAGAACAGGCCGGAGCCGATCCGAGTTGATTCAGCGCTTCACAACGATTCCCAGATGCTCATTCGCGAGTGGAAAGACGGATCGGTCGAGATTGCCTATGACGTCCCGAAGCAAACACTGCCCGTGGTGCAGGGGACGTTGTTGTTCCGTGGCACTCGTAGCGGTTCAAATTATCAGGGAACGGCGTTCACGTTTCGAGACGGTTGTGCGCCCGCGCCCTACGAAGTGCGCGGATATCGAGACGCGAAGCGTGAGTTGGTCGTTTTGACCGGTGCGGCGCCTCGGCGCGGCAGAGGCTGTGACATCATCGGGGATTCGATGCGCTCCAATCATGCGCGACTCGTGTTCGACACGCGAGAGCTGGGCGACGAATAAGCACGAGCCCGCCGGTGCGCCGCTGGCTCTGTGCGAACAGTAGCTAACTCACCAGTTGGTCTGAACGACCAGAGTGAGGTTATGAACGCCCGGTCGGCACCGTGTCAGATCGGGCCGAGACCCACTCGTGGATCGTCAGAGTCGCACGCAGGTTCCCCAAGCTCACCATCCTCTCGGCCTTGCAGGCCAAGCTCGATACCGGCGCGATTCCGAATCTCCCGCTGGTCGAGATCATGGTGTGAGTGGACTCTCCCGGAGGCCGCGGTTCGAGCCTCAGCCGTTGCTTCAAGGCTTTCGCGGCATCGGCCCCGCGGCTGCCGGCTGCGGTGGTGCGGGCGATACGACGAACGACAGCCAGGCGTTCCAGCCTTCCGGCCGGTTCTGCGCGGCGAACTCCTTGTACCCCTTCAGGTTCAGATAACCCTGCATGTCGCCGACCGGAAACAGGATGCCGAGCTGCGGTCCGACGCCGGCGACACGCGACCGAAACCCGCCAAGCAACGCCGGCGCACCGGAATCGTCGCTGATTTGCTGGAAGTAATAGCCGACGAGTCCGAGCTGGAATTGTTTGGTGAGGAAGTGCGACGCGCCCCAGTCGACGTGAAAGTCGACGCCGTTCTGGTAGTTCGCCGATGTGTTCTTGAAGTTGTAGGTCGCACCCGCGACCGCCGAGAATTCGTTGCCGGCGAGCGGATTGAAATAGGTGTAGCCGACGCCGAAGTCGATCGCGCCGTGGCCGATGCCGAGATTGGCAAGGCGGTGCCGGTCGTAGTCGCCGACCGGAATGTCGCCGGTGCCGTACACCATGAAGTTATTGACGCCCACGTTCCATTTCAGTGCGATCTGCGGAATCACGTCGCCGTAGGAGGTGAGATCCTGCGTCCGGCCGAGCGCGATGGTGCGGCCGGAGAAATCGCTCAGCGACGCTTCAGCCGTCGCCTGGTTGCGGCCCGCAACGCCGAGCAGGGTCGCGGACAATTGGCCACCGAGAACCGGAGTCGCGAACACGTAGCTCGGGCCGTACAGGCCGAGGTCGCCCTTACCGGAGAGCCCGACGTCGACCCGTCCGCCCCGGGGAAACTGCATGCCGGCGCCTGCGCTGACATCGGTGTGATAGTAGATTGAGATCCAGGACCAGCCTGGCGTGCCCGGTGCGGCTGCAAGGCTGCCGAAGAAGCCAGGGACCCAGAAGCTGATGCCCCCTTCGTCGGCCGATGCTGCTTGCGGGCCTTGGAGGGCCAGCAGCGCTACGGCTGCCAATCCGCCGATGATACGGTGCGAATATTGCGACATGCCACGTTCCGATGTGTCTTGGTCAGCCTCTGACCGTTGTCACGTCTGCGCCAAAACCGGCGCCGGACAATTGCGCGGAGACCACCCCGGATCGCCGGCCCCGGGGCGATCGGCGCGGGCGTCATTCCGTAAAGATCCGGCTCCAGTCGTTCTTCATGTCGACGACCGTCCAGCCACCCGCGGCCGCCGCATCGAGCGCCTTGTCGAGCTTGCCGATCTTGGACTGGCGATCGTAGGCATATTCCCGTTCGGCATCGGTGTGATGGACGAGTCCCGCAAACCGCGGGCCAGCGCCGGCGACGGTCCATTGCAGCATTTCGAGGTCGCCGTCCGAATTGCCGAATGCGAAGATCGGCCGGCGCCCGATGAACCGGTTGATGCCAACCGGCTTGCCGGGGCCGTCGTCGACGAATTCGACCTTGGTGAGCTTGATCAAACGCGGCTTGCCGGTGGCATCAGTCTCGAATTTGACGACGCCGGACGAGCCGACCACCTGCTCGGGCGGTATGCCGTAGGCTTTCTCCACCCACGGCCGCATGAATTCGACACCGCCGCCCGACACGATGAAGGTCTTGAAGCCGTTCGCACGCAGATATACCAGTAGCTCCAGCATCGGCTGGTAGGTCAGTTGGTTGTAGGGCCGCCCGAAGCGCGGGTGCCGTGCGGTTGCCATCCAATCACGCACCGCATCGGTGAACTCGTCCGTCGTCATCCCCGCATGAGTTGCCGCGACGACCTCGAGCAGGCCAGTTTCGCCCGATGATGCGAATGCCGCCTTGTCGTTTTGAAGCAGCGCCTCGAACGGCTCGTGATCTTTCCATTCCGGATGCTGCGGAGCCATCGCCTTGATGCGATCGAACGCAAAGGCGAGTTGGAAGTAATAGGGCTGCTCGGCCCACAGCGTGCCATCATTGTCGAAGGTGGCGATCCGCTCGGCTGTCGGCACGAAATCCGCACCTTGCTCCGTCGTCACGCGCGCGACGAAGGCGAGGATCGCCTGTTTCGCCGTCCCGTTCGTCCATGACGGCAACGGATCGGAGGCGTCGGCCGCGAAGCCGACGACGGGCGAGCCGAAGACGGCGGCCGAGAGAGCGAGCAGGCTGCGTCGGGTGATCATGGCCGTTCTCCGGTGCCTCAATTCTCGTTCGGTCTCGCCGTCGTGATCTTCTCCATCACGTCGCTGATCGTGAAGCTCGCGGCCTTGGCCCGCGGCGGAAACTCTTTGAAGCTCTCAGCCCAATGCGCCACCAGGGCCTGCGCCGGGATGATCAGGAACATGCGGTGATCCATCCAGTCGCCGTAGTTCAGGCTGGCGGTGGCTCTTTCGAATGGATCGGCCCGCAAATTGTAGATGTTGGGGGCGCGAAGCTTGGTGAACTGGCCCTGCCAAACGCCGGCGGGCGTTTGCGGCGAAACCTCGGTGTTCTGCTCCAGGAAAGCGAATTTCCAATTTCGGATTCGGATCGCCATCAGTTCGCCGTCGTCGCTCCAATACAGGAAGCCCTCGCGCGGTGACTGTTTCACTTCATTCTTGAAGAACGGCAGCAGGTTGATCCCGTCGAGATGCACCTTGAACGGCTTGCCGTTCAGGGTCGTGCCTTGCTTGAGACGATCCACGATGCCGGTGTCGCCGGTCGCGGCCGCAAAGGTCGGGATGAAGTCCTCATGCGCGCAAATATCGTTGACGATCGTGCCGGGATTGATCACGCCCGGCCAGCGGATCAGGCAGGGCACCCGGAAGGCACCTTCCCAATTGGTCGCTTTCTCGCCCCGGAACGGCGTCGTGCCGCCGTCCGGCCACGTGAACACCTCGGCGCCGTTGTCGGTCGTATAGACCACGATGGTGTTGTCGACGGCTCCGAGGTCGTCCAGCAGTTGCAGCAGTTCGCCGACATGGCCATCGGTCTCGACCATCCCGTCCGGATATAGTCCGAGCCCGGTCTTGCCTTGCGATTCCTTTTTCAGATGCGTGAAGACGTGCATCCGCGTGGTGTTGAAGTAACAGAACCACGGTGTTTGAGCCTTGTGCTGCCGGCTGATGAAGTCCTTGGCCGCGGAGAGAAACTCCGCGTCGACGGTCTCCATGCGCTTGGTGTCCATCGGGCCGGTGTTCTCGATCACCTGCTTGCCGACGCGGCCGTAGGTCGGATCGACCGTCGGGTCGTCGCGGTCACTTGCCTTGCACTTCAAGACCCCGCGCGGCCCGAACTTGGCGCGGAAACGCGGATCCTTCGGATAGTCCGGGTTCTCCGGCTCCTCCTCGGCGTTGAGGTGATAGAGATTGCCGAAGAACTCATCGAAGCCGTGGACGGTGGGTAGATGCTCGTTGCGGTCGCCGAGGTGGTTCTTGCCGAACTGCCCGGTGGCATAACCGTACGACTTCATCACGTCCGCGACGCTCGGATCGAGCGGACCAAGCCCGAGCTCGGCACCGGGCAGGCCGACCTTGGTCAGCCCGGTGCGAATGGGTGATTGCCCGGTGATGAACGCGGCGCGTCCCGCCGTGCAACTCTGCTGCCCATACCAGTCGGTGAAGGTGGCGCCTTCTCGGCCGATCCGGTCGATGTTGGGCGTGCGATAGCCCATGATCCCCATGTTGTAGGCGCTGATGTTGAACCAGCCGATGTCGTCGCCCATGATGAACAGGATGTTCGGTTTGGAGCTGGCGGCTCCGCTGGCGATGGCGGGAGATTTCTTAGCGGCCTGTGCGAACGCACCGGTCGTTAGTGCCGCCGCAGCGACCAGGGTTGATGTCCCCAGCAGGAGATTCCGACGATCAATGGCGCCATTGGGCACGCGCTGGTGCTTGTCTTCGCTGTTCATCTGACACTCCCGATTGTGATCCGGTGTGCATTCGGCTGCGGCGACCCGCCCGTGAGGGGGCGGCGCGCGGAACGAGCGTTGCGGAGTGAAGTACGATGATCTGGCTGGGCAGAGGATGGGATCGCGTTTGGGGTGGCGCGCGACCGGCGATGAGGCGAGGTGCGATCACTGGTCGGCACGAACCGTTCTCCAGCGAGTCATAAGGAGAGGTCATGCACCATGATTGTGTGGTCGTGCTAACCATCTGTCGTGCAATCAATCTGGAGTGAAGTTGCACTGCGTTGCAGGATCGCACTACGAAATATGATAAGGATGCAGCTAATCGGCGTGCAAATCGTTGAGGCTCGTCAATTGCGATATTGTGTCGGGTTTCGTGTAATAATGGTATGCGACTGAGGGATCAGTACCAGGTCACCAATTCCGAGTGAGTGCTGCTCGTGCCCGACAAACGGCAGTTATCGCAGGTTGGCGTTCAACGCCGATTTCACGTCATGGCCAAGCCTGCGGGCTCGTCCTGCAACCTCGACTGCAGATATTGTTTCTATCTAAGTAAGCAGATGCTCCCAGGAGGGCCGGGTACCGGGAGGATGACGGACCGGACTCTGGAGCTGTTCGTTCGGCAGTATATCGAGGCGAATACGGGGCTGGAGGTGGTGTTCTCCTGGCAGGGCGGTGAGCCGACGCTGCTCGGCTTGGAGTTCTTCAAGAAGGTCGTCGAGCTGCAAAGACGATACGCGAGGCCCGGTCAGCGTATCGAAAATGATCTTCAGACGAACGGAATTCTGCTCGATGCCGCTTGGGCCGGGTTTTTGAAGGAGCACCGGTTCCTGGTCGGACTCAGCATCGATGGTCCGCGCGAGCTGCATGATCGCTACCGGGTGAACAAGGGAGGCGCGCCGACATTCGACAAGGTCATGGCTGCGGCGACGGTGTTGCGGAAGGCAGGGGTGCCGTTCAATACGCTCACCTGCGTCCATCGCTTCAATGCCGAGCGCCCGCTGGATGTCTATCGCTTTCTCCGCCAGGAGCTGGATTCGACCTACATCCAGTTCATTCCGATCGTACAGGCGAGGGGTTTCGAGACCGATGCGCCGGATGTCTACGACACCGGGCATATGCCGATCATTGGAAGCGCGCGGTCGAAGCCCGATCATCCGGAATCGATCGTCACCGACTGGTCGGTCGATCCCGATCGGTACGGCTATTTCCTGTCACGCGTATTCGATGAGTGGCGACGGCGGGATCTCGGCAGGGTGCTGGTGAATCATTTTGAAACGCTGGTCGCTCAGCATCTCGGGCTGCCCGCGCAGATCTGCATCTATCATCAATTCTGCGGCAAGGGGGTGGCGCTGGAGCACGATGGCGGCGTCTATGCCTGCGACCACTATGTGTATCCCCAATATCTGCTCGGCAATCTGAGCGAGACGCCATTGGCTGAGATGGTGTTCTCTGAGCGCCAGGTGGCATTCGGCTACGCCAAGTCGGAGATGCTGCCGGACGACTGTCGCGCCTGCGAGTATTTGCGGGACTGCTGGGGAGAATGTCCTGGAAATCGCCTTCTGCGCACGCCGTCAGGCGAGCCGGGGCTCAACTATCTGTGCAGCGGACTGAAGAAGTTCTTCAAGCACGCACGGCCAGCCATCGACGAAATTGCGGCCGCGATCCGGAAGCAGAACGGCTAGCCGGGACCGCAGGGCCAAGGCGCCGATGATGCGGAGCGATCTCGCGTCGACCTCAACCGGTCGCTGCCAGCTTACGAGTCATCTGTGATTCAAGCGGCGCGCTATTCGCGCTCCAGGACAGGTCCCCCATGCTCACCATTCCGTCTGCCTTGCAGGCCAAGCTCGATGCCGGCGTGACCACGCTGGCGCAGTGTTGGATCGTGCGGCGGCGGGATGGTGCTGTGCTGGGGTTTACCGATCATGATCGCGACCTCACGATCGAGGGCGTGAACTGCCGCGCCGGCACCGGGTTCTCGGCGTCTGAGGCGTCGCAGCGGTTCGATCTGTCGGTCGATGGCGCGGAGATTTCCGGTGCGCTCGATGACACACTGCTGCGCGAGGCGGATTTGGCCGCCGGGCGCTACGATGCGGCGGCGATCGAGAGCTGGCTGGTGGATTGGAGCGCGCCCGAGCTGCGAGTGTTGATCGCGCGCGGCACGCTCGGCGAAGTGCGGCGCGAGGGCGCGGCCTTCACGGCGGAACTGCGCGGGCTCGCCGATCTGTTGTCGCAGGAGACCGGCCTGCTCTACACCGCGGCGTGCAGCGCCGATCTTGGCGACGCGCGCTGCCGCGTCGATCTGAGCAGTTCGGCGCGGCGCGGCGAGGGGCTTGTCATCGCGGCGCCCGGCACCTCGACCCTGACGGTCTCCGGGCTCGACGGCTTTGCGCCCGGCCTGTTCAGCGCCGGCCGGCTGAGCTGGCGCAGCGGCGCCAATGCCGGCGCAGCGGTCGAGATCAAGCAGCATCGCATCGTCGGCGGTGAGGTGCGGCTGTCGCTGTGGCAGGCGATGGCCGAGCCGATCGCGCCCGGCGACAGCTTCGTCGTCACCGCCGGCTGCGACAAGCTGTTTGCGACCTGCCGCGACCGCTTCGGCAACAGCGATAATTTCCGCGGCTTCCCGCAGATCCCCGGCAACGATTTCGTCGTCAGCTATCCGGTGCCGGGCGCACCCGGCAACACTGGCGCGCCGATCGGCCCGGTGCTGCGCGGCGACGTCTGACCGCCGGCATAGTCCCTCATCCGTTCGAGCGAGAACGCCATGGATCAGCCACTGGGTCGCGACGCGCTGGTCGCCGAGGCACGCAGCTGGATCGGCACCAGCTATCGGCATCAGGCTTCGGTGAAGGGCGTCGGCTGCGATTGCCTCGGCTTGGTGCGCGGGGTGTGGCGCGCCTGTCTCGGCGCGGAGCCGGAAGCGCCGCCGCCTTACGCGCCGGATTGGGCCGAAGCCGGCGGCGATGAGACGCTGGCGGCGGCCGCGCTGCGCCATCTCGTGCCGGTGCCGTGCGATGCGTTCGATCGCGGCGACGTGCTGCTGTTCCGCTGGCGCGACGGCTGCGTCGCCAAGCACGCCGCGATTGCAAGTTCGGCGACGACGATGATCCACGCCCACGATGGCGCGGCGGTGTGCGAGGTTGCGATCACGCCGTGGTGGCGGCGCCGGCTCGCCTATGCGTTCACGTTTCCCGGCGTTGCAGATCCGCTGCGTTGACGACGCAGAGGCTGTCTGGTCAGGTCCGGCCGAGTTTCGAACGGACCAACCTGGAGGCCTGCGGGATGGATCACGACAGCAACGTGCGGACCGGCGGGTGCCACTGCGGCGCGGTGCGCTTCGAGGTGACGCTGAGCGACGGCTTCGACTCGATCCGGCGCTGTACCTGTTCGTATTGCCGGATGCGCGGCGGGGTCGTGGCGATGGCGGAGATGGGCGGGATCAAGATCCTGCAGGGCGAGGAGGTGCTGACGACCTATCGCTTCCACACCCGCACGGCGCAGCACTTCTTCTGCTCACGCTGCGGCATCTACACCCATCATCAGCGGCGATCCAATACGAACCTCTACGCCGTCAACGTCGCCTGCCTCGATGGCGTCAGCCCGTTCGATTTCACCGAAGTGCCGGTGATGGACGGCGTCAATCACACCAACGACACCGGCCAGCCGACCCGCCGCGCCGGCACGCTGCGCTTCATCGCGTCGGAGTGACGGCGCGCGCGCCTCGAAAGAGGGCTGCGTCTGTCCTTAATTGGCATGCGACCGTGTTTCGCGTGCAACAACAGGCACGACCTCATGGTGAGGAGGCGCAAAGCGCCGTCTCGAACCATGCGCCGAGAGTCACGCGTGGCCTCATCCTTCGAGACGCCCGGCTTTGCCGGGCTCCTCAGGATGAGGACTCAGTGCCCTCGACAAGGGGCAATTCCGCTTCGATCGATCGACCAAGCGGACTAAGCGCCTGGACGACGAAATTCAGGCCTTGGCGCGGGCGGCCTTGGTCTCGACGATCATCCGCTTGATGGCGTCGACCGTCTCGGGCGGCAAATGCTTGGCGGCGCCGAGGGCGACGTACAGCGCGTTGAGCGTGTTGCGGCGGGCCTCCGGCGGGATCACCATCTTGGCGCGCGGGCCTTCGGCGAGGCCGTACAGCGCCTGGGCGGCGAGATCGAGATCGTAGCCCCACACCCAGCACCACAGCCGCACCGCGGTCGACCAGCCGCGCTCATAGGCGCGCAGCGAGGTGCCGGCTTCGAACAGCGCCTTGACCGCGGCATCGCGGGTCTCTTCGGGCGCGCCGGCCTCGACGCCGGAGTAGCGCTCGGCGACGTCGAGCACTTCGATCCGCTTGGCCTGCAACGCCACCACCGGCTTGCCGATGAAATACACCGCCCCATAGGCGACGATCGCCACGACTACGCTCGCTAGAAATTCCATCGCCTGATCCTGCCGGCCGCCTCGCCCAAGCCGGGTACGATGCAAATGCCGTGCACGGCGTCAACGCCGCCGGCATTGAACTTCCGTCGCGTCCGGCCGAGCAGGGCGCTCGGGCAATTGACAGTAAGCTGTCAAAATGACAGGATGCTGTCATGACGCAAGCTAGTGACGCCCCGTTCGACCATCCCGCCAACGCCCTCGTGCTGGAAGTCTTCCGGCTCAACGGCGCGCTGATCAGGTTCGGCGACGCGCTGGTGAAGCCGCTCGGGCTGACCAGCGCGCGCTGGCAGGTGCTGGGTTCGGTCGCGCACGGCCGCGGCACGTTTTCGGTGGCGCGGCTGGCCGACAACATGGGCCTCGCCCGGCAGTCGGTGCAGCGGATCGTCGATGAGCTGGCTGAAGCGGGGCTGGTCGGCTTTGCGCCGAACCCCGCGCACAAGCGCGCCAAGCTGGTGCTGCTGACGCCGCGCGGCGAGCGGGTGTTCAAGCAGGCGAGCGAGCTATGGGCGCCGGTCGCCGACGCGATGATCGCCGGCGCCGATCCGCGCCAGCTGCGCAAGACCCGCGAAGCGCTGATCACGCTGCGCGAACGGCTCGACGAGCAATTCAGTGACAGGAGTGCGTAAATGATCAGGAAGCTGCACCCGATCGCGGGCATCATCGCGTTTCTCACCATTCTGGCGTTCTGGACTTCGACCGTCGTGCTCGAACTCGGCGGCGACGAGGCGGCGATTGCCGCGGTGAAGCTTCGCATCCTGTGGGGCCTCGCGGTGTTGATCCCGGCGATCGCGCTCGCCGGCGCCAGCGGCTTCAAGCTCGGCGGCAAGTCGCCGCATCCGGTCGTCGCGGCCAAGCGCTGGCGGATGCCGTTCATCGCCCTCAACGGCATCGCCGTGCTGGTGCCGTGCGCGATCCTGCTGCAGCAGCGTGCCGCCGCCGGTCAGTTCGACCAGATCTTCACGGTGGTGCAGGCGGTGGAGCTGATCGCCGGTGCGATCAACCTGACGCTGATCGGCCTCAGCATCCGCGACGGCTTCCGGCTGACGCGCCGGTTCGGCCTGTCGGCCGCGACGCGGTGAACGATCGCAGAGCCCCTGCGGTGACGTCGAGGCCGTGACGCTTTAGTTGTCCGGACAGACCATTCATCCACGCGCACCCGCATCTGATGCAAAGTTGTTGACGCCCGGGCCGGAAGTCTCCGCCCGGGCGTTTTGCGTTGGCCTGCGCCGTGGCGCTTATCAATCGCCGAAGGCTTGCTCCCATGGCAGCTCTCGTTCTTTCCGTCGCCGGCGCGGCGGCCGGCGCGCTGTTTGGTCCTGTCGGCGCGATTGCCGGGCGGATCGCGGGCGCGCTGATCGGCAATGCGCTGGATCAGTCGCTGTTCGGCGGCAGCAGCGATAGGTCGCGCGCGGTCGAAGGGCCGCGGCTCGCCGATCTCGACGTGATGGCCTCGACCGAAGGCGCGCCGATCCCGCGGGTCTATGGCCGTGCCCGGCTCGCCGGCCAGGTGATCTGGGCGACCGCGCTCGAGGAGGTGATCAGCGTCGAGCAGAGCACCACCGGCGGCGGAGGCGGCGGTAAGGGCTTTGGCGGCGGCGGGGGCGGGCAGACCACGACCACCACCACGACTTACAGTTACTTCGCCAATTTCGCGGTCGGGCTGTGCGAAGGACCGATCGGCCGGGTGGCGCGGATCTGGGGCGACGGCAAGCCGCTCGATCTGTCGGGCATCAACATTCGCGTTCATCGCGGCACCGAGGATCAGGCACCCGACGGGCTGATCGTCGCCAAGGAAGGCGCCGGCAACACGCCGGCGTATCGCGGGCTCGCTTACGTCGTGTTCGAGCGGCTGCCGCTCGCCGATTTCGGCAACCGGATTCCGCAATTGTCGTTCGAGATCGTGCGGCCGATCGGCGAGCTCGAACAGATCACCCGCGCGGTGACGCTGATCCCCGGCACCACCGAATTCGGCTACGAGCCGGCGACGCGGGTGCAGGTGCTCGGCGCCGGCAGCGCCGCGCCGGAGAACCGCCACGTCGCCTATGCGCCGTCCGACGTGCTCGCCTCGCTCGACGATCTGCAGGGCGTCTGCCCCGGGCTGCAGCGCGTCGCGCTGGTGGTGGCGTGGTTCGGCACCGATCTGCGCGCGCAGGCCTGCACGGTCGAGCCCGGCGTCGAGCGCCGCGACAAGAGGCTCGATCAGGGCTCCTGGTCGGTGGCCGGCGCAACCCGCGCCAGCGCACGGCTGATCTCGCAGGTGAATGGACGGCCCGCCTATGGCGGCACGCCGTCCGACGACACCGTGGTGCATCTGATCGGCGAACTGAAAGCGCGCGGGCTGAAGATCACGTTCTATCCGTTCGTGGTGATGGACGTGCCGGCCGGCAACGGCCTTGCCAATCCATGGACCGGCGCGGCGCCGCAGCCGCCTTATCCCTGGCGTGGCCGCATCAGTTGCGATCCGGCGCCCGGCGTGCCGGGCTCACCGCAAGGCACCGCGACGGCCGCCGCGCAGGTGGCGCAGTTCTTCGCCGGCGGCACGTGGAATTATCGCCGGATGATCCTGCACTACGCGCAGCTCTGCGCCAATGCCGGCGGTGTCGATGCATTCCTGATCGGCTCGGAGCTGCGCTCGCTGACGCGGGTGCGCTCGGCGCCCGGCGTGTACCCGGCGGTGCAGCAGCTCGTCGCGCTCGCCGCCGACGTCAAGGCGATCGTTGGCGGCGGCACGCTGGTCACTTATGGGGCCGATTGGACCGAATACGGCGCCGACGTGGTCACGCCGGACGCGTCCGAGGTGCGGTTTCCACTCGATCCGCTGTGGGCCTCGCCGGCGATCGGCGCTATCGGGATCGATTACTACGCGCCGCTGGCCGACTGGCGCGACGATGCCGGCCATCTCGACTCGGCGCTCGCCGCCACCACCTACGATCGCGCTTATCTTGCCGGCAATGTCGAAGCCGGGGAGGGCTACGATTGGTACTACCCGGACGCGGCGGCCCGCACGGCGCAGGCGCGGGTGCCGATCAGCGACGGGCGCGGCAAGCCGTGGATCTATCGCGTCAAGGACATCCGCAGTTTCTGGTCGCAGCCGCATCACGAGCGGGTCGGCGGCGCCGAGCTGGCATCGCCGACCGGCTGGGTACCGATGAGCAAGCCGGTGTGGCTGACCGAGGTCGGCTGCCCGGCAGTCGACAAGGGCGCCAATCAGCCGAGCGTGTTTCCCGATCCGAAATCGAGCGAGAATTTCGCGCCGTATTTCTCCAGCGGCGAGCGTGACGATCTGATCCAGCGCCGCTATCTCGAATGCCTGATCACGGCGTTCAGCGCCGAGGCCCGCAATCCGGTGTCGCCGCTGTATGGCGGGCGGATGATCGATCTGTCGGCGATCCATCTGTGGACCTGGGACGCGCGGCCTTATCCGGTGTTTCCCGCCGCCGATGAGGTGTGGAGCGATGCGCCGAACTGGACCAGCGGGCACTGGCTGACCGGCCGGCTTGGCGGCGCGCCGCTCGATGCGCTGATTGCCGCGCTGCTGGCCGATGCCGGCGTCGGCGGCGTCGATAGCCGCGATCTGCGCGAAGGTTGCGACGGCTATGTGGTCGACCGGCCGATGTCACCGCGCGCGATGATCGAGCCGCTGGCGCTGGCCTACAGCTTCGATGCGCTTGCTGCCGGCGGCGTGCTGCGCTTCGTGCAGCGCGGCGCGGCGCCGGTGATCGAACTGAACGAGGACGACCTGGTGCTGCCCGACAAGGGCGCGCCGTGGCGGCTGACGCGGGCGCAGGAGACCGAGCTGCCGCGCGAAACCGCGATCGCCTACAGCGATGCGCTGGCCGATTATCGCCGCGCCGCCGCTAGCTCGCGGCGGCTGGTCGGCGGTGCGGCGCGGATGGTGAAGGCCGATCTCGCGGTCGTCACCAACGATGCGGCGGCGGCGCGGCGCGCCGAGATCGTGCTGCAGGATCTGTGGGCCGGCCGCGAGCGCGCCAGCTTCGCGCTCGGCCTGCGGCATCTGCGGCTCGCGCCCGGCGATGTGGTGGCGCTGACGCTCGCCGGGCGGCGCCGGCTGTTCGAGATCGACGAACTGGTCGACACCAGTACGCGGCAGGTGACGGCGCGCAGCATCGATCCCGACGTATTCGCGCTGCCGCAGCGGTCACCGCCGCCGGCCGCGGTGACGATCCCGGCCGCGCTCGGCCCCGCTGAAGTGATCGCGCTCGATCTGCCGGTGATCGATGCCGCGGCGCCGGACGTGCTGACGCGGCTCGCGGTGTTCGCCAATCCGTGGCCTGTGGCGGAGGCGATCTACGTCTCGGCCGATGGTGCGAGCTATCAGCCGCTGGCCAGCGCGGCGGCGCGGAGCATCATCGGCACCACGCTTGATCCGCTGCCGCGCGGGCGGCTGGCGCTGTGGGACCGCGTCACCACGTTCCGCGTCCAGATCGCCGGCGGCGCGCTGGCGTCGCTGTCGGAGCTGCGGGTGCTGGCCGGCGGCAACGCGGCGGCGGTGCAGACCCCCGATGGCGGCTGGGAGATCCTGCAATTCGCCAATGCCGAACTGATCGACGGCAACACTTATCGGCTGTCGCATCTGCTGCGCGGTCAGGCCGGCAGCGACAGCGCGATGCGCGATCTGGTCCCGGCCGGCGCCCGGTTCGTGCTGCTCGACACCCATCTGGTGCCGATCGCGCGCGGGCTGTCGGCGCTCGGCCGCAGCCTGCGCCTGCGCGTCGTAGCAAGCGGGCGCAGCCATGACGATGCCAGTGCGGTCGACCTGACGGTGACGCCGGGGCTGACCGCGCTACGGCCGCTGGCGCCGGTGCATCTGTCTGCACGCCGCACTGCCGATGGCATTCGCATCGGCTGGATCCGCCGCACCCGGATCGACGGCGACGGCTGGGGCGTCGAGGTGCCGCTCGGCGAAGACAGCGAAGCCTATGCGGTCGACATCCTCGGCAGCGGCGGCGCGGTGGTGCGGACCATGCAAACAACCGTGCCGCAGGCGCTGTATGCGGCCGCCGACGAGCGCGCCGACTTCGGCGCGGCGCAAGCCTCGCTCACGCTCCGCGTCGCGCAGCTGTCCGCCACCGTCGGCCCGGGTTTTGCCGCCACCGCCATCTTCGCGCTGTGAGGATTGATCATGACCACTGCCAATCTCGGCCTGCCGCTGATCGAGGCGAGCCAGGCGCAGAAGCACGTCACTCACAACGAGGCACTGTTCAGCCTCGACGGCCTGGTGCAGCTCGCGGTGCTGTCGTCGGTGCTGAGCGTGCCGCCGTCGTCGCCGGGCGAGGGGCAGCGCTGGATCGTGGCGGCCAGCGCCAGCGGCGCCTGGGCCGGCAAAAGCGGACAGGTCGCCGCTTACTACGACGGCGACTGGCGGTTCTTCGCACCGAACCCGGGTTGGCTCGCCTATGATCTGTCGACGCAGACCCTTTTAGCGTGGAGCGGCGCGGCGTGGGTGAACGCGCTGGCAGCGTTTCAGAACCTGCCGCTGCTCGGCGTCAACACCACGGCGGATTCCGGTCGGCGCTTGTCGGTGAAGTCCGACAACGTGCTGCTGTCGAATGACGACGTCACGCCCGGCAGCGGCCATATGCGCGTGACCATCAACAAGAGCGCCGCCGCGAAAGACGCCGGGCTGATCCTGCAGGACAACTGGAATTCGCGGGCGCTGCTCGGCCTGCTTGGCAGCGACGACTTCGTCGTCAAGCTGACGCCGGATGCGGCGAATTACTACGCGAGCCTGCGCGGATGGTCGGCGCTGCACGGCCGGCTCGACCTGAAGGACGCGCGGCGCCGTCAGCCGCTGCAATGGTCGCCGCGGCCGGGCAGTACCACGCTCGATATGGTCGGTCTCGGCGCCACGCTCACCGGCACCGCGACAGCGGTGAGCCCGTCGGCCGGCAATCTGTTCCTATCGTCGCCGCGGCTCGATCTCGTCTCCGCCGCGAGCAGCGGCGCTTCGGCCGGGGTGAGCGGATCGGCGTTGACGCTGTGGCGCGGCAATGCTGCGAGCCTCGGCGGCTTCTACCTGCTGATGCGGTTCGGCATCGAATGGTTTCAGACCAATTGCCGGCTGTTCGCCGGGCTGTATGGTTCGGCGAGCCCGATCGGCAACGTCGCTCCGAGCACGCTGCTCAACCTGATCGGCGTTGGTTTCGATTCCGGCGATACCACGCTGTCGCTGCTTACGAACGATGGCAGCGGTGCAGCGACCAAGACCAGTCTCGGCGCCGGTTTCCCGACCACCGGCGGGCAGGATCTGTATGAGTTGTTACTATCCGCAGAGCCGAACGGCGGTGAGATCCGCTACCGCGTCGAGCGGCTGAACTCCGGCGATGTCGCGACCGGCGTCGTCACCAGCGATCTGCCGATCGCCACGCAATTCCTCACTCCGCATCTGTGGATGAACAACGGCAGCACCGCGGCCTCGGTCAACGTCGCGCTGTTCCAGATGTACGCCGAGCCGGCGGCACTGCTCGGCTCGCGCGGCGCGATTGGGTAGTTACGCGACATCTCAACTCCGCGTCATTGCGAGGAGCGAAGCGACGAAGCAATCCAGACGGTTCGTGCTCGAAACTGGATTGCTTCGCTTCGCTCGCAATGACGGTCGTTTCGACAGCACGAGGACGACCATGAAAATCGACGAATTCTTGCTGCGGCGATTGTGGCCGCGGGGCGATCGGCGCGTGGCGGGACTGATTGTCGGTACCGCGGCGGCGTCGGAGAGCGTATTTGTCCGCTTTGGCATCACCACGTCCACGATTGCTGCGCATGTGATGGCGCAGCTCAGCCACGAATGCGGGGCCGGGCAGGAGGTGGTCGAAAATCTCGACTACACCGCGGCGCGGATGATGCAGGTATGGCCGTCGCGGTTTCCGACGCTGGCAAGCGCCGCGCCTTATGCCCACGATCCGCGGGCGCTCGCCAACAAGGTCTATAACGGCCGGATGGGCAATCGCGCCGGCTCCGACGACGGCTGGAGCTATCGCGGCCGCGGCGCGGCGCAGACCACTGGGCGCGAGGGCTACGCGCGGCTCGCCGCGCTCACCGGCCTCGACCTGGTGAACGATCCCGACCTGCTGATCGATCCGCGCTACTTCCTCTTGTGCGGCGTCGCTGACTTCGTCGCCTGCGGCTGTCTGCCGTTCGCGCAAGCCGATGACATCGTCGGCGTCACCCGCCGTCTCAACGGCGGCACCATCGGGCTCGCCGAACGCAAGGCGTGGCTGGCGAGCTGGAAGGCGGCGCTGGCCGAAGCGCCGGTGGTGATCGCATCGCCGCAGCCGTCGCCGCCGCGCATCGAAGTGCCGTCTCTGCCGCACAACCAACCATCGCCGCCGCCGCTGTCGCGGTGGAGCCAATTCGTCGCCGTGCTGCGCGCGGCCTTCCGGAGGAGCTGACCATGGATTGGGCCGATCTCGCCAAACAGGTGATTGCGCTCGGCGCGCCGATGTTGGGCACCGCACTCGGCGGACCGCTCGGCGGCGCGGCGGGGAAGATCCTGTCCGATGCGCTCGGCGCGTCGGTGCCGACCCCGGAGGTGGTGCAGGCGTCGCTGCCCGCGGCCGCGCCGGAGCGGATCGCGGAGGCCGAGGCACGGTGGTGCGAGGCGGTCCGCGCCGAGGCGGAAGCCCAGCGCACCGCGATCGCCGAAACCCAGGCGACGATCCGGGCCGAGCTCGCCGCCAGCGACCCGGTGCAGCGCTGGTGGCGGCCGGTGTACGCCTTCGAGCTGACCGCCGAATGCGCCGCGCTGTGGGCGGTGCTGGTGCACGAATTCTGGACCGGCGACGTCGCCACCATCAACGCGCTGATCGGCGCCACCGCGCTGCTGGTCGCCTATTGGGGTTTCCGATTCGGCGTGCTAGGCGTCTATGTCAGCGGTCGGACCCGCGAAAAGGTCTGTGCCGCGACCGGGCAGGACAGCCCGGGTATGATCGACAGGCTGGTCAAAGCGGTCGTGAAGAAAAAGTAATCCGGCGCCGCGCCGTCGTTCACCGCGCATTCACCCCGCCGCCGCTCATCTTCACATCCGTCATGCTGTCAGCGCTTCGCCTGCCAGTGCATCAAACGACCGGAGTTGAAGGTGCGTCTGCTCGTCGTCGAAGATGACCCCGATCTCAACCGCCAGCTCACCACCGCGCTGACCGATGCCGGTTACGTGGTCGACCGCGCCTTCGATGGCGAGGAGGGGCATTTCCTCGGCGACACCGAGCCGTACGACGCCGTCGTGCTGGATATCGGCCTGCCGAAGATGGATGGCATTTCGGTGCTGGAAGCGTGGCGGCGCAACAGCCGCGCGATGCCGGTGCTGATCCTCACTGCGCGCGACCGCTGGAGCGACAAGGTGCAGGGCTTCGACGCCGGCGCCGACGATTACGTCGCCAAGCCGTTCCACCTCGAGGAGGTGCTGGCGCGGATCCGCGCGCTGCTGCGGCGGAGCGCCGGCCATGCCCAATCCGAACTGACCTGCGGCCCGGTGGTGCTCGACACCCGCACCGGCCGGGTCAGCGTCAGCGGCAATCCGGTGAAGCTGACCAGCCACGAATATCGGCTGCTGGCCTATCTGATGCACCACTCCGGCCGGGTGGTGTCGCGCACCGAACTGGTCGAGCATCTGTACGATCAGGATTTCGACCGCGACAGCAACACCATCGAAGTGTTCGTCGGCCGCATCCGCAAGAAGCTCGGCGTCGACATCATCCAGACCGTGCGCGGGCTCGGCTATCTGCTGTCGCCGCCGGCCGCGGACGCGCATTAGCGCGCCGGCGACGCGGTGACCGCCAAACCCTCCCGCCGCGGCAGTTCGCTCGCCACCCGGCTGTTCCTGTCGGCGACCGCGTGGGTGGTGGTGATCCTGGCGATCACCGGCATCGCGCTGTCGTCGGTGTATCGCGGCGCCTCGGAGCGCGCGTTCGACCGCCGGCTCAACCTTTATCTGCGCACCATCATCGCCGAGGTCGCCACCCCCGACACCACCCAGGAGGCGTTCCAGTCGATCGGCGAGCCGCTGTTCGATCTGCCGCTGTCCGGCTGGTACTGGCAGGTGGTCCGCACCGACGGCGAGAAGCCGGAAACCCGCGCCTCGCGGTCGTTGTGGGACCGCAAGCTGCCCCGGCTGGAAGATCAGGGCATCGAGCTTGGCCCGTCCGGCGTACGGCACGGCTATGTCGACGGCCCGGAAGGCCAGACCCTGCGCATGGTCGAGCGGCCGGTCGATCTCGGTCTCGACGGCAAGTTCGTCGTCACCGTTGCGGGCGACGCCACGGAGATCTTCGAAGAGACCCGGACCTTCGATTACTACCTCGCCGGCACCTTCGTGGCGCTGTCGATCGGCCTGGTGCTGACCACGATCTTCCAGGTCCGGTTCGGCCTCGCGCCGCTGAAGCGGATCTCGGAGTCGATCGCCGACGTCCGGTCCGGCCGTGCCGAGCGGCTGGAGGGCCAGTTCCCGGTCGAGATCGCGACGCTGGCGCGTGAGACCAATGCGCTGATCGAGGCCAATCGCGAGATCGTCGAGCGCGCCCGCACTCACGTCGGCAACCTGGCGCACGCGATCAAGACGCCGCTGTCGGTGCTGGTCAACGAGGCGGGCGCCCGGCCCGGCGACCCGCTGGCCGCGAAGGTGATGGAGCAGGCCGAGCTGATGCGCAGCCAGGTGACCCACCACCTGGAGCGGGCCCGGATCGCGGCCCGGCTCACTGTGGTCGGCACCATCACCGAGGTCGAGCCGGTGATCGAGGCGCTGCGCCGGACCATGGAGAAGATCCACCGCGACCGTGCCATCCAGGTCCGCGCCGAGGTTGCGCCCGGCCTCAAGTTCCGCGGCGAGCGCCAGGACCTCGAGGAGATGGTCGGCAATCTGGTCGATAACGCCTGCAAATGGGCGGCGGGACGGGTGTTCATCGCGGTCATCGGCGAGAAGAGCGACGAGCCCGGCGGTCCGCCCAAACTGCGGATCGTCGTCGACGACGACGGTATCGGGCTATCGGCTGAGCAGCGCGCGCTGGTCGCCCGCCGCGGCAAACGGCTCGACGAGAGCAAGCCCGGCTCCGGCCTTGGATTGGCAATTGTCGTTGATCTTGCAGCGCTTTACGGCGGCGAGCTGAAGCTCGACAACGCCCCGATCGGCGGCCTGCGCGCCGAGCTGACCCTGCCTGCGGCATAACGAGCCCCGCGATTGCCACAGGGGCGCCAGAATTTGCATCTTGTTTTCCTTAACGGTTATGGATGTAGGCTGTTGGCCTTCGGGGAGCCGTTGGGGATGACCATGACGTCTTGGGGGGTGAAGCCGCTATTGCTGCTCGCCGGCGCGCTGGCGCTGGCCGGGTGCGATCGCACGTCCGGGCTGGTGGCCCGGGTGGATTCCTTCACCAGCACCGCGACTTCGGATTTCGGCCGCAATGACGGCAGCGCCGCGGTCGATGCCGCCGCGATGGGCGGCCTGATCGGGCCGAAGATCGGCGCGCTGCTCAATGCCGAAGACCGCCGGCTGGCCTATGCGGCCGAGCTGGAGGCGCTCGATCGCGGCGAATCCGGTGCGCCGGTGGCGTGGAAGAACGCGTCCTCGGGCCGCTACGGCAACATCGTGCCGGGGCCGGTCTATATGAAGCAGGGCTCGACCTGCCGCGGCTATTCGCACGCGGTGACGATCGGCCAGCAGATCGAGATCTCCCGCGGCACCGCCTGCCGCGCCAATGACGGCGCGCCCTGGACCGCCCAAAGCTAGCCCCTGCGCATTTTCGTTAGACAATTCAATCAGTCTTTATGAAATTGCGAGGCGTCTGCACTGCGCATTTGACACTGGTCAAGTCCTTGTTAGTGTCTATCTGCAAAGGTGCAAAATGAGGACTGGCTCGTCGCCGATGAAAGTTGCATAGTTGCGGTGTTGCAACTAAAGCACTTTGGCTTGAAATGGAACTGGCCACTCTGATTCCGCGTTGGAGTCCTGCGTAGACTGTATAGTCTGCAGTGAAGAAGAGGCGAAGTTTGCCACGCCTCGAAGGAGCCTGAAATGTCCGCATTGCGAAGTAAGTCGGAGCGCACGGTGTTCCGTACGCGCAATGGTAACGGCAGCGAATACGTCGTGGACTACTCCGAGGATGTGACCGAAGATCAGGTTCGGAAGATCGAAGATCTGGTTGGAAAAGAGTTCGAAACGGGAAATTGGGTGACGGTCGAGCAGGAGTCGTGATATCTGCAGCTCCTTATGGAGTTGCATTATTTCGATCCCTCAACTTTACCGCGTCGATACGACATCGTTTGGTGTCGCTTCCCGTTGGATGACTCTGGGGTGCCGGGCAACAAACTTAGGCCGACCATTGTACGCGCTGTTATGCGCGACACCGAGTCGTCGCGATCTGCGGTTGTTGTGTCGTACGGCACCAAAAGGCTTAAACTGGGTTATAGGGATGGCGTCGATCTAGTTATCCAGAATTCCGAGCAGCTCGACCGCCTCGGCTTGACCATGGCGACCCGCTTCGATCTTGACGTTCTCCAAAGATTGCCTTGGGCGGAGGAGTTTTTTGCCCCGCCACCCCATAACAGCCAGATCATAACTGGTTGCCTTAACGACGATCAGATCGAGAGATTCAGGAAGAAGCTTCGGCGTCGCGAGGAGCTTAAGCAGCTCGGTCGGACCATTTCTTGACGTAGAACCGTATTAGCTGGCTTTGCAGATTCTGGTGCAGATGTTCGGTTCTGCTGCTGTAGCAGTCACCTCAACCCCTTCTTAACATCGCCGTGGCTATCTCTGGGGGTAGCGCCGTGGCGTGACGGGCACCATGCGAGCGGTGCGCAAGTCCACGCGTGCGGACAGCCTGCAAACCATTGGGCGCATGAGCCAGACACCCACCGAACGGCTGAGAGATTATCTCTCCCAGCTCCCGCCGCAGTCCCAAGCGCTGCTGATGCGGGAATTCGAGCGTGCGCTCGAACGGGGCGAGGATGTCGCGGTCGCCAGCTTCGTGCTGGAGGAGTTGCGCAAGATCGTTCGCGGCTCCGAGGACGACAACAAGCCCCGCTCAGAAGATCCGGCCCGGCTGATGTTCCGGGTGCTGGAACCGTTCCTGATCGATCCGAAGGAATCGCCGCGGCCCGGACAGCTCCGGCGCTCGTCGCTGACCTCGGTCTGGCAGTGGCTGGAGCGCGAGGGCATTCCGGATCAGATCCGCGAATTCGAAGCCGGGCTGATCGGCCTGCGCGGCGCGCCGGCATCGCAGGTCGAGCAGCTGGTCCGCAAGCTGCAGCAGGCCGCCGCCGCTGCGATCGACAAGCTGATCAACCCCGAGCCGGGCGTCGACCGCCAGCGCACGATGTCACGCGTCGGTCCGCCGTCGGCGGTCGAAGATCTGGCGCCGATCGGTGCGGTGCTGAAGAACCGCGACGCCATCGACACCTTCAATGGCAAGCTCTCCAGCAACCTGCGGGTGTTCGGCGAGAGCCAGGTCAATTCGATGATCGCGGCGCTCAACGTGCCGGCGCTGCAGACCCCGATCCTGCTGCCGTTCGCGCTGACGCTGATCCTCAACCACCTCAACCAGCCGTGGCAGATCGTCCGGATGGCCATCAAGGTCGCGGGCTCGGACGACGAGATCAAGGTCGCCGCCACGCCTTACGGCGTCGCGGTCACCATGGCGATCCAGGATCTGGCGCGGCTCACCGCCGATCTGCGCGAGGAAATCCGCCGCGGCCACTACGGCAACGTCGCCGAGAATCTCAAAGTGATTCACGACGGCATTCGCGGCCTGCGCACCGAGCTCGACATCCGCAGCGACTCGTCGTGGGGCAAGCAGCTCGCCGCCATCCGCGTCGACATCTCCAATGCGGTGAAGTCGGAGATCGAAAGCGTGCCGGGCAGGGTGCGCCGGCTGCTGCGCCAGCGTCCCGACAAGGACATCGCCAGCGGTGCCAGACTCGACCAGCTCGAGGTCGACGAGACTGCCGCGCTGATCGATTTCGTCGCGGTGTGCCGCACCTATGCCAGCGAGCTGGCGATCAATGAAGTGACGCAGCGGACCTATTCCGAGCTGCAGCAATATGTCGAAAAATCCACCGATGCGCTGGTGCAGTCGCTGCGCGGCTCCGATGCGCGGGTGAAGCCGTTCCGGCATCAGCAGGCGCAGGCCGCGGTCCGGTTCTGCGAATTGCTGTTCAGCCACGACTATGCCTCGCTGATGAGTCGCGCGGTCGAAAACGCCATGGTTGTGGTGGAACGCAAGCCGGCGGCGCGGGCGGGCTGAACTCCCCTTTGATTCAAATCAAGTTTCGTCCCCTGCGGCGCCTTATCCGGTGCCGCAAATGTCAATTGCGGCTATCGTCCGACCATGGTGTAACCCGCCCGGATTTTCGACCTGCCGGGCCGGTGCCGCGGCTCCATAGTCTTCACCCGGAACCTCGCTCGAATGGCGCTTTGGTTTGTGTTCGCGATGATGACGGCCGTGGCGGTGTTCGCCGTGCTGTGGCCGCTCGGGCGTAGCGTCAAGGCGCAGCGCGATGGCAGCGAGGCGGCGGTCTACAAGGACCAGCTCGCCGAAGTCGACCGCGATGCCGCGATCGGGTTGATCGGCCCGTCCGAAGCCTCCGCCGCCAAGGTCGAGATCGGACGCCGGCTGCTTGCCAGCGCCGAGGCCGAACGCTCGACGCCGACCACCACCCGCCGCGGCCTGCGCCGCATGGTCGCGGTGGTGGCGCTGATCGGACTGCCGGTGCTCGCGATCGCTGTGTATTTGCCGCTCGGCTCGCCGATGCTGCCGGACGAACCGCTGGCCGCGCGGGCCAAGGCGCCGCCGAGTTCGCAGCCGCTCGACAATCTGGTGGCGCAGGTCGAGGCGCATCTGGAAAAGAACCCGACCGATGGCCGCGGCTGGACCGTGCTGGCGCCGGTGCTGGCCAAGACCGGCCGGTTCGACGATGCGGCGCGCGCCTATCGCAATTCGATTACTTACGCCGGCGAGACCGCCGACCGCCGCGCCGATCTCGGCGAGGTGCTGACCTCGGCGGCGGGCGGCGTCGTCACTGCCGATGCCAAGACCGAGTTCGAGCGTGCGGTCGCGCTCAATCCGGATGAAGCCAAGGCGCGCTACTTCCTCGGCCTTGCGGCCGAGCAGGATGGCCGCCCGAAGGACGCCGCGACGATCTGGCGCGCGATGCTGGAGAAGGGTCCGGCAGACGCGCCGTGGCGGCCGATGCTGCAGACCGAGCTCGCCCGCGTCGACGGCACCGCCAAGCAGCCGGCATTGCCGGAAGGCGCGGCCGCTGCCGTGCAGAACATGAGCGAAGCCGAACGTGCCGCGATGATCCAGGGCATGGTTGCGAAGCTCGCAGCGCGGCTCAAGCAGAACGGCGACGATGTCGATGGCTGGCTGCGGCTGGTGCGCGCCTATATGGTGCTTGGCGACACCGACAAGGCCAAGAGCGCGCAGACCGAAGCGCGCCAGGCGGTCGCCGACAAGCCCGACCGGCTGAAGCAGCTCAACGACGGCCTTAAGGGCCTCGGGCTCGACGGCTGACGATTGCAGCACGAACGATGTGTTTTCGACATCTTCGTCAGACAAACACTTCGAGCGACGCCGCGAAGCGTCGCTTGTGAACATCCGGTAGAGGACGCCGAGGCGAACGAACCATGACGCGTAAACAGCGGCGGTTGTTGATGATCGGGGGCGCGGGCGTGGTGCTCGTGATTGCAGTGGGCCTGGTGCTCAACGCGCTGCGCGACTCGATCGTGTTCTTCTCGACGCCGAAGATGGTGGCCGAACAGCACATCGAGGCCGGCCGCCGGTTCCGGCTCGGCGGTGTGGTCGAGCCCGGCTCGCTGCAGCGTGGCGAGCAACTGAGGGTGTCGTTCAAGGTCACCGACGGCAGTGCCACCCTGCCGGTCGCCTACAAGGGCATCCTGCCGGATCTGTTCCGCGAAGGGCAGGGCGTGATCGCCGAAGGCTCGCTCGACAAGGCCGGGGTGTTCGAAGCCGACACCGTGCTCGCCAAGCACGACGAGAAGTACATGCCGAAGGAAGTCGCCGACGCCTTGAAGAAGGACGGCCACTGGAAGGACGACTACGGCAAGAAGTCGCCCGGTGAGGCGACCGCCGGCCAGACCTCGGCGAATGCGGCGGAGGGCGGCAAATGATCGCCGAGGCCGGGCACTACGCACTGGTTCTGGCGCTGGCTCTGGCGCTGATTCAGTCCACCGTTCCGCTGCTCGGCGCCCGGCTCAATGACGGCGCGCTGATGAACGTGGCGCGCTCGACCGCGCTGGTGCAGCTGTTGTTCGCCGGCCTGTCGTTCACCGCGCTGGTGTGGCTGCACGTCACCTCCGACTTCTCGGTGGTAAACGTCTACGAGAACTCCCACTCGATGAAGCCGCTGCTCTACAAGATCACCGGCGTGTGGGGGAACCACGAAGGCTCGATGCTGCTGTGGGTGGCGATCCTGGCGCTGTTCGGCGGCCTGGTCGCGGCGTTCGGCAACAACCTGCCGCTGTCGCTGCGCGCCCACGTGCTGGCGGTGCAGGGCTGGGTGGCGACCGCGTTCTATCTGTTCATCCTGATCACTTCGAACCCGTTCGCGCGGATGGCCAATGCGCCGGCCGAAGGCCGCGATCTCAATCCGGTGCTGCAGGATATCGGCCTCGCGGTGCATCCGCCGATGCTGTACCTCGGCTATGTCGGGTTCTCGATCTCGTTCTCATTCGCCGCCGCCGCGCTGATGGAAGGCCGGCTCGACGCCGCCTGGGCGCGCTGGGTGCGGCCGTGGACGCTGATCGCCTGGATCTTCCTGACCCTCGGCATCGCGATGGGCTCGTATTGGGCCTACTACGAACTCGGCTGGGGCGGCTGGTGGTTCTGGGACCCGGTCGAGAACGCTTCGCTGATGCCGTGGCTCGCCGGCACCGCGCTGCTGCATTCGGCGCTGGTGATGGAGAAGCGCAACGCGCTGAAGGTCTGGACCATCCTGCTGTCGATCCTGACCTTCTCGCTGTCGCTGCTCGGCACCTTCCTGGTCCGCTCCGGCGTGCTCACCTCGGTGCACGCCTTCGCCACCGATCCGTCGCGCGGCGTATTCATCCTGATCATCCTGTGCGTGTTCATCGGCGGCAGCCTGACGCTGTTCGCCTGGCGCGCGTCGTCGCTGAAGCAGGGCGGGCTGTTCGCGCCGATCTCGCGCGAAGGCTCGCTGGTGCTGAACAATCTGTTCCTCACCACCGCCTGCGCCACGGTGTTCGTCGGCACGCTGTATCCGCTGGCGCTGGAAGTGCTGACCGGCGACAAGATCTCGGTCGGCGCGCCGTTCTTCAATCTCACCTTCGGCCCGCTGATGGTGCCGCTGCTGGTGGCGGTGCCGTTCGGGCCGCTGCTGGCCTGGAAGCGCGGCGATCTGATCGGCGCCGCGCAGCGGCTGATCGCCGCCGGCGTGGTGGCGCTGCTGGCGGTCGCCTTCGTGTACGCCTGGGTCCATGGCGGCGCGGTGCTGGCGCCGCTGGCGATCGGGCTCGCCGTGTTCGTGATCGTCGGCGCGCTGGTCGATATCGCCGAGCGCATCGCGCTGTTCCGCGGTCCGCTGTCGATCTCGCTGCGCCGCGCCTCCGGCCTGCCGCGCTCGGCCTGGGGCACGATGTTCGCGCATGCGGCGCTCGGCGTGACGCTGATCGGCATCGTCTGCGAGACCACCTGGAACAGCGAATACATCGCGGCGATGAAGCCGGGCGACAGCACCAAGCTCGCCGGCTACGAGTTCAAGTTCGAAGGCGCCAACCAGCGCCAAGGGCCGAACTACCGCGAATTGCTGACGCAGTTCACGGTCACTGAAAACGGTCGGCTGATCGGCGGGATGGCGCCGTCGAAGCGCAGCTTCATCACCCGCGGCTCGTCGACCACCGAGGCGGCGCTGCTGACCCGCGGCTTCAGCCAGCTCTACGTCTCGCTCGGCGACATCAACGAGCAGGGCGCGGTGACGGTGCGGATCTATCACAAGCCGATGGTGCTGCTGATCTGGTTCGGCCCGATCCTGATGGCGCTCGGCGGCCTGCTGTCGTTGTCCGATCGCCGCCTGCGGATCGGCGCGCCGAAGCCCGCCAAGGCGCCGCGCGTGCTGCAGCCGGCCGAGTAGGGTGGAGAGACCGATGCGGAAACTGCTCGCCGCTCTGTTGATCGTTTGCGCGACCGTCGTCGCGGCGCCGCTGGCCCATGCGGTGCAGCCCGACGAGGTGATGGCCGATCCGGCGAAGGAAGCGCGCGCCCGCGAACTGTCGCGCGAGCTGCGCTGCATGGTGTGCCAGAACCAGTCGATCGACGATTCCGACGCGACGCTCGCGAAGGATCTGCGGCTCTTGGTGCGCGAGCGGATCGCGGCCGGCGACAGCAACAAGCAGGTGATCGATTATCTGGTGTCGCGCTACGGTGAGTTCGTGCTGCTGAAGCCGCGGTTCGAGACCCACACGCTGCTGCTCTGGCTGCTGCCGCCGCTGGTGCTGGTCGCCGGCGGCCTCGGCCTGTGGCTGCACATCCGCCGCCGCAGCCGCGACGCCGCTCGCACCACCGACGCCCCGAAGCCGCTCAGCGCCGACGAACAGGCCCGGCTGGACAAACTGCTGGCCGAGGGCGCGGATCAAGCGCGCTAACCTTGCAGCAGAGTGGCGAAGTGTTGGAGGCCGGTCCGGCATTCAAGCCCCCTCGCTCAAGGACCCGGTCGCCGTGGCGGCCGGGTCTCCCTTGAGATGACGAGATCGGTGGGAGCTACTCCGCCGCGATCGCTTTCGGCATCGGACCGAGCTTGACGCCGTCCGGATAATACTTCCAGCCGTCACGGACCTTGATCTTGTCGTCCCAGGGAAGCTTGTAGTTGCCCTCGGCGAGATCACGTACCCAGGTCAGGTAGTTCGCCTTCTCGCCGCCGGGCTTGCCGACATAGGCGCGGCAGCCGAGGTTGAAGATGTTGTTCTCCAGCGCCCAGTTCTCGCGCGCCTTGTCGACCAGGCGGGGGAACAGCTCGGCGGTGACGATCTCCCAGGGATTGCGGTGGCCCTGCTGGATGACGTTGCCGTCGTAATTGCACACCGTACCTTCGCCGAAGTAATAGAACACGCCGTCGTAGCCGGCCAGGTTGACCGACATGGTGTACATCAGGTTCTGCCAGGCGTTGGTCCGGTTGGTCCAGATCCATTGATCGTTGACCTGGGTCGAATAGCCGGAGATCCGGATGTAGACGTTGGCGCCCTTGTAGGCGGCCTCGCGCGCCAGCTCCGGGAACATGCCGTCGTGGCAGATGCACACCGCCAGCTTGGCGCCCTTCGGGCCGTCGCACACCGGCATGCCGTAATTGCCCGGCGACCACGGTTCGATCGGAACCCAAGGCTGCAGCTTGCGATAATGCAGCGCCAGTTCGCCGTCGGCGTTGATGATGATCGCGGTGTTGAACGGCGGCAGCGACGGATCGTCGTTACGCTCCATCAGCGAGAACACGCCCCAGACCTTGTTGCGCTTGCACGCCGCCTTGAAGGCGCCGATCTCCGGCGAATCCACCGTCAGCAGCATCTCGTCATAGGTCCAGATCGCGGTGTTGAGACCTTGAGTCGAATATTCGGGGAACACGATCAGATCGAGATCGGGGTAGCCGGCTTTGGTGGTGTCGACCGCGCGGCAGATCTGCTTGACCTGGGTTTGGATATCCTCCGGCCCGCTGACCACCGGCACGGGATATTGGATCATTGCGACGAGCAGGGCTTCGTCCCACGCGCTTACGCTTCCGGTACTTGCCATAACTTGGCTCCATGTAACGTTAGAACGTCAGGTCTATGGAACCGCAGCGGTCAGGGGCGAATACGCTGTTCTACGTAACGTGCTTCGTAATCTTGAGCAGAGACGATCGGATAATGCTTTCAAGCTGCGTTGGTTACCGTCGCTGTCGTGGAAACGGATCTGACAGGCGGTGGTAGTTCGAGAGATCGAAGATCGTGGCAGGATCGGGATTGGCCAGCGATCGCTCCAGCACGCGGTGATAACGCGGTCGCGGATCATCGATGCGAGCATGCCGACGATTGCGATCTGCTAGCCACGAATGCTGCACTGTGTCTTGCGATCAGATCGCAGCAAATAGTGGCGAGGCCGTCGTCGGCCTCGCGCAGTTCGATCGGCTGGCAGTCGGCGGGGCGGGGAGCCGCCGCGGCTTAGAACGGTGTAATTTCCATCGGCAGCGGCTTGCCGGCCTTGTGCAGCGCGATCCAGCGGTGCAGTTCGGCGACGTGGCCGCTTTCCTCAGCGACGAACTCCTTGGCCAGCATCTTGATCTCGGGGTTGTCGGTGGTGTCGAGCACGTTCTTGTACCAGTCGAACGCACCGGTTTCCGCTTCCAGCGCGATCTGCAGCGCGAGGTCGCGGCCGATGAACGGGTCGGTGCCCCAGATCGCGGCGGCTTCCGGGCTTTCGAGGCCAGGCCATTGGAAGTCGCCGGGCTCCATCTGCGGGATGTCGCGGAAGCCGGCGCGAGCCTGCGCGTCGGCCTGATGCATCCGCGAGTAGTCCGCGAGCTGGCGGAACAGCTTCGATACTTCCTTGTTGCCGCAACTATCCATCGCGTCGGCGAGCTGACCGAACCGCAGCGCGGCTTCCTGCTCGAGCTTGATCGAATGCGCCAGAAACTCTTCGACTGTTTCCATCGTCGTCTCTCCTTGTTCGGCCGTCGCCGGAGTGGCGACGGCCGTCGCTGTCGTCAGGCGTTCTCCGCAGCCTTGGAGGCGTGCTTGAGCGACCATTCCTCCTGGGTGATCCAGGCCTCGAGAATGCGGACGTGCTCGGCTTCTTCGTTGACGAATTCCTTGGCCGCCGCGGCGACCTCGGGCGATTTGGTGGTGGCTTCGACCGCGCGATAAAACTCATAGCCGCGACGCTCGCCCTGCAGCGCCGCCTTCAGCGCGCCGAGCCGGGTGAGGGTGGTGTCCGAGGCCCACACCGCGGCGCGTTCCGGCGTCGCGTGGTCGGGCCAGGCGTAGTCCGGCGGCACGTTCTTGCTGAGGTCGACGCTGCCGGCGCGCGACTTCACTTCGGCCAGATGCAGCCGCGAGAAGTCGGCGAGCTGCGCGAACAGCTTCGCCACCGGCGCGTTGCCGGCGTCCGCCATCGCCTTGGCGAGGCTGTCGTAGTGCAGCGCGGCGTCTTCCTCGACCTTGGCGGCGTAGCTGAAGAACTCCTGCGGCGTGTTGATCTCCATGCCGCCCTTGTAGTGCGCGGCGGCCGGTGTCACCGCGAGGCGCTGCGGCTTGGTCTTGTCGCCCTCGAACCGCACCAGGATGTCTTCGTTGCGGACGAAGCACTGGCAGGCGAGGCGATAGCGCGGCGGGATGTCGTTGACTTCGGCGTTGGCGATCTCGTCCTTGGTGATCTTGCCGAGCTGGCGCAGCACTTCCTTTTCCTTCTCGGTCAGCGCCACCGCCGACTTCGCTTTCGGATTGAAGTGCTCGACCTGCACCAGGCAGGAGCCGCATTCGCCGTCCTGGCAATCGAATGGAATCGGAATGTTGTGCGATTTCGCAACCGCCAGAATGGTCCCGCGATCGCCCGCCACCGCATATACGGTGACGTCCTTCGCCATGACCGGGGATGAGAAGGTAATGTTCGCCACGTCGCACTCTCCTGTCGTCAGGGGTTGATCGACGCCTTGCCGGCGCCCTCCGGCAGCGCCTTGGCAAGAACCAGGCCAGCAGTGATCACTAAGTAATTCAGTTAGTTGCAGCGCCTGGGCGGTCGCCGGCTGCGACCAAAGGCGGATCGGATTCCCGACACGAATGTACGAACGGCGACAATTCCGCGGGCCGGGGCAGGGCGGGTAAGCGACCATCCGTCGCGCCCCGCGGCGGCCGAATACCGCCAAAATTACAAAAGTTTAATTCCCTCGCCAGACCGCCGTAAGGCTCCAGCCCCCATCTTCCGAAGCAACGGTGCTGATCAGTCGGCACCTTCCGTTTCAACTGGTCTTCGGAGCCTCACGCAATGCACGATCGTCGTCCCGTCCTGTCCACGCAGTCTTCGCACCGGCCGTTGTCGAGGTCGCTGCTGTCGGCGCGCAAGTTCGCGCTGATGGCCTCGGTGGTCGCCGGTCTCGGCGCGGGCGCTGTCGGGCTCGGCCATGGTCCGTTCGATCTGATCGCCACGCCGGCGCATGCGCAGCAGGTCGGCGCCAACGTTCAGCCGTCGCAGCAGCCGGTCGGTTTCGCCGACATCGTCGACAAGGTGAAGCCGTCGGTGATCTCGGTGAAGGTCAACATCGCCGACAAAATGGCCAAGAACGAAGACCGTGAGGACTTCTCGCTGCCGCCCGGCTCGCCGATGGAGCGCTTCTTCCGCCGGTTCGGCGGTGAGATGCCCCCCGGCCTGCGCGGCCATCGCGGCGGCGGCATGATCACCGGCCAGGGCTCGGGTTTCTTCATCTCGGCCGACGGCTACGCGGTGACCAACAATCATGTGGTCGAAGGTGCCGACAAGGTCGAAGTCACCACCGACGACGGCAAGACACACAAGGCCAAGGTGATCGGCACCGATCCGCGCACCGACCTGGCACTGATCAAGGTCGAAGGCGCGTCCAACTTCCCGTACGCCAAGCTGTCGGAAGGCAAGCCGCGGATCGGCGACTGGGTGCTGGCGGTCGGCAATCCGTTCGGCCTCGGCGGCACCGTCACGGCCGGCATCGTCTCTGCGATGGGCCGCGACATCGGCAACGGTCCGTATGACGATTTCATCCAGATCGACGCGCCGGTGAACAAGGGCAACTCCGGTGGCCCGGCATTCAACACCGCGGGCGAAGTGGTCGGCGTCAACACCGCGATCTACTCGCCGTCGGGCGGCAGCATCGGCATCGCGTTCTCGATCCCGGCCAACACCGTCAAGGCGGTGGTCGAGCAGCTCAAGGATCGCGGCACGGTGAGCCGTGGCTGGATCGGCGTGCAGGTGCAGCCGGTGACCCCGGAGATTGCCGACAGCCTCGGCCTGAAGAAGGCGGAAGGCGCCCTGGTCGCCGAGCCGCAGTCGAACGGCCCCGCCGCCAAAGCCGGCATCGAGTCCGGCGACGTGATCACCGCGGTCGATGGCACCTCGGTGAAGGACGCTCGCGAGCTCGCCCGCACCATCGGTGCGTTCGCGCCGGGGCATTCGGTGAAGCTCACCGTGTTCCACAAGGGCAAGGAGCGTGAGCTGACGCTGACGCTCGGCGAACTGCCGAACAAGATCGAAGCCAGCAACAACACCGACCGCGGCGATCGCGGCGGCGCCAATCAGGGCCTCGATTTGCCCAAGCTCGGCCTGACGCTGGCGCCGGCCAGCTCGGTCGCCGGTGCCGGCAAGGACGGCGTGGTGGTCACCGACGTCGACCCGAAGGGCGCCGCGGCCGATCGCGGGTTCAAGGAAGGCGACGTGATCCTCGAGGTCGCCGGCAAGAACGTGTCGAGCCCGGCGGATGTCCGCGACGTGCTCGCCACCGCGAAGACCGAGAACAAGAACAGCGTGCTGGTCCGGGTCCGCAGCGGAGGCGCCTCGCGCTTCGTCGCGATCCCGATCGCCAAGGGCTGATCGCCCGCGCTGAGAAATTGGAGAGTGTCGCCGGCAATCGTCGCCCCCAGCCGACGGCGCTGTCCCGGGGACGGGTCGCAACCCCGCTCGTCCCCGCCTTTACACCTTCCGGAAGGAGTTCAGCCCCCCTCCGTCGGAAGGTCTAGGCGGGCGGTGGAGTCCCCCAGCTCCATCGCCCGTTCCCCCCTTGGGGTCCGATCGAGCCGCCTTGCAAGGAGGCTGAAGCCGCGTCATGTTGCATCAGAGCCCGCAGAGTTTGAACAAATCCGACAGCAATATGCGTCTGTTGATCATCGAGGACGACCGCGAATCCGCCGACTATCTCGTCAAGGCGTTTCGCGAGGTCGGCCACATCGCCGATCTCGCCAGCGACGGCGAAGAGGGCCTGGCGATGGCGGAGAGCGGCGACTACGACGTGCTGGTGGTCGATCGCATGCTGCCGAAGCGCGACGGCCTGTCGGTGATCGGCAGCCTGCGTGACAAAGGCAACCGCACGCCGGTGCTGATCCTGTCCGCGCTCGGCCAGGTCGACGATCGCATCAAGGGCCTGCGTGCCGGCGGCGACGACTATCTGCCGAAGCCCTACGCCTTCGCCGAACTGCTGGCGCGGGTCGAGGTGCTGTCGCGCCGTCACGGCGGACCGGCGGAAGAAACCAGCTACCGCGTCGCCGATCTCGAACTCGACCGGCTGTCGCATCGCGTCACCCGCGGCGGCGAGGAGCTGACGCTGCAGCCGCGCGAATTCAGGCTGCTCGAATATCTGATGAAGCACGCCGGCCAGGTGGTGACCCGCACCATGCTGCTGGAGAACGTCTGGGACTACCACTTCGATCCGCAGACCAACGTCATCGACGTCCACATCTCCCGGCTGCGCGCCAAGATCGACAAGGGCTTCGATCACCCGCTGCTGCACACCATCCGCGGCGCCGGCTACATGATCCGCGACGGGCTGCGCTGAGCCTCGCTCAGTGCCTCGTCGCGCCGGCGGCGAGGCTCTCCGACAAGACCAAACAGGTGCTCGACGGCCGCGCAGACACCCAGTCTGACGCCGTCTGCGTAGCGCTGCTCAGTGGTGGCGGTTGGCTGCAAAAGCACTACCCCCGTAGTGTTTCTGGGTATCTAAATACAGCGCACCCATCGTTTCTTAACTTTCACATGCGAACGTCCTGCAAACTCACTGCTAATCAGGGATGTGAAAAGCCGCATGTTGATGGGACGCCAGAAGAAACAGGAGCTGCTGCAGAAGGCCGAATGGCTCGACACCCTGTCGCTTCATTGCGGCATCGGATTGTGGGACGCGATCCTGCACGAAGGCGATGCGATGCATCCCAAGGCGCGGTGGACCTGGTCGTCCGAATTTCGCCGGCTGTGCGGCTACAGCTCCGAAGCCGAATTCCCGAACGTCGTGCAGTCCTGGTCGGACCGCTTGCATCCCGACGATGTCGCGCCGACCTTCGCGGCCTTCACCCAGACCTGCCAGACCGGCGTTGGTTACGACGTCAAATATCGCCTCAAGGTCAAGGACGGCAGCTATCGCTGGTTCCGTGCCACCGGTGGTGTGGTGCTCGATGAGAGCCGCAAGCCGCGGCGCGCCTGCGGCTCGCTGGTCGACATCGACGAACTGGTGAAGGCGGAGAACCAGAAGCGCGACTCGATCCATCAGCTCGCCAGCGATTTCGAAAGCGCGATCGGCAAGATTGTCAGGACGGTGTCGACCGCGTCGGCCGATCTCGAAAGCTCGGCGCGCCAGCTCGCCACCACGGCCGACACTTCGCAGCACCTCGCCAGCAATGTCGCGGCCGCGTCCGAAGAAGCGACCTGCAACGTGCAGTCGGTCGCGTCGGCGACCGATCAGTTGTCCTCGTCGATCCGTGAGATCAGCCAGCAGGTGCAGGAATCGGCGCGGATCGCCGGTGACGCTGTCGGCCAGGCGCGCAACACCACCGAGCGCGTCAGCGAACTGTCGAAGGCCGCGACCCGGATCGGCGACGTCGTCGAACTGATCAACACCATCGCGGGCCAGACCAATTTGCTGGCGCTGAATGCCACCATCGAGGCTGCCCGCGCCGGTGAAGCCGGTCGCGGCTTCTCGGTCGTCGCGGCCGAAGTGAAGGCGCTGGCCGAGCAGACCGCGAAGGCCACCGGCGAGATCGGCCAGCAGATCAGCCGCATTCAGTCGGCGACGCAGGAGTCGGTCGGCGCGATCAGCGAGATCAGCGGCACCATCGAGAAGCTGTCGGAAATCTCCGCGCACATCGCGTCCGCGGTGGAAGAGCAGGGCGCGGCGACGCAGGAGATCTCGCGCAACATTCAGCAGACTGCGCAGGGCACCGAGCGCGTTTCCGCCACCATCCTGGACGTCAAGCGCGGCGCGGTCGAAACCGGCTCGTCGTCGACGCAACTGTTGTCGTCGGCGCAGTCGCTGTCGCAGGAAAGCGGCCGGCTCGAAGACGAAGTGAGCCGCTTCCTTCGCACCGTGCGCGCCTCATAGCCCCAACTCGCCGCTTGCTGCGGCGGACTGTGCTATTCCAGCTATCACTCACACCGAGGCGTCGCCTGTCCAAGGGCGGCGCCTCGGTTTTTGCTATGTCCGGCTCCTTGAGCGCTGCAGGCGTAGCGGTTCGCTACTTGAACGATTTGTCACTTTGGATTCAGGGCCGAAGTGTCTAATTTGCCGGCATGAAAACCCTTCAAGAGCATCGCCGCCGGGACGTGATCCGTGACCGCTTTCGGTAAACTGATCCGAACCACCGCGTTTCGGCTGACGCTGGTCTATCTGTTTCTGTTCGGTCTGTTCGCGGCCTCGCTGGTGGCGTACTTCGCCTGGACCACGCGCAAGCTGATCACCGATCAGATCACCACCACGGTCGATGCCGAGATCGCCGAGATCAACGACATCTACGGCCGACGCGGCCTGCGCGGCGTGGTGTTCACGCTGGAGAACCGCGCGCTGCGGCCGGGCGCCAATCTCTATCTCGTCACCACGCCGGCCGGGCAGGCGGTCGCCGGCAATGTCGGCGCGCTGGCACCGGGCGTGATGAGCAAGCTCGGCTGGAGCGAGACGTTCTATCGCCGGCTCGACGATCAGGAACGCTCCGATCACCGCGCGCTGGTGCGCGTCACCGAGCTGTCGAGCGGCTTTCGCCTGCTGGTCGGCCGCGACCTCGAAGAGCGGCGGCGGCTGAACAAGGTGGTGCGCTCGGCGGCGCAATGGTCGGTGCTGATCGTCGTCGTGCTCGGCCTCGGCGGCGGCGTGTTCGCGGCGCGCCGCGTGCTGCGGCGGATCGATGCGATGACCGGCACCACGCAGCGGATCATGGCGGGCGATCTATCAGGCCGGTTGCCGGTCGGGCGCAGCGGCGACGAACTCGACCGTCTGGCGGAAAATCTCAACGCGATGCTGGAGCGGATCGAAGCCCTGATGTCGGGGATGAAGGAGGTCTCCGACAACATCGCGCACGATCTGAAGACGCCGCTGACGCGGCTGCGCAACCGCGCCGAGGAGGCGCTGGCGCGGGCCTCCAGCGACTCCGACTATCGCGTTGCGCTGGAGCGCACGATTGAGGAGTCCGACGGCCTGATCCGCACCTTCAACGCGCTGTTGATGATCGCGCGCGCCGAAGCCGGTTACGCCAGCGGGGACATGAGCGATTTCGACGCCGCCGAGATCGCACGCGATATCCACGAATTGTACGAGCCGCTGGCGGAAGACAACGAGCTCAGCCTGCAGGTCGAGGCTCTGGCCGCGCCGGTCCGCGGCAATCGGGAATTGATCAGCCAGGCGCTCGCCAATCTGGTCGAGAACGCGATCAAATACGGCAAGCCGCAGCCGCCGGCGGATGGCAGCGCCGAGGCCGCCGCCGCCACCGTGCTGATCGAGGCGCGGCGCGATGGCGATCAGGTGCTGCTCAGCGTCACCGACCACGGCATCGGCATTCCGGAAGGCGACCGCAAGCACGCGATCGAGCGCTTCGTCCGGCTCGAGGCCAGCCGCACGCTGCCGGGCTCCGGGCTCGGCCTCAGCCTCGCCTCGGCGGTGGCGCGGCTGCACGGCGGCGAACTGCGACTTGCCGACGCGGACCCGGGTTTGCGCGCCACGCTTGCAATTCCGGCCCGCACGGGCGAAGGACAGGCCTCCGCAACAACTCTCGAACCGGCGCCGGCATGATTTTTTCCGCGATCACCGCGGACCTCGACCAGACCGCTTTGGCCGCGCGCTTCGGTGCCGGACCGCGCCTGTACGATCCCGTACTGGCGGCGGAGCGGTGGGCTGGCTGGCTGGGCGATCTGGCGCCTGAACAGGCCGATGCCATCGCCGCTCTCGGCAACGCGTTCCCGGACCTGCAGATCGCGCTGCAGTCGATCGCCGAGGCTTCGCCCTATCTGTTCGATCTGATCCGGGCCGATCCGGTGCGGCTGCTGCGGGTGCTGCGCGGCGCACCGGAACAGAGGCTCGCCAAGCTCCTCGAAGACGCCGAGACGTACGTCGCTGCAGCGTCGGCCGAAGACGAGGTGATGGCGGCGCTGCGCCGGCTCAAGGCCGAGGCGGCACTGTTGATCGCGCTGTGCGACATCGGCGGGATCTGGCCGGTGATGCAGGTGACGCAGGCGCTCACCGATCTCGCCGGCCGCTCGGTGCAGATGACGCTGCGCTTCCTGCTGCGCCAGGAAGCCGGCCGTGGCCGGATCGTGCCGCCCAATCCCGATTGCCCGGAGCAGGGCTCCGGCCTCATCGTGCTGGCGATGGGCAAGATGGGCGCCGGCGAACTGAACTATTCGAGCGACATCGACCTGATCGTGTTCTACGAGCTCGATGCGCCGACGCTCGCACCCGACATCGAACCGCAGCCGTTCTTCGTCCGCGTCACGCAGGGTCTCAGCCGGATTCTGCAGCAGCGCCGTGGTGACGGTTACGTGTTCCGCGTCGACCTGCGGCTGCGGCCCGATCCGGCGTCGACGCCGGTGGCGCTCTCGACCGTGTCGGCGCTCAATTACTACGAACGCGAAGGCCGCACGTGGGAACGCGCCGCGATGATCAAGGCGCGGCCCTGCGCCGGCGACCTCGTGGCGGGCGAAGCGCTGCTGTCGGAGATCGCGCCGTTCGTCTGGCGCAAGCATCTCGACTTCGCCGCGCTGTCCGACGTCCACGACATGAAGCGGCAGATGCAGACCTATCGCGGCCAGACCGAGATCGCGGTCGAAGGCCACAACGTCAAGGTCGGCCGCGGCGGCATCCGCGAGATCGAGTTCTTTGCCCAGACCCAGCAACTGATCGCCGGCGGCCGCCATCCCGAACTACGCGTGCGGCCGACGCTGGAGGCGCTGGAGATTCTGGCGGCGCGCAACTGGATCACCTGGCAGGCGCGCGACGAGCTGACCGAAGCGTATCTGTTCCTGCGCAAGGTCGAGCACCGCGTGCAGATGATCGCCGACGAGCAGACCCACGCGCTGCCCGACACCGTCGAGGCGATCGAGCGGTTTTCGCGTTTCCTCGGCTACGACAGCCGGGACTCGTTTGCGCGTGATCTGCTCGGCTATCTCGAACGGGTGCAGGGCCATTACGCCAAGCTGTTCGAGGGCGATCCGACCGGCACCGCCAAGCTGCCGCCGGTCGATTACGGCGCCGGTCCCGAAGACACGCGGCTCCTCGATCACCTGCTGTCGCTCGGCTACAAGAAGCCGCTGATGATCGCGACCACGCTGCAGCAGTGGATGACCGGCGGCTACCGCGTGCTCAAGGTCGAGACCACGCAGCGCGCGTTCCGCGAATTCGTGCCGGCGCTGATCGAGGAGCTGGCGCGCGCCGAACAGCCGGACGACGCCGTCAATGCGTTCGATCGCCTGCTGCAGGCGCTGCATCGCGGCGGTCGGTTGATTTCGCTACTGAGCCAGAACCGCGAACTCTTGACGCTGGTGGCGCTGGTGCTCGGCGCCGCGCCGCGGCTCGGCGACATGCTGGCACGGCAGCCGCAGATCCTCGACGGCCTGATCGATCCGCGGTTCTTCGGCGCGATGCCGGATCAGACCGAACTGTCGGCGCGGCTGGCGGTGACGCTGGCGGATGCGGGGTCGTACGAAGAGTTTCTCGATCGGCTACGGCTGTTCGGGCAGGAGAGCCTGTTCCTAATCGGAACGCGGATTCTGTCCGGGACGGTTCCGACGCAGCAGGCGGCGGTGGCATTCGCCGACGTCGCCGAAGGCATCGTCGGCACGGTGCATGGCCTGGTCAGCGAGCAGTTCGCCTCGACCTATGGACGGGTCAAAGGACAGCAGACTGCGATCCTGGCGATGGGCAAGCTCGGCAGCCGCGAGATGACGGCGTCGTCCGACCTCGACCTGATCCTGATCTATGATTTCGACGACGATCAGCCCGACAGCGACGGCGAGCGCTCGCTGCACGGTGCGCAGTACTTCGCGCGGTTTACCCAGCGACTGATCTCGGCGTTCACGACGCGGACTAACTACGGCGTGCTGTACGACGTCGACATGCGGCTGCGGCCGTCGGGCCGCGCCGGCCCGGTGGCGTCGCGGCTCGATGCGTTTGCCGCCTATCAGGAACAGGAAGCCTGGACCTGGGAGCATCTCGCTCTGACCAGGGCGCGGGTGATCTCGGCCGCGCCGGAGTTTCGCAGCAGGATCGAGCAGGTGATCCGTGCGGTGCTGACGCGACCGCGCGACGCGGCAGTCATCGCCAACGACGTCGCCGAAATGCGCCGCGCGATCGCGCAGGAGAAGGGCGAGGACGACGTCTGGGATCTGAAATATGCCGCCGGCGGCATGGTCGATATCGACTTCATCGCGCAGTATCTGCAGCTCGTGCATGCGTCCGAGGCCCCCGACATCCTGCACGTCAATACGCTCACCGCGCTCGATCATGCGACCCGGCTCGGTTTCCTGGCACAGGCCGATGCCGAAGTGCTGCGGCCGGCAGCGCGGCTGTATCAGGACCTGACGCAGATCCTGCGGCTCTGCGTCAGCGAGAAGTTCAATCCGGACACCGCCGGCGATGATCTGTTGCGGGTGATGGTGCGTGCCGGCGACGCGCCGGACTTCTCGTCGCTGCAGGCGCGGGTGAAAGAGACCCAGTCCGACGTGCGTGCGATCTTCAACCGCCTGATCGGCGGCGAGGACGCTTAAGGCGCAGCTTCGCGCGCTGCAGTTCTCTCGATCGGGGAGTTGTGACGGCCGGCGCGATTACTTCGCGGCGTCGGCGGAGGGCAGTTGTTCGCAATCCATCGAATACACCAGCTTGCCGCTCGCGGTCTGGCCGATCGGCTTGCAGCCGGTCACGCCATCGTCGATCGGAGCCGCGATAGAGGCGGGCGCCGTTTCCGGTGCCTCGTCCTGCTTGGTCATGACGATGTAGCCGATGCCGACCGCGGCGCCGACGAACGCCAGTCGAAACATCCAAACCGAGGTCTGGTGGAAGGCGGTGCTGAAATCCACGCCGGGCTCCTCGCATCAATCGTCGGTTCGCTCTTACACGGCCGCTCCGAACGCGGACAAGCCGGATTTTAGGCTACAGCGTTGCTCGGAATGCTCGCGCTCAGACGGCCTGCCGGAATGGATCGCGCGCCACCGCGGTCCACCATTGCTGCACCACCGCCGGGCTGGTGAGCTGGATTGCGGCTGAGGCATCGAGCTGCGCCTTGCGATAGGCGCTGGCGGTGATGCCGAACCGGGCGCGGAACGAGCGGCTGAAATGCGCCTCGCTCTTGAACCCGAGATCGGAGGCGAGGCGCGACAGCCGCCGCGTCTCCACCGGATCGGCCAGCGCGGCCTGCACCGCGAGCAGCCGGCGTTCCTGGACATAACGCATCACCCCGCCGCGCTCGGCGAACAGCCGGTACAGCGAGGCGCGCGACACGTCGAGCTGCTGCGCCAGCCAGTCAGGCGACAGCTCCGGCTGCGCGAGGTTGTCGCGGATCAGCGCCTCGGTCAGCGCCAGAATGGTCTCGTCGGCGCCGCGCTGCGGAGCGAGATCCGCTTCGGCGGACGGCGCCAGCAGGCGGCGCAGGAAGTCGGCGGTCTCCGCCACTGTCGTTGCCACGTCGGCCTCGGTCAGCTGCGCGCTGCGCTCCTGCAGCGAGCGGATATAGGCGGCGAGCAGATCGTTGCGCAGCGGATCGAGCTTCGGCTTGAGCGCGTGCAGCGGCAGCCCCGCGAGCAGCTTGCGCGGCACGATCAGGCACATCGTGTTCGATGCGAATGCCCGGGTCGAGATCGGGCAGGCGAGATCGATCAGCGCCACCTTGCCGGGGCCGATCACGGTCTGCTGCCGCGTCACCTCGCCGTTGAAGCCGCCCGACACGTAGAGGTGCAGCAGCAGATGATCCGGCGTCACGGAGATGCGGTGGGCGTCGCGGACAAAATCCTGAGCGTTGAACGCCACCTTGGCGACCACCAGATCGCCGATGATGATGCCGTAGGCCGATCCGGTCGGCGTCTTGCGGCTCGGCCCGCACGGACGCGGCTCGAACAGCGGCGAGATCACCGCACGCCAGGTCGCGAATGCGTTCGCCTCGTCGAGGCCGGAGGTCACGTAATAGAGTCGGGGAAGGGACGCCATCGGGTCGATTGATCTTCAAGCCGGCTCGACAGGCCATCGGCAGTTGCGCCGCCGGCGGCCAAGTGCCTTCAGCTTAGCGGGTTTTTCCAGGAAAGACGATGCGTCTCCGCGCCGCCAGCCGACAGGACGCGGTCGCGATAGATTGCGCGCTCCGCGTGTGCCCGCGCCAAGGCGAAGAGGTCGCCGACACTCCCGCCCATCCTGTTCTGAGACGCAAAGTCAAAGGAAAGCGCCGCCTTCAACCTGAATCCGGCCGCTCCGCTCTGTCGCGACGCATTAGCACCGATTTAGAACTACGCGAACACCGAGGCGAAGTGTTCGTCAGTTCGCCGATCGAGACAGACACTGAGCATGCGCGGCTGAGGCGCCTGCTCGGACAGGAAGGGAAAGTCCGTGAGCACCGTGGGGCGTTTTCGTCATCTCTCGTCGCTGCTGTTGTGTACGACGTTTCTTGTCAGCGCTCCGATGTCAGCCGCGTTGTATGCGGCGGAGTCGCCTTCGAAATCGGTTGCCAAGGCTGCGTTGTCGCCCGAACTGAAGGCGAAATTCTCCGACGCGATGCGGCAGGGCGAGCGCGCGCTGATCGCGCAGGCCTACGACAGCACGTATCGCGATCCCGGACTACGCGACGCGGTGGTGCGCCATGTCTCCACGCTGGCGCCGACGGCGGTGCGCGACGTCACCACGGCTGCAGATCTCGGCGTGCTGACCTCCGGCCAGCGCATGGTGCTCGCGCCGAACGCTGCGCAAGTGCTCGCGACCCGTAGCGCGTCGGTCTCGGGATTGACTGCGTCGTCGTATCAGAACGTTGCGATGGCGGTGAACAACTCGCCGAATCTGCCGAACCCGCTGCCGACCACGACCGAACAAACCTGGAACTTGGATATGATCGGCGCCCAGGGCGCCTATAACCGCGGTTTCACCGGCGCCGGCGTCACCGTGACAGTGGCTGATACCGGCTTCGACACGACCAATGCCGGCCTCGTCAACAAGCTGCGCACCAACCTCGGCAAGAACTACGTCGTCGAGATCGGCAAGGCGTTCGATCCGAACGATCTCTCTCCGGAGAGCGCGCAGAAGACCGACATCCATGGGTCGCACGTCGCCGGCATTATCGCGGCTGAGAAGTTCGACAATGTCGATGCGCACGGCGTAGCTTACGATGCCAGCATCATTCCGCTGCGCGCGATCACCGAGAAAGGCTACACCACATACGGGAACGTCGACTCCTCCGCGCTGGCGCTGAACTACTTCGCCGGCCTGAGCGGGACGATGGTGTATAACGCCAGCTACGGTCCGAACTCCGACGGTCTGACCAATCTGAAGCTTTGGACCGTCGGAAACATCGACGACGAGGCGAATGCCGCGTTCAATGTCCTCAAAGCGGGCAAGATCATTGTCGCCGCCGCCGGCAACGACCGCGCCGAGAATCCTATCGCCGCCCGCAATGCCAACGGCATCGCGTTGATGCCGTTCTTCAATCCGGCGCATGCCGGGCTTGGCGTCTATGACGATCAGGGACAGCAGCTCGACGGATCTGCCCTTCAACATCAGCAGGGACAGATCATTTCGGTCATGTCGGTGGGCATCACCAAGGCGGCCGCGTCCTATTCGAATCTCTGCGGCGTGACCGCGAGCTGGTGCGTTGCCGCGCCCGGCGGCGATGATGCAACGGGCGCACTGGTGTATTCGACCGTGCCGGTGAACACCTACGGCTTCGCGCAAGGCACCTCGATGGCGGCGCCGACAGTGTCGGGCGCGATCGCGGTGCTGATCCAGGCCAATCCGAGCTACAACGCGCAGGACCTGTCGCGCCTGTTGTTCTCGACCACTGAGGATCTCGGCGCGCCGGGCGTCGATGCCGTGTTCGGCTATGGTCTGATCCGGCTCGATCGGGCGACCGACGGCCCGACCACTCTGGCGGCCAACGCTGTGGAGTCGGTTGCCGCCGACCAGACTACCTATTGGAGCCGGCTGCTCACCACCGATGGTGATTTCTCCAAGGTCGGCACCGGCATCCTGAGCATTTCCGGCCGCACCAACGCCGGCGGCAATGTGTTTGCGCAGCTCGGCACGCTCGCGGTCGACGGCACGCTGACGATGTCGGCGGGCCATCGCCTCGAAGTGGCGCAGCCCGCAACCCTGGCCGGCTTCGGCACGATCGCCGGCGACACCGTGATCGCGGGCACGCTGTCGCCGGGCAAGATGGCCAATATCGGCGACCTGGTGAACAACAACGTGGTGCCGGCCGGCACCGTACTGAACGGCAACTCGGTCGGCACGCTGACCTTCAATGGCAACGTGACGCTGACCTCGACCGCCACGACGCGGATCGATATCGACGGCTCGCTGATCGTGCCGGGCGGCCCCGGCACTTACGACAAGATCTACGTCACTGGCGCCGGCAACGTGTTCTATGCGGCCGGCACGCTGACGCCGGTGCTGCGCGGCAGCGTCGGCACCGTCAGCAACTATACGCCGGCAATCGGCGCCAAGTTCGCGTTTGTGCAGGCGACCGATGGCGCCAGCACCGCGGGCAGCTTCTCCAAGCTGGAGCAGCCGACCTCGGGGCTGCCGGCCAACGGCCGCTTCGACCTGATCTACAACCCGACCTCGATCGCCTTGGCGGTAACGCCGTCGAGCTTCAGCCAGCTCGCCGAAGCCGACAGGCTGGGGCCGACACAGCAGTCGATCGCCCGCATCCTCGACAACAAGCGTGCGGCCTCGGGCGTGATGCCGAGTGCCAACGAGAAGGCGCTGTACGACGCGCTGTACAAGCTCAACACCCAGGCCGAGTTCGACAAGGCGCTGAATCAGCTCCCCGGTTCCGGCCAGCCGGCGATGGCCAGCGCGCCGTTGCAGGCGTTCACCGGCTTCCTCGGCGCGATCGGCGATCGCCAGGACATGCTGACGTCGGGCAGCGAGATCGGCCAGAACGGCACCGCGCAATCCTTCGCGATGTCCTATGCGGGCAGCAACACGATGAGCGCCGGCACCAATGCGGCAATGAATGCGTTCGCCAGCATCTCGCCGGCAGAGCGGGTGCAGGACGGCTGGTCGGTGTGGGGCCAGGGCTTCGGCCGCAACAGCCGGGTCGGCGATAGCGGCGATCTGTCTGGCTCGAAGGCAGTCAGCGCCGGCTTCGCGGTCGGTGTCGATCGGCGGTTCTCTAACAGCTTCAACGCCGGCGGCGCGTTCGGCTACGCGCGCACTACGGCGACCAGCACCGACATGCAGGGCACCGTCGATACCTATGCGGGCGCCGCCTATGCAAGCTGGACGCCGGGCGCCGCCGTGCTCGACTTCCGCATCGCGGCCGGTCCGAGTCAGATGGCGACCAGCCGCCAGATCCTGTTGTCGCCGACCAGTCTCCAGGGCAGCGCTAATGGCGTCGGCGTCGGCACCACGTTCGAGGCGGGCTATCGGTTTGCGATGGGCCACGACGTGACGCTGAAGCCGTTCGTCGGCATGACCTGGCAGGGCTTCCGCCGCGACGCGTACAGCGAAAGCCAACTGCCGATCGGCCTCGTCTATGCGGCGCGGACCTACGACAAGCTGACCTCCACGGTCGGCGCGGCGGTGAGCGCGCGGCTGCGCACCACCGACGGCACCACGCTGGCGCCGGAGCTGAAGGTCGGCTGGGGCTACGACCTGCGTGACAGCACGCTGGTCAGCGAAGCCGCGCTGCTCGATCAAGCGTTCCTGGTCGATGCCGCGCAGCCGGGCCGCAACGCCGCGCTGGTGAGCGCCAAGCTGTCGGGCTGGCGCACCGAGACGTTCCGGATGTTCGCCGCCTACACCGGCGAGTATCGCAGCAACGCCACCAGCCACCAGGTCTCGGCGGGCGCCCGCGTCAACTGGTAAGCGAAGCTCTCATTGCTCAAGCAAGCCCCGGTTCTGAGCCATCAGAACCGGGGCTTGTTTTTGCACGTCGGTGGAAGGCATTGGCTGATGCGGAAGAGGGGGCAACCGGACAGCACGCCTCTCGCGATGTGGTCGCCGGTCGATTGCGTGGAGGCCGGGTATCAGAGCATCTTGGGATTCCGGGTTCGCGAGCTGCGCTCGCGCCGGAATGACGTTGTGTAGAGCGTCCGAACTCACCACGAGTCATTCCGGGGCGCGCGGAGCGCGAACCCGGAATCTCCTTCGCAGGTGCAGAGAGAGACTCGCCACCGCTGCGCAACGGCAGAGACGAGGCGTGAAAGAGACCGAGCGAGAAGAGAAGGAAGAGATCAGGCGGCGAGGGGGCGCTGCTGGCAGGTGCGGGGTAGGCTCACCATCACGATGGTGCCGGCGCCGAGCGTCGAGCGCAGCCGCATCGAGCCGCCGTGCAGATTGACCAGCGACTTGGCGATCGCAAGGCCAAGGCCAGAGCCGTGATAGCTCTTGGTGAGCTGGCTCTCGACCTGTTCGAACGGCTGGCCGAGGCGGCGCAGCGATTGCGGCGGAATGCCGATGCCAGTGTCGGCGATCATCAGCACGATCGAGCCGCCGGCGATGCGTCCGCGTACCGTCACCCGGCCGGCATCCGGGGTGAACTTCACCGCGTTCGACAATAGGTTGATCAGGATCTGCTTGATGGCGCGGCGGTCGGCGACGATTGGAATCTGGTCGTTGAGCTCGGAGCGCAGGTCGAGATGCTTGTGCTCGGCGCGGCCGGCCACGACTTTCAGCGACTCGCCGATGGTCTTGGCGAGATCGAGCGGCTCCATCTCCAGCCGCATCCGGCCGGCTTCGATCTTCGACATGTCGAGGATGTCGTTGATCACCTCCAGCAGATAGTGACCGCTGGTCATGATGTCGTGGCAGTATTCCTGATACTTCTCCGAGCCCAGCGTGCCGAACATGCCGCTGCCCATGATCTCCGAGAAGCCGATGATGGCGTTGAGCGGCGTGCGCAGCTCGTGGCTCATATTGGCCAGGAATTTCGACTTGGTCTGATTGGCTTCCTCGGCCCGCCGTTTTTCGTCGGCGTATTTGCGGGCGAGGTCGGCGAGTTCGAGCGCCTGCTTCTCCAGTTTCGACTGCGTGATCTTGAGATCGGCGACGGTAGCGCGCAGCCGCAGATCGTTGTCGACCAGCTTCTGTTCGTGCGCCTTGATCCTGGTGATGTCGGTGCCGACCGCGACGTAGCCGCCGTCCTTGGTGCGGCGCTCGCTGATGTGCAGCCAGCTGCCGTCGTCGAGCTGCGCCTCGAAGGTGCGGGCGCCGGGCATCACCGCGCCGTTGTCGCATAGCCTGGTGCGGAGCTGCGGCATGCGGCCGACTTCGAGAATGGTCTCGTAGGAGGTGCCGGGCGTCACCGCCGAGTCGGGCAGCTTATGCAGCCGCTGGAAGTGCGAATTGCACAGCACCAGACGGTTCTCGGCGTCCCACAGCACGAAGGCTTCCGGGATGGTCTCGATCGCGTCGCGCAGGCGCAGATCGGCTTCGACCGAGCGCTCGGCGAGGCTCTTCTGCTCGGTGATGTCGACCGCGATACCGATCAGGTGCTTCTCGGTCGAGCCGGACTCCTGGGTGAGCTCGCAGCGCATCCGCAGCCAGATCCAATGGCCATGGGCGTGACGCATCTGGAAGCTGTGGTCGATGTGATCGACCCGGCCGGCCATCAGTTCGTCGGCGATCGCGAACAGGTCGATGTCCTCGCCCTTCACCAGTGCATTGACCTCACCGAAGGTGAGGAGGTCGTTGCGGCTCTCGAGGCCGAGGATCGTGAACATCGACTGCGACCAGAAGATCCGGCCGCGGCTGAGGTCCCAATCCCATAGGCCGCAGCGGCCGCGGTTGAGCGCGGTGTCGATCCGGCTGCGCACGGCGTCGTTGATCAGGTCGCCCTCGCGGGCGCGGGTCGATTGCCAATGGAAGGCGAAGCCGAGGATCAGCACCACGAAACCGGTGGTCGCCGATAGCGTCACCTGCAGTGCGGTGTCCGATCGCAGCACCGAGCCGGTGTCTTCCTGGATGATGACGACCTGGCCGGGCAGCGACTTCACCACGTGCATTGTGGCCAGCGCAGAAGCGCCGCCGGGCAGGGTGATTTCGGTGACGCCATTCGACTGACCGGATTTGGTCAGCGACGCTGCGCCGAGCACTTCGAGGAAACGGTTGTCGAGGCTGGGTTCGACGCCGATCGGCACGCGCGCGAGAATCCGCTGATCGGCGCTGGTGACGATGACGTGCCGACCCGCAGCGATGCCCCAGGTCGGGATCAGTCCGGGCAGCAGATTCTGCAGCCGTTCGATCGAGGCGGGGCGGTCGAGACGGACCACGCCGATATGCTCGAGCCGTTCGGCGATCAGATCGGCGAGTGCGCTGAGATCGCGGTTCATCGCACCGCGCTTCTGCTTGCTCTGCTCGATGATCTGAACAGCCGCACCGAAGAAGATGGTGACCAGAAATGCGATGATCAGCAAAGGCACCGCGCGCCGCAACACCGGCTCTGCATTCAGCAGCCGATGATAGGCGGGTTTAGCGATCGACTGCGCCAATCCTTTAATGGAATCGGATTGAGCGCAGGCGTCCGCTGCCTGCACGCGCGCCATACGTGGCCCCCACCAAGTATCCGTCAGCACCCGTTCGAAGCAGCGAGCGCCGTTCGAATCATGATTAGGATTTGAATCGACTTTTAGGGGGCTGTCGAGAGTCAACGACTCAGCCCGTCGGAAAAATTCTTATCCAAAGGTGAATCGCGCCGACATTTTTTCGTGAGTCGAGTCCGAAACAAGAACGGCCGCAAAGTTTATTGCTGCGCTGTTCGTCTCAGTCGGCGTTCGGCGGTTCGGCGTGACTGATCACGCGCTTCACCGAGGGGAACTTGGCGCGCAGCTTGCGCTCGATTTCGTCGACGTGCTCGTGCACCGAGATCACGCTCATCGACGGATCGGCGTAGCAGTGGAAGTTGACGATCTCGCCGGCCTCGGTGTCGCGCACACGGACGCTGTGTACGTCATGGATCGCGCCGTCGTGGGTGAGGCGGCGCAGCGCCAGCCGAATCTCTTCGACGCGCGCAGGTGCTGCGTCGGAGCCCTGCGGCAGCTCCGGCTCCAGCGGCTCGATGTGGGTGTCGACTTCGACATCGGCACCGAAGTCCTCGCGGATGTGATCCTCGAGCTTGTGTGCGATGTCGTGCGCTTCGATCAGCGGCATATCGCCGTCGACCTCGAGATCGATGCTGACGATCAGCTTGTGACCAAGATCGTGCACAGTGACGTGGTGGACCGCGAGACCGGAATTGCGCGCGATCACCATGATGCGCTCGCGCACGCTTTCATTGTCGCGCGCCACCGGAATCGCCGTGAAGGTGAGGTCGGCATCACCGAACATCGCCGACATCGATTCCTGCGCCTTGCGCTTGATCTCGTCGATGCGGTCGATCGGGTAGGTGCGGGGCACTTCGACGAGGGCGTCGATAAAATGCGTCGGGCCGACCATGCGGGCGCGCAGCCGTTCGATGCCGACCACGCCCGGCACCGCGCCGATCGCCTCGCGTGCTTTGTCAGAGACGCCTTCGGGCGCGCGGTCGAGCAGGGTCTGGATGGTCGAGCGGCCGAGCCGCAGGCCGAGCAGCGAGATCATCACCGCGACGCCGATCGCAGCCGCAGCGTCGCCCCAGTGAAAGCCCGCAGCGGCCAGCGCGAGGCCGGCGATCACCGCGAACGAGCCGAGCACGTCGGAAGCAAAATGCAGCGCGTCGGCGGCGAGCGCCTGGCTCTTGGTGGCGACCGCGGTCCGGTGCAGGGCCCAGGCACGCCACAGATTGACGACGATATCGACGCCGAGAATGGCGAAGGCCAGATACGAGAAGGTCGGCGGCGGTGCGCCTTCGCGCAGCCGGCTATAGGCCTCGACCAGAATGCCGCCGGCCAACACGTACAGCATCGCGATCACGCCGAGCGCCGACAGGCTCTCGATCTTGCCGTGGCCGTAGTGATGCGCATCGTCGGCGGGGCGATCGGAGATCCGCACCACGAACCAGGTGATGATGGTGGCGACCAGATCGATCGAGCTGTGCAGAGCTTCGGAAATCAGCGCCAGCGAACCGATGGCGATGCCGATGGCGAATTTCGCCGCCGCCATGGTGGCACTCGCCACAACGGAGACCGCGGCCACTCGTGACTTGGTGCTGGCGATGTCGTTCATGGCGGGGATTTAGCAGCCTCGTGCGACGCCGAAAAGGCGCGCGCCCCGTTACCCTGGTGGTAACGGGGCGGTTTGGACTAGCTGCGAATTAGTCTCAGTTTAGGGCGTCGTCGCTGGCGGCCGTTACAGCGTCACCACGATCTTGCCGAGGTGGCGGTTGGCTTCCATGTGGGCGAAGGCGGCACCGATCTCCGCGAACGCAAACACCTTGTCGACCGGCACCTTCAAGATGCGTGCTTCGACCGCCGGCCAGATGTCGCCGCGGACCTGGCGGAAGATTTCGCGGACTTCCTCGACGCTGCGGCTGCGGAAGGTGACGCCGACATAGTCGATCCGGCGCGCGGCGTGCAGATCGAAATTGAAGTCCGCATGGGTGCCGCCGAGCCTGCCGACATTGACGATGCGGCCAAGCACCCGCGTCGCGGCGAGGTTCTGGTTGGCGACCTTGCCGGAGACCTGGTCGATCACGAGATCGACGCCGGCGCCGCCGGTGGCGGCGAGCACCTGATCGACCCAGCCGTCGCCGGAGGAGTCGATCGCCAGATCCGCACCGAACTGATGCAGCTTTTCGCGGCGGCTCTTGTCGGTCGACGAGCCGATCACCTTGCGGGCGCCTTTCAGCTTGGCGATCTGCATCGCCATCAGCCCGACGCCGGAGCTGGCGCCTTGCACCAGCACCGACTGTCCGGAGCGCAGCTTGCCGATCGCCACCACCGCATTGTGCATCGTGGTGAGGGCGACCGGCAGGGTGGCGGCGTCTTCGAAGCTCATGCCGTCCGGGATCGGCAGCAGCCGTCCGTGATCGGCGAGGGTGTACTCGCCGAACGCGCCGGCCGTGGAGCCCATCACGCGGTCGCCGACCTTGCAGCCATAGGCCTCGTCGCCGAGCGCTACGACTTCGCCGGCAAACTCCATGCCGAGCACCGCGCCCACGCCGCCAGCGGCGCCGTGAGCGTGGCCCTTGGTCATGCCGAGGTCGGCGCGGTTGAGCCCGCAGGCGCGGACCCGGATCAGGACTTGCGGGCCTTTCGGCGCCGGCTTGTCGACTTCGGTGATGGCGGCGCCGGCGGCGCCGTAGACATAGGCTTTCATCGCAAGCTCGTCCTGTTCTCGCAGCGCCGGCCCGGCGCGCGCGTCTTACTCCGCGGCCTCCCGTGCGCCGCCCGAGGTCATGGCTTCGAGCCGGCCGCGGATGATCGCTTCCGCCTCGCGCACGATCCGCGACACCAGCTCGGCGCAGCTTGGAATATCATGGATCAGGCCCTGCACCATGCCCGCCGACCATACGCCTTCGTCGGTGTCGCCGTTGACATAGACCATCTTGCCGCGCGACCCGGCGACCAGCTCCTTGACCTGCTCGAAGGTCGCGCCCTGCTTCTCCAGCTCGATCACCTGCTGGCTGATCGCATTCTTGGCGACCCGCGAGGTGTTGCGCAGGGTGCGGAAGATCAGGTCGGTGGAGCGCTCGTCATTGGCGACGATCTTTTCCTTCACCGCCTGATGGATCGGGCTCTCCTTGGTGCACATGAAGCGGGTGCCCATGTTGATGCCGTCGGCGCCGAGCGCCAGCGCCGCGACCAGGCCGCGCGCATCGGCGAAGCCGCCGGAGGCGATCATCGGGATCTTGATCTTGTCGGCGGCGGCCGGGATCAGCACCAGGCCGGGGGTGTCGTCCTCGCCCGGGTGGCCGGCGCATTCGAAGCCGTCGATCGAGATGCCGTCGACGCCCATCCGCTCTGCCGACAGCGCGTGGCGGACGCTGGTGCATTTGTGCAGCACCTTGACGCCGTGCTTCTTGAAGTCCTCGACGTGCTCCTGCGGCTTGTTGCCGGCGGTCTCGACGATCTTGACGCCGCTCTCGATGATGACGCGGCGATACTCGGCGTAAGGCGGCGGCTTGATCGCCGGCAGGATGGTGAGATTGACGCCGAACGGCTTGTCGGTCATCTCGCGGCAGCGCGCGATTTCCTTGGCGAGATCTTCCGGCGTCGGCTGCGTCAGCGCGGTGATCATGCCGAGTGCGCCGGCATTGGCGACGGCGGCGACCAGCTCGGCCCGGCCGACCCATTGCATGCCGCCTTGCACGATCGGATGCTCGACGCCGAAGGCTTCGGTGAAACGGGTCTTGATCATTTGGGTCCCCCTTGGACATGCCGGCGCCTGACGCGCCTGTTGCTGTTGCTGGCGGCCGGGAGATTGCCGAAGCGACAGCGAAATGTCCAATGCGTGGGGAGGGGAGCGTCATCTCACCGAGTCATTCCGGGGCGCTCGCGCCAGCGAGCGAACCCGGAATCTCAGTGTTCAAACAATCTCCAGATTCCGGGTTCGCGAACTTTCGTTCGCGCCCCGGAATGACGGCGCGTGTAGAGAGTGTCAGGCTTTCGCCGTCTGACGGAATTCGTTGTGCAGTTCGCCGATGCCTTCGATCGCGATGGTGACGGCGTTGACCGGTTCTTTCATCACGCCGACGCCGACCGAGGTGCCGCAGCAGATCAGGTCGCCGGGCTCCAGCGTCATGTCGTGCGACAGCAGGCTGACGAGCTTGTGCGGAGCAAAGATCATGTCGGCGACCGGATAGTTCTGCCGCTCGGCGCCATTCAGGATGGTGCGGATCGACAGGGCCATCGGATCGAGCCCGGTGGCGATCGCCGGGCCGAACGGACCGAAGCCGTCGAAGCTCTTGGCGCGCGCCCATTGCGGGAAGCTCGGGTCGCGATTGAGGATATCGGCCGCGGTGATGTCGTTGACGCAGGTGTAGCCGAAGATGTGCGACGCGGCGTCGGCTTCGGAAATGTTGCTGGCGCGCTTGCCGATGACGATGCCGAGCTCGCCCTCATACACCACCTTGCCGTCGTAAGAGGCGGGGCGGTTCACCACGGCGCCGTGCGATGCGACGCTGGTGGTGGCTTTGAGGAAGTACAAAGGCTCCGGCGGAATCGACTGATTGAGCTTCGCAGCGAGCGCGCGAAAATTGTTCCAAAGCCCGATGATCTTGCTGGGTGCGCATGGGCTGAGCAGCTCGACATCGCCGAGCTGCAGCGTCTGCCCGGTCGGTTTGTTGGCGCCGAACATGTCGCCGTCATGCACGGTGATGTCGGAATGCGCGATAGTGCCGAACCCGGCCGCGCCCTTGGCGCGAAAACGAACCCATTTGGTCACGGCGATGGTCTCCTTTGTCGTTCCTATAACTCAAGCTGTTTCAGCGTCATTGCGAGGAGCGTAGCGACGAAGCAATCCAGCTCCGTGCTTGGCGCTTCTGGATTGCTTCGCTGCGCTCGCAATGACGGGGAGAGGCTTCGTTGCTAACAACCTCGGGATTCCGGGTTCGCTCGCGGGCGCGAGCGCCCCGGAATGACGGGGCGTCGGACGGTGAACCGTCAGTACAGCCCCGCCACCTTGGCGCGCTGGATCACGAGGCCGAGCACCGAGTCGATCGCGGGGGTGGGGATGTTGGTCATCCGGCCCATCTCCTGCACCACGGTGACGAGCGGATCGATCTCCATCGGGCGTCCGCGTTCGAGGTCCTGCAGCATCGAGGTCTTGTGCGCACCGACCTTGCGGGCGCCTTCGATGCGGCGCTCGACGTCGACGCGGAACTTGACGCCGAAGGTCTCAGCGATCTGCTGCGCTTCCAGCATCATCGCCTTCGACAGTGCCCGCGTCGCCGGATCGGACGCGATCACATCCAGCGTCGCATGCGTCAGCGCGCTGATCGGATTGAAGCAGACGTTGCCCCACAGCTTCAGCCAGATCTCGTCGCGGATACGGTCGAGGATCGGCGCCTTCAGCCTGGCGGCTTCGAACACCTTCGACAGGTTCTCGACGTCGGGGGTGGTTTCGCCCGACGGCTCGCCGATCGGGAATTTGTCGCCATAGACGTGGCGGATCACGCCGGGCGCTTCGATCTCGGTTGCCGGATAGACGATGCAGCCGATGCCGCGCTCGGGGCCGAGTTCTTTCCACTGCCGGCCGCCCGGATCGATGCTCTCCAGGGTGCGGCCTTCGAACTCATTGCCGCCGTGCTTGTAGAAGTACCAATACGGCACGCCGTTCACCGCGGTGACAATGCGGGTGTGCGAGCCGAGCAGCGGCTTCATCGACTCGATCGCGCCGGTGATCGAATGCGCCTTCAGGCAGATGATGATGAAGTCCTGCACGCCGAGCTCGGCCGGCTTGTCGGTGGCGTTGGGCTTGATCACCCGCTCTTCGCCCTCGATCAGCAGCTTGAGCCCGTTCTCTTTCATCGCCTGCAGATGCGCGCCGCGCGCCACCAGGCTGACGTCGGCGGCGCTGGAGTGAGCGAGCTGGACGCCGAGATAACCGCCGATCGCGCCGGCGCCATAGATACAGACTTTCATGCGATTTCCCATCAGACAGACGACAAGACAGGCGGGGCCGATCGGCCACGCCGCGGTGACACCGGATTGGTCTGCGTCGCGCGCGTTGCCGCCGCGCCGATCAGACCATTTCGCTCTTGGCGACGACGCTGCGCCGCCAAGGTTTGAGCACCAGCAGCGCGAGCAGCGACGCCAGGATGTTGGCGGCTGCCGCGAGCAGGAACACCAGATCCCAACTGCCGCTGGATTGCTGCAGCGAGTTGGCGAGCGGCACCAGCAGCGCCGCGGTGCCCTTGGCGGTGTACAGCAGCCCCGCATTGGTGGCGGCGAACTTCGCCCCGAAGGTGTCGGTGCAGGTCGAAGGGAACAGCGAGTAGATCTCGCCCCAGGCGAAGAACACCAGACCCGACAGCAGCACGAACCACACCGGATCCTGACCCAGCGCATACAGCGCGTAGATGCCGATGCCTTCGAGCCCGAACGCGATGAACATCGTGTTCTCGCGGCCGATCTTGTCGGAGATCCAGCCGAAGAACGGCCGCGTCAGGCCGTTGAGGATGCGATCGAAGGTCGCCGCGAAGGTCACCGCCGTCATGGTCATCGCCATCAGCGTGACGGGCGTGTCGGCGATCTTCCAGTCGGCGGCGATCGGCTTCAGATTGGCAGTGACCATCAGCCCGCCGGCGCCGACGATCACGAACATGAAGTACATCAGCCAGAACACCGGTTGCCGCAGTACCTCGGTCGGCCGGTAGTCGCGCCGCGTCTGGAACACGTTGGCGTTGCGGGTGGGCGAGGGCACCTGTCCCGGCTTCGGCGCCAGCAGCAGCAGCGACAGGAACACGATCACGATGCCCTGGCCGAGACCGAAATACATGAAGGTGGTCTGAAAGCCGGAGTCGCGGATCATCGCCTGGATCGGCGCCACGGTGAGCGCCGAGCCGGCCCCAAAGCCCGCCGCCGTCAATCCCGCAGCCAATCCCCGCTTGTCCGGAAACCATTTCAGCGCGTTGCCGACGCAAGTGCCGTACACCGCACCGGCGCCGATGCCCGCCACGATCATGCCGAGATAGTAGCCCGACAGTGTCGTCGCCTGCGCGTTGATCGCCCAGCCGATCGCACACAGGATGCCGCCGATCAGCACCACCAGACGCGGACCGTATTTGTCCACGAACCAGCCCTCGATCGGCACCAGCCAGGTCTCGAACAATACGAAGAGGGTGAATGCCCATTGGATCGAGGCGCGGTCCCAGCCGAAGGTTTTCTGAATGTCGGGGACGAAGAACGTCCAGCCGTATTGATAGTTGGCGATCATCACCATCGCGCCGACGCCGATGGCGAGTTGCGTCCAGCGATAGCTCTCACTCACGCGCCGCGTCTGCGCGGCGGCCACCCCGTGCACCGTGTCCGTCATGTTTCCTCCGTGAGCCGGCGCCTCTGTCGGGAGCCGTACCGTCGCCATTGTGATCGTGCTAATCACCAGGCGCAAGGAGGGAAATAACAACCTGACTTGTTATGACGTGCGGACAAGTTAGTCCGACCGCGCCCGTGGTATTCGGGCGCGGCGGATGCGATGCAGCAATTACTCCGCCGCTTGCTTGCGCGGCGGGGCGGTCGCGCCGGAATCGTGGATCTCGGCGACGTGCGCGTCGCTGTAGCCGAGGACTTCGCGTAGGATTTCGTCGGTGTGCTCGCCGAGCAGCGGCGAGCGCTTCACCTCGGTGGGGGAATCCGACAGCTTGATCGGGTTGCCGACCGACAGATACTTGCCGCGGGCGGGGTGATCGACTTCGACGATGGTGCCGGTGGCGCGCAGCGACTGGTCCTCGGCGAGTTCCTTCATCGACAGGATCGGGCCGCAGGGGATATCGTCGGCGTTGAGGATCTCCATGGCCTCGAACTTGGTCTTGGTCATGGTCCACTGTTCGATCCGCGCGAAGATCTCGTTCAGCCGCGACAGCCGCGCTGGCGGCGTGGCGTAGTCCGGATGCGTCTTCCAGCCGGTCTCGCCGATCACGTCGCAGATCTTCTCCCACACCGGGGCCTGGGTGATGACGTAGATGTAGGCGTTCGGATCCTGCTCCCAGCCTTTGCACTTCAGGATGCGGCCGGGCTGGCCGCCGCCGGAATCGTTGCCGGCGCGCGGCACCGCGTCGCCGAACGGGATGCCTTCGCCGAACTGGCTGTATTCCTTGAGCGGGCCGTGGGCGAGGCGCTGCTGATCGCGCAGCTTGACGCGGCAGAGGTTGAGCACGCCGTCCTGCATTGCGGCGGTGACACGCTGGCCGCGGCCGGTGTGGTGGCGCTGATACAGCGCGGTGACGATGCCGAGCGCAAGATGCAGGCCGGTGCCGCTGTCGCCGATCTGCGCGCCGGTGACCAGCGGCAGGCCTTCGCGGAAGCCGGTGGTCGAGGCCGCGCCGCCGGTGCACTGCGCGACGTTCTCGTACACCTTGCAGTCTTCATACGGGCCGGGGCCGAAGCCCTTGATCGAGGCGACGATCATCCGCGGGTTGATCTCCTGGATCTTCTCCCAGGTGAAGCCCATACGGTCGAGCACGCCGGGGCCGAAGTTCTCCACCAGCACGTCGCAGGTGCGGATCAGCGCGGTCAGCACCTCCTTGCCCTTCGGGTTCTTGGTGTCGAGCGTGATCGACCGCTTGTTGTGGTTCAGCATGGTGAAATACAGGCTGTCCACTTTCGGGATGTCCTGCAGCTGACCGCGGGTGATGTCGCCGCCGCCAGGACGCTCCACCTTGATGACGTCGGCGCCGAACCACGCCAACAGCTGCGTGCAGGTCGGGCCGGATTGGACATGGGTGAAGTCGAGAACGCGAACGCCGTCGAGCGCCTTGGTCATCTGGTTACTCCGTGGTGTTCAATTTCTTGTCGAGGTCAGCTCTCAGTTCGTCATTCGAGGAGCGAAGCGACGAAGCAATCCAGCGGCCCGTGCTTGCGTCCTGGATTGCTTCGCCTTCGGCTCGCAATGACGTGGATAGGCGTGCGTCAGGCGAACAGCTCCTGGCCGTGAGTCTCGACATAAGCGGCCAGCCGCAGCGTGTGATCGCGCGCCAGCTTTTCGGCGAGTTCGGTATCGCGGGTTTCGAGCGCCTCGATCATCGCCAGATGCTCGGGCAGGGAGGCGGCGATGCGCTCCTTGCGGCCGATGGTGAGCTGGCGATAGCCGCGGACGTGGATCAGGATGTCGTTGGTCATGTCGACCAGCACCGGCGACTCGCTTAGCGAGATCAGCGTCTGGTGGAACACGATGTTGGCGCGGGAATACTCGTCGATGTGATCCTGCGGTAGCCGGTCCGGACCGAACTCCTTGAACACGTCGCGCAGCGCCGCGATGTCGCGCTTGCGCGCCACGATGGTGATCAGCCGCGCCGCCATGCTCTCCAGCGCCGCCCAGGCGCGGATCATGTCGACGATCTCGGCTTTGGTCCGGCGTACCACGATGATGCCCCGGCGCGGCACCGCCTTCACCAGGCCTTCCTGTTCGAGCATCGCGATCGCTTCACGGATCGGCGTGCGGCTGACGCCGAGCTTGTCCGACAGCGCGCGCTCATCGAGCATCACCGGCTCGGGCGTGGTGTAGATGTCCATCTTCAGGATCGCCTGCTTCAGCGCCTCGTAGGCCTTGGTCTTGAAGCTGGTCTCCGGCGCGAGCCGCATGATGCCGAGCTCGGGCTCGGCGGGCGTCTCGTTCGGAGTGGGGCGGGCACGTGCGATCATGGAGGTCCTCAGGCGGATGGAGGGCCGCCGTCGGCTCAGCTCTGGCATACCAGATGCCAAGCGGTCAAGGCGTTCTCAAGGGAGTTTGTGCGTTCGCGGAGTGTTCGCGGGACGTTCTGGCATGCCAGCATTTGGAGGTGCCACTGGTCCGCTTTCCCAGCGGGAAGCCGGGGCGAGATTACGACCAGAGGCGGGTGTCTTCCATGTTGGTCGGTCGCCGTTCACCGTGGAGTGATCGCTGCACCGCGCAACGCTGTTTGCTTGCGCGGGTTAGGAAGCAGACCTATCCTCACTCCATTGCGGCATCAGACCAGCAAATCGGGAGGACCTCATGGCCTGGAAGAAACCGGAAATCGTCGAGATCGCGGTCGGCATGGAAATCAACATGTACGCCTGCGCGGCGCGCAAGTAATCGAATCGCAGCTTCGTTGTGACGACGGCACACGGCGCGGCCGGCAGTTTCTGTCGGTCGCGACGGTCGGCGTTGGTGCGTCGTCGTTGAAGACTTGAGTGGAAGGCGGTCGATGCTGCGGGTGATCGTTCTCGGCGCCGCAGCCGGCGGCGGGGTGCCGCAGTGGAATTGCGGTTGTCCGGTCTGCCGCGCGGCCTTTGCCGATCCAGAACTTCGCCGCACTCAGGCGTCGGTGGCCATCAGCGCAGATGGCGCGCACTGGTTCCTGATCAACGCCGCCCCGGATTTACGCCAGCAGATCATCGCCACGCCGCACCTGCATCCGCGGCCCGGCGCGTTGCGGCACAGCCCGATCGCCGGTGTGATCCTGACCAATGGCGAGGTCGATGCCGTCGCCGGTCTGTTGTCGATGCGCGAGGGCTCGCCGTTCACGATCTATGCACACGCCAAGGTGCTGGCGATCCTGAAGGCCAACAGCATCTTCAACGTGCTGAATGAAAAGCTGGTGGCGCGGCAGCCGATTGCGGTCGATCAGCCGTTCGCCCTTCGGCTCCCGGACGGCGCGCCGTCCGGCCTTGAGGTGAGCGCCTTTGCGGTGCCGGGGAAGGGCGCTTGGTATCTGGAAGGGCAGACCCATCCCGGCGGTGCAGACGGCGAGGGCGATACGCTCGGCCTGACCATCACCGAGACCGCGACCGGCCACACAATGCATGTGCTGACCGCGTGCGCGCGCGTCACCGAGGATCTCAAGACACGGCTCGCTGGCGCGCCGCTGGTCCTGTTCGACGGCACGGTGTGGCGCGACGACGAACTGATCGCGGCCGGCCTCGGCACCAAGACCGGCCAGGCGATGGGACACATCGCGATGGCGGGCGGTAATGGCGCGATCGCTGCGCTGGCCGATCTCGGCATCGGGCAAAAGCTGTTCGTTCACGTCAACAATTCTAATCCGGCGCTGCTGGCTCACTCGGCCGAGCGCGGGCAGATCGAAGCGGCCGGCTGGCAGATCCCTGCGGACGGCACGGAGGTGACGCTGTGAATGCGATGACCGCGTTTTCGCTGAACGGCGCCGCGCCGCTCGCCAATGCCGATGAGCTGGAAGCGGCCCTGCGCCAGATCGGTGCCGCCCGCTATCACAATCTGCATCCGTTTCATCGCCTGCTGCACGGTGGCAAGCTCAACAAAGGCCAGGTGCAAGCCTGGGCGCTGAACCGCTACTATTATCAGAGCTCGATCCCGATCAAGGACGCGGTCGTGATCTCGCGTTTTCGCGACCGCGCTACCCGCGTCGAGTGGCGGCACCGGATCGAGGACCACGACGGCGATCTTGGAAGCGAAGGCGGCATCGAGCGCTGGCTGAAACTGACCGAAGGGCTCGGCCTCGACAGCGCTTATGTCGAATCCACCCAAGGCATTCTGCCGGCGACACGGTTTGCGGTGGACGCCTATGTGCACTTCGTCCGCGACCGCACGCCGCTGGAAGCGATCGCGTCATCGCTGACCGAGCTGTTTGCGCCCAATCTGCACGAAGAGCGCATTGCGGGCATGCTGGCGCATTACGACTTCGTCAATCCAGAGATCATGAGCTACTTCAAGCGCCGGCTGGAACAGGCGCCGCGTGATGCCGACTTTGCGCTGCGCTACGTCAAGCAGCACGCCACCACCCCGGCCGAGCGCGAGGCGGTGTGCAACGCGCTGATCTTCAAGACCAACGTGCTGTGGGCGCAGCTCGACGCGCTGCATCACGCCTATGTCGACGGCCACATCCCGCCCGGCGCCTTCGTGCCGGAAGGAGTCTGAGTCCATGGCGCCGCGCCGCATCAGCGTCAGCGAGGCGAGCCGTCCGGTGCTGCCGCGCCACGCCCGGCTGAAGTTCGACGACACAAGGCAGCGCTGGGTGATCCTCGCGCCGGAGCGGGTGCTGGCACCGGACGAGATCGCGGTTGAAATCCTGCAATTTTGCGACGGTGCGCGCGATGTGGCGGCGATCATCGATGCACTGGCGGCGAAGTACACCGCCGATCGCGCCGAGATCGGCCGCGATGTGGTCGCGATGCTGCAGGACCTCGCCGACAAGGGCTTTCTCACCGAGGCGCGGGAGACGGCGCCGTGACCGAGACTGCCACCAACGTTGCGGGTTCCGATGGCGTCGCCGTGCTGGAGAAGCCGGGCAGCGTCGCGGAGACGTTCGGCATGCCGCTCGCCGTGCTGCTGGAGCTGACGCATCGCTGCCCGCTGCAATGCCCGTATTGCTCCAATCCGCTGGAGCTGGAGCGGGGTGGCGCGGAGCTGTCGACCGACGAGTGGAAGCGGGTGCTGAGTGAGCTTGCGAGCATCGGCGTGCTGCAGGTGCATTTCTCCGGCGGCGAACCAACCGCACGCAAGGATCTGGTCGAACTGGTGCGTCACGCCACCGAGGTCGGGCTCTATACCAATCTGATCACTTCCGCGGTGCTGCTGAGCCGCGAGCGGCTGGTAGCGCTGGCCGATGCCGGGCTCGCGCATGTGCAGATCAGTTTTCAGGGCAGCGAGGCAGAGATCGCCGATCGTGTCGGCGGCTATGCCGGCGGGCACACCAAGAAGCTCGAGGTGGCGCGCTGGACCCGTGAGCTCGATCTGCCGCTCACCGTCAATGCGGTGATGCACCGGCAGAACCTGCACCTGCTGCCCGACATCATCGAGATGGCGGTGAAGCTCGACGCCGACCGGCTCGAAGTCGCCAATGTGCAGTATTACGGCTGGGCGCTGAAGAACCGCGCCGCGCTGATGCCGACGCTAGCGCAGATCGAGGATTGCACCGCCACAGTCGAGGCGGCACGCGACCAGCTGAAAGGCGTGCTGGCGATCGACTACGTAATCCCGGACTACTACGCGGCGCGGCCGAAGAAATGCATGGGCGGCTGGGGCCGGCAATTCTTCAACATCTCGCCGAGTGGCAAGGTGCTGCCGTGCCATGCGGCTGAAACCATCACCGGGCTCGACTTCCCGTCGGTGAGGGGCGGCGCGTCGATCGCCGAGATCTGGCGGAGCGCCGAGGCGTTCAATCGCTATCGCGGCACCGGATGGATGCAGCAACCTTGCGCCAGCTGCGCGTTCAAGGAGATCGATTTCGGCGGCTGTCGCTGTCAGGCCTTCGCGCTGGCCGGAGATGCCGCCGCGACCGACCCAGCCTGCGCTCTGTCGCCGCTGCACGACCGCATCTTCAAGACCGCAGAAGCGGAGGCCGCGTCCGGCAGCGACCGCTTCCTGTATCGCAATTTTGCCGGCGGCACGGCCGAGGGCGCGTAGCATAACCTCGCCATGTCATTCCGGGGCGCTCGACGCCGTGAGCGCCCCCGGCTTCTCCACCACAAATACAGTCCAACCTTCGTCATTCCGAGGCGCGCGGAGCGCGAGCCCGGAATCCATAACCAGCAGCCTCGGTTCTAGAGGAAGCTTCGCCGCCGCTATGCTTCACCGCGAGTCCAGGGACTATGGATTCCGGACTTGCGCGCAAGAGCGCGCAATCCGGAATGACGGAAGATAGGTCGTGTAGCGCGCGGTCAGCCGCCGCGGCGCTCGATCACCACCGTCGCGGTGCGGCCGACCACGAGGCGGACGTCGGGCGGCACCTGATCGAGCGCGATGCGAACCGGGATGCGCTGTGCCAGCCGCACCCAATTGAACGTCGGGTTGACGTTCGGCAGCAGCTTGGCGCCGGCGCTGCGGTCGCGATCCTCGATGCCGCCGGCGATGCTCTGGACGTGACCGTAGAGCGGGCTGCGCTCGCCCATCAGCCGCACCTCGGCACGGTCGCCGACCTTGATCGACGGCAGCTTGGTTTCCTCGAAGTAACCATCGACATGCAGCGTCGCCTGATCGATCAGCGCTGCGACGCCGCTACCAGCGTTGACATAGGCGCCGGGGCGCAGATCGAAATTGGTGATCAGCCCGCCGACCTGCGCGCGGACCTCGGAGCGGTCGAGATTGAGCTTGGCGAGGTCGCGGTCTGCGATCGCCTGGTGCAACGCCGCTTCGGCCTCGGCCTGGGTGGCGGTGATCTGCTCGCGCTTCTGTTCGGTGACGGCGTCGCTGCTGAGATTGCGGTAGCGCGCCAGATCCTTGTTGGCGGCGTCGAGCGCAGCCACGCGGCCTTCGACCGCGGCTTCGGCCTGGCGTAGTGCCAGAGTGAAGCGCTCGCGATCGATCCGGAACAGGATGTCGCCTTTCTTCACCACCTGGTTGTCGACGACCAGCACCTCCGAGATGAGACCGGAGACGTCTGGCGCCACCGCGACGACGTCGGCGCGAACCCGGCCGTCGCGCGTCCACGGCTCGATCTCGTAGTGCACCCACAGCCGCCAGCCGATCAGTGCGGCGACCAGGACGCCGAGCGTGGTGACACTGAGGCGGACGAGCAGAAGCGGAGTCTTTCCCATGGCTGGCCCTTTCATTGCGGCCACCCCGAAACGAGACCGAGAGCGACGAACACGATGACGACGAAGATGGTGAGATTGAACAAGGTGTGATGCCAGACGAGGTGATAGAAGTTGAGCCACACCAGCAGGCGCGACACCAGGCTGGTGAGAATGAAGGCCGCGGCGGCGCAGATCAGGATGGTCGGCACGAACACGCCGAGGATGTTGAGTTCAGCAGTCATCAGGCGGCCTCCTGAAGGGCGAGGCGCGGCGGCTTCGCGGTCGGAAACAGGCAGCGGCGCAGGCCGACGAGGCCGAGCACTGCGCGCCGCGCCGTGCCGCTCGGCTCGTCGCGCACGGCGGCGAGGGCGCGGTCGAGTGTTCTGAGCAGTCCGGCCGGCGGCGCTATCGAAGCCGACGCGTAGTGCCGCTCCAGCCGGATCAGCAACAGTTCGAGCCGGCGACGGGCGCCGCGCGACAGCTCAAGTCGCGCCCGGTGCAGGTCGAGAATGTTGAAGCCGGCGCGCAGCTCGCGCAGCGCTTCCGGCATGGTGTGGCCGGCAGCGGCGGCGCGGGGGGCCAGCAGCATCATCCGGTCGATCATCAGGCCCGCGACGCTGGCGCGTTGGTTCTCGCTGCTGATATCGGCGGCCTGAGCCAGCGTGGCGCGGTTGGCGTTGATCAGCCGCAGCGCGCTCCATTCGGCGCCGACAGGCCGCAGCACGGCGGTGACCAGCGCGGCGAGGCCGGTGCCGGTGACCACCGCGACTGTCGAGTTCAGGAAGCTTGCGGTGTCGAAGGTGTACATCTCCTGCAGCGCGATCAGACTGCCGGTGTTGACGGCGAGGCCGAGCCCGATCGGATAGGTCGCGGGTGCGCCCATCAGCACGCCGTACAGAATGAACGCGGGTGCCAGCACCAGCGCCAGACTTTCGAAATTGTGCACCGCCGGCAGGATCAGCAGCAGATAGGCCGCCGCAGCAAAAGCGGCCACGATGGTCCATTTGGTCAGGCCGACGATCGACGGATACGGATCGTCGCGTGCGGCGAACAGGCTGGTGCCGACCGTCGCCATCATCGCGGCGGTGCCGCCGGCCGGCCAGGCGCACACGATCCAGAAGGTGCAGCAGGTGATCACGGTGAACAGCGTGACGAAGGCGGCGAGCAGCGCCATGCCGTGGTCCTGATGCTTCACCACCGCGACATGCTGTTCGATCGGATAGTGCAAGGGCGCATCGAGCGTCGTGGCGTTGCCGGTGGTTGCCGCCGCCAGCGCGATACAGTCGGATTGGATGTTGAGCAGATCCCGAAGCCGCATCAGCAGTCCGAGTTCGAGCAGGTCGCGCCAGGTGCCGCGATGCGGGTGCTGATCAATCTCGGCCTGAACGTCAGCCAGCAAGGCATCACGGACCGCGGCGTCGCCGGGCTCGTCGCCTTCCATCCAGACGCGGGTGCGCTCCACCAGCGCCGCGACCGGGGCCGAAGGGCCGCCCAGCGGCTGCAGTTCGTCGAGGCGATCGGCGACCGATGACATCACCGGCAACAGCAGCAGCATCCGCGGCTGCAATTGCTTGATCCAACGCGTCGCGCTCTGGTCGAGATTGGTGTCGTAGCTGAGGAAGGTGACGAGGTTTTCGATGTCGGCGGAGTCGGCGGCGACCTGCAGACGATGGGTTTCGGCCGCCGGGCTTTTGTTCAGGCTGACCGCGTCGCGAACGCTGGCATGGGCGTGCTTGAACCATGCCTTGACCCGCTGCGCCGCGAGCGGGCCGACCGAGCGCGGAAACACCACGCTGGAGACCACGGCCGCGCAGGTGATGCCGAGCACGATTTCCTCGGTCCGCGCCAGCGCGATGTCGAAGATCTGGTTCGGCGTGTCGACAGTCGGAAAGCCGATCAGCGCGGTGGTGTAGCCGGCCAGCATCGCCACGTAGCTGCGCGGCGAGCGGTCGAGCACCGACACGTAGATGCACAGCGCCGACCATAGCGCGATCGCGAGCACCAGCAGCGGCGGCGCGCCGGCGAGATTGGGCACGATCGCCACGGCGACGCAGGCGCCGATCAGGGTGCCGAGGACGCGAAACACCGCCTTCGACCGCGTCGTGCCGGAGAGCGGATGCGAGGTGATGTAGACCGTCGCCACCGCCCAATACGGCCGCGGCAGATCGAGCCACAGCCCGATCGCCATCGCCAGCATCGCAGCGGCGAAGGTTTTGAACGCAAACAGCCATTGCTGCTCGTCGGGCAGCGACATCGGCGGAAATCCTAGATTCCAAAAGGAGGGACGCGCGGCGCCTTCTCGGGTGAAAAGGGCTGGTATCTGGCGCGACCTTTACATAAATGACCATGGGGTCATTTTATGTCAAGATGACGACCCGCCAGAATTGTGCCGTGCTTCATCGCTCAGGACGCGACCATGCCTAAGCCCAAACAAACGCCTGCAAAAACGCTGACCAGCAATGCGGCGGTTCGCTCCAAACGGGTCGCGCGCGGGCCGAGCCCGGACAAGACCGCGCAAACCAAAGCGAGCATCGTGCGGGCGGCACTCGCGGAGTTTCTCGACAAGGGTTTTGCGGACGCCACAATCGCGGGCGTGGCGCAGCGTGCCGGCGTCGCCAAAGGCACGCCTTATCGTTACTTCGCCACAAAGGAAGCACTGTTCGCCGGCGTGGTGCAGCAGGAGCTGGTCGGCGCGCTCGGTGATATCCTGGAGGAGAGGCGCGGGCGGGACGAGAGCGTGCAGGCTTTCCTGCGCCGAACGCTGCTGATCGCGCTCGGCGAGATCGAGCGCAAGGGGAGGGCGGCGATGGCCCGCCTGGTGATCGTCGAGGGCGTGCGGTTTCCGGCGCTGGTCGAGATCTATCGCCGCGAGATGTTCGATCCGGTGCTCGACCAGATCAAACGACTGGCGCCGGTGGCGCGCCGGCGCGGCGAGCTGCCGGATGATCGGTTGATCCGCCACCCGCATCTGCTGATCGCGCCGGTGTGGATGGGCATTCTCAACAACCAGCTGATCGATCGCGACCACCCGGTCGACATCGCAGGCCTATTCGAGGCGCAGCTGGAATTGATGTTTTCCGGCGAGCCAGGGCGGTGAGGGACGAACAGGACTTTGGCCGCTTTCGTCCCAAGAGAGCCAGACGTCGTGAGTTCGGGCTCGAGTAGTTCTGCTTTTGATAGAACCGGGACCGCGGTTCGGAGTGCTCACAACAGGCACAACCTCATGGTGAGGAGGCGCGAAGCGCCGTCTCGAACCATGCGCCGCAGGCGATGTGGCTCCTCATCCTTCGAGACGCCCGGCTTTGCCGGGCTCCTCAGGATGAGGACCTTTGCCCTTGGCAAGGGCCAAATCCGCTTCGATCAGGTGATGAACGGCTCTAGAACACCACCACCGAACGGATCGACTTGCCCTGGTGCATCAGATCAAACCCCTTGTTGATCTCTTCGAGCTTCAGCACGTGGGTGATCATCGGGTCGATCTCGATCTTGCCGTTCATGTACCAGTCGACGATCTTCGGCACGTCGGTGCGGCCGCGGGCGCCGCCGAACGCGCTGCCTTTCCAGACACGGCCGGTGACGAGCTGGAACGGGCGGGTCGAGATTTCCTTGCCGGCTTCAGCGACGCCGATCACCACCGAGACGCCCCAGCCGCGATGGCAGGCTTCGAGCGCCTGGCGCATCACATTGGTGTTGCCGGTGCAGTCGAACGTGTAGTCGGCGCCGCCATCGGTGAGCCCGACGAGATGCTGGACGATGTCGTCGTCGACCTTCTTCGGGTTGACGAAGTGGGTCATGCCGAAGCGGCGGCCCCATTCTTCCTTGTCGTCATTGATGTCGACGCCGACGATCTTGTCGGCCCCGACCATCTTGGCGCCCTGGATGACGTTGAGGCCGATGCCGCCGAGGCCGAACACCACGACGTTGGAGCCGGGCGTGACCTTGGCGGTGTTGACCACCGCGCCAACGCCGGTGGTGACGCCGCAGCCGATGTAGCAGCTCTTGTCGAACGGCGCGTCCTCACGGATCTTCGCGACTGCGATCTCCGGCAGCACGGTGAAGTTCGAGAACGTCGAGCAGCCCATGTAGTGATAGATGGTCTGGCCCTTGTAGGAAAAGCGCGAGGTGCCGTCCGGCATCAGGCCCTTGCCCTGCGTGGCGCGGATCGCGGTGCAGAGATTGGTCTTCTGGCTCAGGCAGCTTTTGCACTGCCGGCATTCCGGCGTGTACAGCGGAATGACGTGATCGCCCGGCTTCACCGAGGTGACGCCGGCGCCGACTTCGCGGACGATGCCCGCGCCTTCATGGCCGAGGATCGAGGGAAAGATGCCTTCGCTATCGAAGCCGTCGAGCGTGTAGGCGTCGGTGTGGCAGATGCCGGTGGCCTTGATCTCGACCAGCACCTCGCCGGCCTTTGGCCCTTCGAGATCCAGCTCGACGATTTCGAGCGGCTTCTTGGCCTCGAACGCGACGGCGGCCCGTGTCTTCATGGCGATCCTCCTGGCATCAGCGAAACTGCGATTGCCTCTCGTATCGCAAATCGGCGCGCCGACTTGAACCGTTTTCTAGCCTGGTGAGGCGACGGGGCTCATGCCGAAGCGGCGCGGCAATCGTCTTCGAGCGGCAGGTCGTCGGGCGCGTTGGGATCGCCGGGCGCGGTGGCCCAGGCGAGTTCGACCAGCGTCACGGTGCGACGGCCGGCGCCGTCGAATTGGCAGACGATCAAGCCCTGTTCTTCGATGTAGGTCAGCAGGCGCCGGGCGCGGCGCAGCGAGTGCGTGCCATAGGCCCGCGCGATCGCGGCGTCGCCGGGGCAGGGCCAGCCTTCCTTGGCGGCGCGGGCGATGATCATGAACACGCCCTGCATATCGTCGGGCAGGGTGGAGGCGCGCAGCGTCACGTCCTGCCACGCATCATCGGCAGCCATCTCGGTGGTGAGGCCGGCGCGAGCGTGCGTCAGCATCCGCCGAAACTCGGTCATGTCCGGAATCGCGGTGGCCAGGCCTTCGATCCGGCAACGCACCACGAATTCCTGATACAGCACGCCGATGGCGCGGAAGCCGGCGTCCGGCTCGGCCAGGATCGCGCGCAGGATACGGTCGAGCCGTTCGCGGCGCTCGGCGATCTGTTCGTCGCTGAGCGGCGGCGCTTCGGGCTCGGGCGTGGTGTCGATCGCGACAGACTTCGCCGCCATCAACTGGCTGAGCAGATCCGGCGCGGGGGCGCGGCGCTGCGGCCGCGTTGCGGTGGTCTCCGGCGGCGGCGCGGCGAGGATCACGGCGCGCGCGTCTTCGAGCCCGGCTTCCGGCAGCGGCATCAGGCGCGGCGTGGAGTTGCGCGGATGCGTCTCGGTCGGCCCGATCCGCAAGCCAAGCGGGCGGCGCGACAGCGCCGGGCCGAGCGCCATGAACTGGCCGCGTTCGAGATCGCGAAACGCTTCGGCCTGCCGCCGCTCCATGCCGAGCAGGTCGGCCGCGCGCGCCATGTCGATATCGAGGAAGGTGCGGCCCATCAGGAAGTTCGAGGCTTCCGCCGCGACGTTCTTGGCGAGCTTGGCGAGGCGCTGGGTCGCGATCACGCCGGCGAGGCCGCGCTTGCGGCCGCGGCACATCAGGTTGGTCATCGCGCCGAGCGACAGTTTTCGCGCTTCGTCCGAGACTTCGCCAGCGACGGCGGGCGCGAACAGCTGTGCTTCGTCGACCACCACCAACATCGGGTACCAATGGTCGCGCGCGGTGTTGAACATGCCGTCGAGATACGCCGCCGCGCGGCGCATCTGGTTTTCGGCATCCAGTCCTTCGAGATTGAGCACCGCCGAGACGCGATGGATGCGGGCGCGCTCGCCGGCAACCTGCAGGCCGCGCTCGGTGTGGTCTTCGGCGTTGATGACCAGATGGCCGAATCGCTCCGCCAGCGTGACGAAGTCGCCTTCGGGATCGATGATCGCCTGCTGTACCCAGGGCGCGCTCTGCTCCAGCAGGCGGCGCAACAGATGCGATTTGCCCGAGCCGGAATTGCCCTGCACCAACAGGCGCGTCGCCAGCAGTTCCTCGAGATCGAGAGCCGCGGTTGCGCCTGAATTGGTTTGCCCCATTTCGATCGCAACGGTCATGGCTCGGCCCGAGGTCTCCTTTCGCGAGCAGGGGGCTTAACAACCTGGGCGCGCCGCGTCGAGCACCTGCGGCGGTTCCGCCCGGTGTTATGCACGCACATCAGCGTTGCGTGACAAGCCGCGAATCAGCGCCAGCCGAGCGCCGGCGCGACGTGAGTGAGAACGGCCTCGATCACATGGGCGTTGTAATCGACGCCGAGCTGATTGGGGATCGTCAGCAACAGCGTGTCGGCTTCGGCGATCGCCTCGTCAGCCTTGAGCTGTTCGATCAGCGCGTCGGGCTCAGCCGCATAGGAGCGGCCGAAGATCGCGCGGGTCTGTTCGTCGAGATAGCCGATCTGATCCTGCTGCTGGCCTTCGCGGCCGAAATAGGCGCGGTCGCGATCGTCGACCAGCGGGAAGATGCTGCGGCTAACCGAGACGCGCGGCGTGCGGGTGTGGCCGGCCTGTTTCCACGCTTCGCGATAGGCGCGAATCTGCGCCGCCTGCTGAACGTGAAACGGCTCGCCGGTCTCGTCGTTCTTCAGCGTCGAGCTTTGCAGATTCATGCCGAGCTTGGCGGCCCACACCGCGGTGGCGTTGGAGCCGGCACCCCACCAGATGCGGTCGCGCAGGCCTTCCGAATACGGCTCGAGCCGCAATAGACCCGGCGGATTGGGAAACATTGGCCGCGGGTTGGGCTGCGCGAAGCCCTGGCCGCGCAAAAGGTCGAGCAGCACTTCGGCGTGGCGGCGGCCCATGTCGGCGTCGGTCTCGCCCTCGGCGGGCTGATAGCCGAAATAGCGCCAGCCATCGATCACCTGCTCGGGCGAACCGCGGCTGATGCCAAGCTGCAGCCGGCCGCCAGCGATCAGATCGGCGGCGCCGGCATCTTCAGCCATGTACAGCGGATTCTCGTAGCGCATGTCGATCACAGCGGTGCCGATCTCGATGCGCTTGGTTCTGGCGCCGATCGCGGCGAGCAGCGGGAAGGGCGAGGCGAGTTGCCGGGCGAAATGATGCACGCGGACGTAGGCGCCATCGGCGCCGAGCTGTTCGGCAGCCTGCGCTAGATCGATGGTTTCGAGCAGCGCATCGGCGGCCGAACGCGTGCGTGATTGCGGCGACCAATGGCCGAACGAGAGAAAACCGATCTTCTTCATGGAGGGCAGCCCTGACGATGTGAAGGCTGTAGATAGTGCGCCTGGCGTTTCAGAAAAGCCTTCGCTGGCGCATGGCGGTGATCGATCAGCACGCGCGCCGCGCGTGATGCCTCAATCGTTCGCCAAGCCGCGCAGCAGCAGATCGACACTCGCTTCAGTGAAGGCGACGAAATCGACTTCCTTGCGGGTGCCGAACAAGAGCGACCACAGGCTGAGCAGTACTGCGGGACTCATCACGATCTCGGTGAAGGCAGCCGCCGGCGCATCGCGGAATTCGCCCGCGGCGACGCCGTCGTCGATCACCTGCCTGAACTGATCCATGATCGGTGCGACGAATTCGTCGTAGTGACGGTCGACCAGATCCGGAAAGCGGCAGCCCTCGGCGATCAGGAAGCGCAGAATTTCGCGGGACTCGCGGTTCTCCGCAATGTGGCCATAGGTGAAGGCGATCAAGCCGCGCAGCCGTTCGGTGGCCGAGCCGGAGAGGGTGAGCGCGTGGTCCTTCAAGCCCGGCAGAAACGACTGCGATTTATGCCGGACCATCTCCTCGAACACCCGCTCCTTGGTGTCGAAGTAAAAATAGATCGTGCCCTTGGTCACGCCTGCGCGCGCCGCGACATCCTCGAGGCGGGTGGCCGCATAGCCGTGCACGACGAATTCCTCGAACGCGGCGTCGAGGATTTCCGATGGGCGCTCGGCTTTGCGGCGGGCGCGTTTGGTGACGGCAGGCGGCATGGGGCGAACTCCGATCACGTAGTTTTAATATTGACTTTCGAGTCAGTCAATAATATTGCACTGCAATGCGCTTGATCGAATGGGCGAATTCCTGATGCTTTGGCTCAGACCCGTGGTGCTGCTGATGATTGCCGCCTCTCTGGCGGGATGCGGCGAGGAGGCCCGGCGGGAACGCCCGGTGACCCTGGTGAAGACCGAGGTGGTCCACACCCAGCCCCGCAGCACGGTCATTCGGGTGACCGGCGACGTTCAGGCCCGGGTTTCCACCGAATTGTCGTTCCGTGTCAGCGGCCGGGTGGTCGAGCGCCTGGTCGACGTCGGCGCCCACGTCAATGCCGGCGATCTGCTGGCGCGGCTCGATCCGACCGAACAGCGCGCCGATCTGGTCGGCGCCCAGGCGGCCCTGACTGCCGCCGAAGCCCAGCTCCGTCTCGCCACCGCGACCTACGAACGCCAGAAGACGCTGATGGGGTCCGGCTTTACCACCCGTGTTGCCTATGACCAGGCGCAGGAGGGGCTGCGCGCCGCCGAGGGCTCTGTCGACACCGCGAAGGCGCAACTCGGCATCGCCAAGGATGCGCTCGGCTACACCGAGCTGCGCGCCAGCGCCGCCGGCATCATCACCGCACGCAACGTCGAAGTCGGTCAGGTCGCGCAGTCGGCGCAGTCGGCCTACACGCTCGCCGAAGACGGCGCCCGGGATGCGGTGTTCGACGTCTATGAGGCGATCTTCCTGATCCCGGTCGGCAGCGACTCCATCAAGCTGTCGCTGGTGTCGAACCCGGCAATTACCGCCGTGGCCAAGCCGCGCGAAATCTCGCCGACCGTCGATCCGAAGACCGGTTCGGTCCGGGTCAAACTGTCGATCGAGAATCCGCCGCCCGAGATGACGCTCGGCAGCGTCGTGGTCGGCGAGGGCTTCAGCCAGACGCTGGACAAGATCGTGCTGCCGTGGAGCGCGCTGACCGCCGATCAGAGCGGCGCTGCGGTGTGGGTGGTCGATCCGAAGACCCATGCCGTGTCCCTCAAGAGCGTCGCGATCGAACGCTACGAGACCGACGCGATCGTGGTCAGTCGCGGCCTCTCGATCGGCGATCGCGTCGTGGTCGACGGCGGAAAGATGCTGCGTCCCGGGCAGGTGGTTGCCGATGCGGGAGGCGCCGCATGAGCGCACCACGTTTCGTTGCGGTGATCGCGGCTGCGCTGCTGCTGACCGGCTGCAACGACAAATCGGAAACCAAGCCCCCGGTGCGGCCGGTGATGTCGACGGTGATTGCGCCGCTGCAGGCGACCAATCTCGCCGTCGTCGGCACGGTCGAGCCGCAGTTCAAAACCGACTACGGCTTTCGCATGCTCGGCCGGCTGATCGCCCGTCCGGTCAATATCGGCGACGTCGTGGAGAAGGGGCAGACGCTGGCCGCGGTCGATCCGTTCGCGGCTGAACTCGCGGTGCGTTCGGCGCAGGCCGATCTGGCGACCGCGCAGGCGCAACTCGTCAATGCCAGCGGCACCGCCAACCGGCAGCGAGCGCTGATCGAGACCGGCGCGACCACCAAGGCGACACTCGACAGCGCCGAGCAGGGCGATGCCGCCGCGCAGGCTGCGGTGGTCCGCGCCCAGTCGGCGCTGACCAAGGCGCGCGAGCAATTGAGCTACACCAAGATCGAGGCGCAATATGCCGGCGTCGTCACCGCGGTCGGCGCGCAGGTCGGTCAGGTGGTCAATCCCGGCCAGATGGTTGCGACCGTCGCGCGTCCCGACATTCGTGAGGCGGTGATCGACGTCGCCGACGATCTGGTCGGCGTGCTGAAGATCGGCACGCCGCTGACCGTGGCGCTGCAGCTCGATCCGCGCGTCCGGGTCGACGGCAAGGTGCGCGAGATCGCGCCGCAGGCCGATCAGGTCACCCGCGCGCGCCGGGTCCGTATCACGCTGGAAAATCCGCCCGAGACATTCCGGCTCGGCACCACCATCACCACGCTGATCCCGGGCAAGCCGAGCCGCGGCTTCCGCCTGCCGGCGACCGCGATCCTGCGCCAGGGCGATCAGGCCAGCGTGTGGGTGATCGACACCGCCAAGGGATCGGTCAGTAAGCGCAGCGTGCAGGTCGCACCGAGCGACAACGGCACGGCTCAGGTCACCGATGGACTCGAGGCCGGCATGCGGATCGTTACCGCCGGCGTCCATCATCTGCAGGAAGGCCAAATGGTCCGGTTCGAACGGGAAGTCACGCCGTGAAGTCGTTCAATCTCTCCGACTGGGCGCTGCAGCACCGTTCGCTCGTCTGGTACTTCATGATCGCCTTCATGGCGGCCGGTCTGTTTTCGTATCTCGACCTCGGCCGCGAGGAAGACCCGGCGTTCACCATCAAGACCATGGTGATCCAGGCGAAGTGGCCCGGCGCCTCGGCCGAGGAGACCACCCGACAGGTCACCGACCGGATCGAGAAGAAGCTCGAGGAGCTGGAGTCGCTCGACTACACCAAGAGCATCACCACGCCCGGCGAGACCACGGTGTTCGTCAATCTACGCGACACCACCAAGGCACGCGACGTGCAGCCCACTTGGGTGCGCGTGCGCAACATGATCAACGACATCAAGGGCGACTTCCCGCAGGGCGTGGTCGGCCCCGCCTTCAACGATCGCTTCGGCGACGTGTTCGGCAATATCTACGCTTTCACCAGCGACGGCCTGACCCAGCGCCAGCTTCGCGACAAGGTCGAAGAAGTCCGCGCCAAGGTGCTGCAGGTGCCGAATGTCGGCCGTGTCGACATCGTCGGCGCCCAGGACGAAGTGATCTTCCTCGAATTCTCGCCGCGCAAAGTCGCGGCGCTCGGCCTCGACCAGCGCACCATCGTCAGCTCGCTGCAGGCGCAGAACGCGATCACGCCGTCGGGCGTGCTGCAGGCCGGGCCGGAGCGGATCAGTGTCCGCGTCAGCGGTCAGTTCACGTCCGAAGAAAGCCTCAAGGCGATCAATCTCCGGGTCAACGACCGCTTTTTCCCGCTGACCGATGTCGCCACCATCCGGCGCGGCTACGTCGATCCGCCGACCTCGCTGTTCCGCTTCAACGGCGAGCCGGCGATTGCACTGACGATCGGCATGAAAGCCGGCGCCAATCTGCTGCAGTTCGGCGAAGCGCTGAAAGAGGAGATGAAGCGGATCTCTGCCGATCTGCCGGTCGGCGCCGAAGTGCATCTGGTGTCGGACCAGCCGCAGATCGTCGACGAGGCGGTGTCGGGCTTTACCCGGGCGCTGTTCGAGGCGGTGGCGATCGTGCTGGTGATCAGCTTCATCAGCCTCGGCATGCGCGCCGGCCTGGTGGTGGCGATTTCGATCCCGCTGGTGCTGGCGATCACCTTCATGGTGATGTCCTATTCGGGGATCTCGCTGCAGCGGATTTCGCTCGGTGCGCTGATCATCGCGCTCGGCCTGTTGGTCGACGACGCGATGATTGCGGTCGAGATGATGGTGGCGCGGCTCGAGGTCGGCGACTCGCTCGCCAAGGCCGCGACCCATGTCTACACCTCGACTGCGTTCCCGATGCTGACCGGCACGCTGGTGACGGTGGCGGGCTTCATTCCGATCGGCCTCAACAACAGCGCGGCGGGCGAGTTCACCTTCACGCTGTTCGTGGTGATCGCGGTGTCGCTGCTGACGTCGTGGATCGTCGCGGTGCTGTTCACGCCGCTGCTCGGCGTCACCATCCTGCCCGACAAGATGAAGAACCACCACGAGACCAAGGGCCGGTTCGCGACGATGTTCAGCCGGATGCTCGGCTTCTGCATGCAGCACCGCTGGCTGACGATCGGACTGACGCTGGCCGCCTTCGCGCTGTCGATCGTCGGCATGGGCTTCGTGCAGCAGCAGTTCTTCCCGAATTCGGACCGTAAGGAACTGATCGTCGACTGGAACCTGCCGCAGAACAGCTCGATCGCCGAGACCAATGCGCAGATGGCCAAGTTCGAGCGCGAGGCGCTGACGGGACGGCCCGGCATCGACCACTGGTCGACCTATGTGGGGCAGGGCGCTCCGCGCTTCGTGCTGTCGTTCGACGTCGAGCCGTCGAACGCCACCTTCGGCCAGATGGTGATCGTGACCAAGAGCCTCGCCGACCGCGACCGGCTGCGGCAGGAGCTGCAGGCTTACTTGCGCAAGACCTTCCCGGGCACCGACGCGCTGGTGAAATTGCTCGACATCGGCCCGCCGGTGGGGCGGCCGGTGCAGTATCGCGTCAGCGGGCCGGATATCGCCAAGGTGCGCGGCTTCGCGCAGCAGCTCGCCGGCATCGTCGCCGCCAATCCGCATCTCGGCGAAGTGGTGTTCGACTGGATGGAGCCGGCGCGGGTGATCAAGGTCGACGTGCTGCAAGACAAGGCGCGGCAGCTCGGCGTCACGTCGGAAGACATTGCCTCGACGCTGAACGGCATTCTGGACGGCGCGACCATCACCCAGGTGCGTGACGACATCTATCTGGTCAACGTGCTCGGCCGCGCCAATGACGCCGAGCGCGGCTCGATCGAGACGCTACGCAACCTGCAACTATCCGGCGGCAGCGGCCAGACGGTGCCGCTCGCTGCGGTCGCGACCTTCCGCTACGAACTGGAGCAGCCGACGATTTGGCGCCGCGCGCGGCTGCCGACCGTCACGGTCAAGGCCAGCGTGATCGACGAGGTGCAGCCGGCGACGGTGGTCGAGCAGCTGAAGCACTCGGTCGGCGAGTTCACCGCCAAGCTGCCGGTCGGCTATTCGGTGACCGTCGGCGGCGCGGTGGAAGAGAGCGGCAAGTCGCAAGCGCCGATCGTCGCGGTGGTGCCGATCATGCTGTTCGTGATGGCCACCGTGCTGATGATCCAGCTGCAGAGCTTCCAGCGACTGTTCCTGGTGTTCGCGGTGGCGCCGCTGGCGCTGATCGGCGTGGTCGCGGCGCTGCTGCCGAGCCGTGCGCCGCTCGGCTTCGTTGCGATCCTCGGCGTGCTGGCGCTGATCGGCATTCTGATCCGAAACTCGGTGATCCTGATCGTGCAAATCGAACAGTTGCGCAGCGAGGGACGTCCACCTTGGGATGCGGTGACGGAAGCAACCGAGCACCGGATGCGGCCGATCATGCTGACGGCGGCGGCGGCGAGCTTGGCGCTGATCCCGATCGCGCGTGAAGTGTTCTGGGGACCGATGGCCTACGCGATGATGGGCGGCATCATCGTCGGCACGGTGCTCACCCTGTTGTTCCTGCCTGCGCTGTACATTGCGTGGTTCCGCATCAAGGCGCCGACACAAGAGGCTTAGGATGGCTAGTTCGAGTGAAACACCGCCCGATCTTCCGCTGTGCCGCGGCGACCGCGTTCGGATGAGTCCGCTCGGCCGCGAGCGGCATCCGCGCTACGGCACCCGTGAGGGCGTCATCGTCGGGCAGGGCTCGCCGAGCAGTTGGCGGGTTAAGTTCGACGACCGCAAGACCATCCAGGCGATCCATCAGGACTATCTCGAGCGCGTTCCGGGGCAGGCGCCGCGCTTCGACACGTCCGAGCCCTGGAGCCGTTGGCGCGACGATCCGCCGGCGACCCCGTAGTCGCGCGTCCCTCGTTCCTTCTGGTGTCCTGATGTCCCGCGTGCCCCGCTCGTTTGTCGTCGTTGTCGCGCTGGCGTCGAGCTGCTTGCTCGCCGCCTGTGCAAGCCTGCCGCGCCAGCCCTACACGGCCGCCGAAGCCGCCAAGGCGCGGATCCTCGATCGCGACGATCTGCGGCGCTACGCCGACGATCCGCCGTCCGCCTTTGTGGATGGTCGCCGGATTTCCGGACCGCAGACCTACCTCGCGCTGTCCGGCGGTGGCGCCGACGGCGCCTATGGTGCGGGCGTGCTGGCGGGATGGACGGCCGCAGGAAGCCGGCCGTCGTTTTCGATCGTGTCCGGCGTCAGCACCGGCGCGCTGATCGCGCCATTCGCCTATATCGGCCCGCGCTACGACGACACGCTGCGGGAGCTCTACACCAGCGGCGTGGCTGAAAGCCTGCTGGAGGATCCGAACCCGTTCAACGCGATCTTCGGCTCAGGCCTGTTCGGCAACAAGCGCCTGCGCGAACTGGTTGCCCGGTACATCGATGCCAATTTCATGGAGGAGGTGGCCGAGCAGTACGCCAAGGGGCGGAGGCTGTTCGTCGTCACCACCAATCTGGATTCGCAGCGCTCGGTGATCTGGGACATGGGCCGGATCGCCGCGCTGCGAACGCCGGAGAGTCTCAATCTGTTCAGGGATGTCGTCGCGGCTTCGGCCAGCATTCCGGCCGTGTTCCCGCCGATGCTGGTCAATGCCGAAGCCGATGGCGTCCGGTTCCAGGAGATGCATGTGGATGGCGGCGTGATGTCGCCGGTGCTGACCTTGCCCGAGGCGTATCTGATGCGTAGTGCCTCGTGGGACAAGTCGCTCAACCTGCAACTCTACATCCTGATGAATAATACCATTGAACCGGAGTTCCAGCTGGTGCGCGATCGTGCGCTGGACATCGCCGCGCGGGCCTCGTCGTCGATGATCAAGGCGCAGACCCGGTCGATCCTCTACAGCACCTACGCGTTCGCCCGCCGCAACAAATACGGTTTCAATCTGTCCTATATCGAGAGCGACCGGCCGCCGTCGCCGCCCGGCTTCGACACCGCCTACATGCGCTCGCTGTATCAATACGGCTACGACCGCGCGCGCAGCGGCCATGTCTGGTCGAGCGCACCGCCGGCGGATGATTCCGCACCGGCGCCCGTTGCGGCCACCACCCCGGCGCGCCACGTCGCCGGTGTCCAATAACGACGCGCTGTGAGCGCGGCGTCCACCGCTTCGACCTGCGGTGGACGAGTGAGGCGAAGATGTCTGCAATCCGGTTCACGACGGCCCTGACGGCCGCGGTGCTGTTGTTTTGTCCGGCTTCGGCCGCGGTGTCCGATCGTGGCCACGAGCCGACGGTGCAGCCGCCGCCGGCGACGTCTACCGACGAGCCTACTGGTTCAGTGACGATCGCGCGCAGTAGTGGCGCCGATCTGATCCGGATGGTGGAGAAGAAGCTGCCCGGCGTGCGGGTCTTCGATCTCAACCTCACCGACGAAGGCTCGGTGCCGTGGTTCGAGGTCAAGTCGTATCGGGGAGATCAGGTGTGGAGCACCATGATCGACGTCGCCACCCGGCGGATCGTTCGTTCCTCTGAGGCCAAGCCGGCCTCCGATCTCGACGCCGAGACCCAGCGTGACCTCGGCGATTTCCGGCGGATCAAGATGAAGCTGTCCGAGGCGGTGGTGATCGCCGAGCAGCTCAGTGGCGGGCGCGCGATCAGCGCCGGGCTGCACCGCGGCGATAACAAGCTGGTGTTCGTGGTCGTGGTGGTGGCAGACGGCGCGCTGAAAGAAGTCACCGTGGAGCCGGACAAGTAGCGCCGTCTCGCCGCGCTTGGCTGCTTCAGCTCTTGTCGAGATCCTCGACCACCTGCACCAGCGTTTGCTTCACCTCGGTGCGATCCGCCGTGACGGTGTCGATGAACAGCCGCATCCCGGGCAGTTCCTTGCGGATCACGTCGGTCGATCCTGAGATCTTCAATCCGCGCACCTCATAGGCGCGCACCGGCTCGCTGAAGCCTTTCACCGTAAGGGCAGGACGCTCCTCGGCCTCGATCACATCGTTCACAAGCGACCAGGTGACGTGCGAGATCAGGATCGAGCCGGGCTCGCAGTTCTGCTCCAGGCGCGAGGTGAGGTTCACGGCGCCGCCGACGATGGTGTAGTCCATCCGGTCCGGGCTGCCGAAATTGCCGACGGTGCAGAAGCCGGTGTTGATGCCGATGCGGACCCGGAACGGGCGCTCGGCGCCGGCGTCGATCCACTCCATCTCCAGCTGCTTCAGCTTCTCCTGCATCTCGATCGCCATCATCACGCAGGCGACTGCGTCCTCCTTGACGCCGCGGCTCTCCGGATCGCCGAAGAACGCGAGCACGGCATCGCCGACATATTTGTCGATCGTGGCGCCGTGCTTGAGCGCGATCTGCGCCATCTCGGCCAGATAGCGGTTGAGCATCGCGGTGAGGTCTTCCGATTCCAGCTTGTCGGTGGTGGCCGTGAAGTTGGCGATGTCGGACAGGAAGATCGTCAGCTTCTTGCGCTTGGAGGCGATCTCGGCGTCCTGATGGCCGCTGAAAATCGACGAGTACACTTGCGGTGACAGATACTTCGACAGCGCGGCCGACAGCCCTTCAAGACTGCGGTTACGCGTCTCCAGTTCCTCGGTGCGCTGCTTCACCATCGAGTCGAGATATTCCTCGCGCGCGGCGACCTGTCCGGCCATGCCGGTGAACACCCGGGCCAGTTGGCCGAGCTCGTCGTGGCGGGTCGCGACGGGCGTCAGCGAATTCGGATCGAACTTCTGCGACTCCAGCGCGGCCGCTGCGCGGGTGATCTGGCGCAGCGGGGCCGCCTGATAGCGGGCGACGCCGATCGACAGCAGGATGCCGAGCGCGGCAATCGCCGACGCGGTGACGGCCGCGATCTCGGCCTGGCTCTGCACCGTCGCCCAGACACGGTTCATCGGCAGGCGAACCAGCGCGGCACCGACGATCTCTTTCTGCTCGTTGCGCACCGGTGCGATCACGCTGAGGTTCTGGCGACTCTCGACGTGCCGGGTCTGGCCGTCGGCGATCACCAGACGCACCGGGCCGAGTTCTTTCTCGTTGGGACCGTCGCGGCGATCGGCGCCGTACACGCCGGGGCCGACCAGCGCGTCGAGCTTGCGGTCGAACACCCACACCGCGTCGATGTCGCCGTCGGCCAGCAGATTCTCGACCGTGCGCGGCAGGCCGATCTTCATCGTCAGCTGCTGCAGGAATTTGGCACTGCGCCCGACCTGGATGATGCGCGGTTTGTCGATGCCGCCGACGCCGACATATTTGAAATGCTGATTGTCGATGTCGCGCTTGCGGGCGTCCTGATTGACCACCTTCTTCTGGCCAGTGAGCAGATCGTGGAAGGCGTAGGCCTGCGGCTGCATCTGCGGCGAATTGCTGAAGGTGAAATTCACGTCCGGCAGGCTGTGCAGATAGGCGTGGCCTTTCTCGTCGGTGATCCAGATTTCGTCGAGAACGGTGTCGTCGGTGATCGACTTCAGCCGGCGATTGATCTCGGTCGGCGTCATGCCGGCGCGCTCGGCGGCTTCGACGAAATGGCCGAGCAGGGTGCCTTCGGCGGTCATCTCCTCGGCAATGATCCCCTCGACTTCGGTCGGGATCGACGCGGCGAGACTGGCGCTGCGCGCCAGCAACCGGGCGACCTTCTCACCCGATGCTTCGGCCTCGGTGATGATCGCGCGCCGTGTGGTCCAGGTCAGCAAGGCGGCGGTTACGAGCGTGGCGCCGACCGTCAGCACCGTGACCAGCAGGACCAACCGTGTGGTAAATTTCATGAAAGAACCTGTGCTTGCCGCCGGCGATGTGTTCCCGCCAGCGGAGAGGCGCGCGAGGCGCTGCAAACATCGCAAAACAGTCCGCGCGCTGCGACCGGCGGACTATCCATGCGGACGGATGGCACTGTCAAATCGCCTCAGATGCGCCACCACGTCGCGTGCCAAGCACGCTTGATGGTGCTGACCTCGTAGCAACTCCGCCGTGCGCCGGCATTGTGACCCGTCAATCCGTCGGCGGCCTTTGAATCGAAGGCGAGGGATCGCAGGTCTCGACTGAAACTCAGGTTGCTTTGTCGCTTGTCCGCGGCGCCGCGTAAGCAGCCAGGAACACCGGCACGGCACGGTCGACGCATTGATCGATCTCGCCGGCGGAGATGGCGTCGCCAAATTGCAGCGAGCGGCGATAAGCGATTTCGGATTCGAGCAGCGCCAACAGGTGATGCGCTGCCACCCCCGGATTGGCTGCATGCAGGCGGCCAGCTTTGGTTGCGGCGTCGATATAGCGGGTGAACGCCTCGACCGCTTTGCCAGGACCCGCGTCGTAGAAAATCCGCCCGAGATTGCCGATCCGGCCGTGCGCCACCGCAAGGCGGTGGGCAGTGGTGGCGTCCTCGGCCAGCACGCGATGCAGTAGTTTCTTGCCGAACTCGGTGAGCACACGCTGCGGATCGTCGGTGGCGCGCGCCTCGAGATCTTCGTACATGCCGCGGATCTGCTTGCCGGCGACGCGCAGCGCGACGTGCACGAACAGCTCTTCCTTGGACGGGAAGTAGCCATACAGCGTCGCCTTCGAGCCTCCGAGCCTGCTGGCGATTTCCGACATCGAGGCGCCGTCGAGACCGCGTTCTTTGAACACCTCGACCGCGGTGTCGAGGATCGCGTCCCGCTTGGCTTCCGTCCGAACCCTGACCATCGCTCTCCGTCACCTCTCGTCAATTCGCCGGCGTTCTCCGCAATCATACTGAACGTACGGTCATATTGACAGCCTCGCGCCCGAATAATAACCGTACGTTTGGTTTTATTATGGGCGGGCGGTGCTTCCGGCCCGGCCGGGAAAAAGACGAGACGGCGATGAGAGAGATCATGGGGCTTCGTGCCGCCATCATCGCGATGGCGCTGATCCTCGGAGCTTGCGACTCCGCAGCTCCGAAGCCCGATCATGGCGCCGCGGAGCCGACCAAGCTGCCGCAGCCGGTGATGGTGGTGCCGGTGCGGTTAGAGGAGGGCGCCCGGACGCGTACCTTCGCCGCCACCATCCGCCCCAGCATCGAGAGCGACCTCGGCTTTCGGATCAGCGGCAAGGTGGCGCGGCGGCTGGTGCGGACCGGCGATTTCGTGCGTAGCGGCCAGCCGCTGCTGACGCTCGATACCAATGATCTCCGCCTGCAGCGCGAGCAGGCCGAAGCCGAAGTGAAGGCGGCGCAGTCCAACCTGATTCAGGCCGAGGCCGATGAAGGCCGTGCGACCGATCTGCAGAGCAAGGGCTGGATGGCGAATGCCGCGCTGCAGAAGGCGCACGCCACCGCCGAGGAGGCGCGCAGCCGTCTCGTCCGCGCGCAGCGTGCGCTCGATCTCGCCGGGCATGCGCTCGACTACGCGACCCTCGAAGCCGATGCGGACGGGGTGATCACCGCGACGCCGATCGAGCCGGGACAAGTCATCAGCGCCGGACAGGCCGCGGTGCGTCTGGCGCGGCTGTCGGAGCTGGAGGCGGTGGTCGCGCTGCCGGAGAGTTACGTCGAGCGGGTCGGTCGCGCCTCTGCCTCGCTGACGCTGTGGTCGCTGCCCGGCAAGAGCTACGAGGTGCGGCTGCGCGAACTATCCTTCGCGGCCGATCCGGCGACGCGGACCTTCGCGGCGCGTTTCGTGATCCCCCGCGCGGACGACAAGGTGCGGATCGGGATGAGCGCCACGTTGACGTTGCGCGAGCAGGACGAGCGGCGCTTCGCACGGCTGCCGCTGACGGCGATCTACAATCACGGCCGCGGCGCCGCGGTGTTCGTGGTCGGCGACGGCGGCGAACTGCGCGAGCGGCCGGTGACGATCGAGCGCTATGAGGATCGCGATGTGCTGGTGACCTCCGGCGTCAGCGACGGCGAAACCGTCGTCGCGCTCGGTGTCGAAAAGCTCGATCCGGCCTTGACGGTGCGGCCGATCTCCACCCTCTCGCTCAGCTCGGCGGGCAAGTGATGCAGCGACCCAATCTCTCCGCCTGGGCGGTGGCGCATCCGTCCTTGATGCTGTTTCTGATCCTGATGATCAGCGTCGCCGGCCTGCTGTCGTATCAGCGTCTCGGCCGCGCCGAGGATCCGTCCTACACCATCAAGGTCGCGGTGGTGACGGCAACATGGCCCGGCGCGACGGCCGAAGAGATGCAGCTGCAGGTCGCGGACCGGATCGAGAAGAAGCTGCAGGAGCTGCCCTGGTTCGACAAGGTCACGACCTATTCCAAGCCCGGCTTCACCGCGGCGCAGATGGAGTTTCGCGACACCACACCGCCGGCGCAAACCCCTTGGCTGTTCTATCTGATCCGCAAGAAGATGGCCGACGTGAAGCCGGACCTGCCCGACGGTGTGGCCGGGCCGGAGGTCAACGACGAATACGGCGACGTCGACTCGATCGTCTACACGCTGCGCTCCGACAGCGCCGACTACGCGGTGTTGAAGCGGATGGCGGAGCAGGTGCGGCAGCGGCTGCTGAAAGTGCCGAACGTCTCCAAGGTGACGATCTACGGCACCCAGGACGAGCGCATCTTCGTCGATTTCGACCACGTCAAGCTCGCCAATCTCGGCATCGCGCCGCGCACGATCTTCGACAGCCTCGCCAAGCAGAACGATCTTGCGCCGGTCGGCATGGTGCAGACCCAGTCGACCCGGATTCCGCTGCGCGTCTCCGGTGCGTTCGACGGCGTTCGTGCGGTGGAAGAAACCCCGATCGCATCCAACGGCACGGTGATCAGGCTCGGCGACATCGCCACCGTGTCGCGCGGCTTCGTCGATCCGCCGCAGTTTCTGGTCCGGCAGCGCGGCGTTCCGGCGCTGGCGATCGGCATCGTGATGCGCAAAGGCGCCAACATCCTGGAGCTCGGTGCGGACGTCGAAGCGTCGATGGCCGAGGTGGAACGCGCCACGCCGGTCGGCGTCACCTTCGAGCGGATCGCTAATCAGCCGGCGGTTGTCCGCGATGCGGTCGGCGACTTCATGCGTTCGTTCGTCGAGGCCCTGGCGATCGTGCTTCTCGTCAGTTTCGTTTCGCTCGGCTGGCGCGTCGGCATCGTGGTTGCGACCTCGGTGCCGCTGGTGCTCGGCATCGTGTTCACGCTGATGTTGACGATGGGCATCGATCTGCACCGGATTTCGCTCGGCGCGCTGATCATCGCGCTCGGCCTGCTCGTCGACGACGCCATCATCGCGGTCGAGATGATGGTGGTGAAGATGGAGCAGGGCTTCGATCGCGCCCGCGCCGCCTCGTTCGCCTGGGAGTCGACGGCGTTTCCGATGCTCACCGGCACGCTGGTCACCGCGGCGGGCTTTCTGCCGGTTGGCATGGCGGCGAGCGGCACCGGCGAATATGCCGGCAGCATCTTCTGGGTGGTCGGCATTGCGCTGCTGGCGTCGTGGGCTGTGGCGGTGATCCTGACGCCGTATCTCGGCTTCGTGTTGCTGCCGCACTCGCTGAGCACCGGTACCGCGCACGCGGTCTATGACAACGGCCTGTATCGCCGCTTTCGCAGCGTCGTCACCTGGTGCATCCATCACCGTCTGATCGTGATCGGCATCTCCATCGCGGCCTTCGCGATCTCGATCGTCGGCTTCGGCAAGATTCAGCGGCAGTTCTTCCCGACCTCCGACCGCACCGAACTGTTCGTCGAATTGCGGCTGCCGGGCGGCAGCGGGATCGAGGCGACGCTCGCCAATGCTCAGCAGGCCGAGGCGCTGGTCGCAGGTGATGACGACGTCGTCACCTGGAGCACCTATGTGGGCAAAGGGCCGCCGCGCTTCCTGCTCAACGTCAATCCCGAACTGCCGAACGAGTCCTACGGAGAACTCGTCATTGTCACCAAGGACAGCGCCGCGCGCGAGCGGGTGAAGCGCAAGATCGAGCAGGCCGTCGCCGATGGCGCGATCGCCGGCGCGCGGGTGCGGGTGAAGCGGCTGGCCTATGGTCCTCCGATCAAGTTTCCGGTGCAGTTCCGGGTGATCGGCGAGGACCCGAACACGGTGCGGTCGATCGCCTACCAGGTCCGCGATATCATGCGCGGCAATCCGAACGTGATCGAGCCGCAGCTCGATTGGAACGAGCAGATGCCCTCGGTGCGTCTGGTGGTCGATCAGGATCGGGCGCGGGCGCTCGGGCTCGATCCGCAGACGATCTCGCAGACGTTGCAGATGCTGATGACCGGCGCGCCGGTGACCACCGTGCGTGATCGGACCGAGAAGGTCGTGGTGGTGGCGCGGGCGATCGCGGCGCAGCGCAACGATCTCGGCGCCATCGACGATCTCACCGTGCTGTCGCGCAATGGCGTGCCGGTGCCGCTGTCGCAGATCGCCGAGATCCGCGAAGGCCACGAGGAGGCGATTCAGTGGCGGCGCGACCGCGACATGGCGATCACCGTGCGCAGCGATGTGCGCGACGGCGTGCAGGCGCCGTTCGTCTCCTCGGCGGTGTGGGGCGCGCTGGCCGATCTGCGCCAGCACCTGCCGGCCGGCTACCGGATCGAACTCGGCGGTGCGATTGAGGATTCGTCGAAAGCCAACGGTGCGTTGTTCGCGGTGGTGCCGGCGATGCTGGTGGTGATGCTGACGGTGCTGATGCTCCAGTTGCAGAGCTTCGCCAAGCTGGCGCTGGTGTTGCTGACGGCGCCGCTCGGCCTGATCGGCGCGTGCGCCGGGCTGCTGCTGTTCGGCAAGCCGTTCGGCTTCGTCGCGCTGCTCGGACTGATCGCGCTCGCCGGCATGATCATTCGCAACTCGGTGATTTTGGTCGACCAGATCGAGCAGGACATCGCGGCGGGGCATCCGCGCGAGGAGGCGATCGTCGGCGCCACCGTCCGCCGCGCGCGACCGGTGGTCCTGACCGCACTCAGTGCCGTGCTGGCGATGATCCCGCTGACGCGTTCGAGCTTCTGGGGCCCGATGGCGGTCGCGATCATGGGCGGACTGCTGGTCGCCACCGTGCTGACGCTGCTGTTCCTCCCGGCGCTGTACGCTGCCTGGTTCTGCCGCGATCCGGCCTCGACATCATCGCTGCGGCAACGTCTCGGCGGGCTCCTGGAGGCGGCCCGCGCCCGGTTCAGCTCATCGCTTCCGGCGATCCTGCGCCGGCGCGCGGAATCTGGACGCTGATCGCTCCCCCGCCGCGAGGGGAGGGCAGTGCCAGAACGGGCTGGAAATCGCCGGATTCCCGGGCTACCAGCAGCCTTGACGCCGCCTGCTAATCCGCCGACATACTGAAATATGCAGCTTCATCAGCCACATCGCTTCTCCGTCGCGCCGATGATGGAGTGGACCGACAGCCCCTGTCGGGTCTTCCATCGGCTGCTGACCAAGCGTGCGTTGCTCTACACCGAGATGGTCACCACCGGAGCGGTGATCCACGGTGATCGGCAGCGGCTGCTCGGCTTCGATGCGAGCGAACATCCGCTGGCGCTACAGCTCGGCGGCTCCAATCCGAACGACCTCGCCACCTCGGCGAAGATCGGCGAGGACTTCGGCTACGACGAGATCAACATCAACGTCGGCTGCCCGTCCGATCGGGTGAAGGAGGGCCGGTTCGGCGCCTGCCTGATGGCGGAGCCGGAGCTGGTTGCCGAGGGCGTCGCCGCGATGAAGCGCGCCGTCTCTGTGCCGGTGACGGTGAAGTGCCGGATCGGGATCGACGATCAGGATCCCGAAGTCGCGCTCGATGCGCTGGCGCGGGCGGTGGTCGCAGCCGGCGCGGACGCGCTGATCGTGCACGCCCGCAAGGCGTGGCTGAACGGGCTGTCGCCGAAAGAGAACCGCCATATCCCGCCGCTCGATTACGACCGGGTGTATCGGCTGAAGCAGGCGATGCCGCAGGTGCCGATCATCATCAACGGCGGCATTGGCAGCATCGCGGAAGCCAAGCGGCATCTCGAGCACGTCGACGGCGTGATGCTCGGCCGCGCCGCCTATCAGGAGCCGTGGCGTCTGCTCGAGGTCGATCCGGAGCTGTTCGGCGAGCCTGCGCAATATCCCTCGATGAAGGAGGCGCTCGAAGCGCTGATCCCGTATATCGAGCGCCAGCTCGCGCAAGGCCTGCGGCTCCACGCGATCACCCGCCACGTCATCGGCGCGTATCAGGGCGTGCCCGGCGCCCGCGCGTTCCGCCGCTATCTGTCCGAATTCGGCGTCAAACCCGATGCCGACGCCAGCGTGCTGTTGAAGGCGATGGTGGCGGTGACGGAGCGGGCGGAGGTCGCGGCCGCTTAAGGCCCGTGCGATCAGGGATACCCGCGCAGCCGGAGCTGGTCGGAACGGACTTCCCAGCTTTCGAGGCGGTCGAGGAAGCTCATGCCGAGCAAGTTGGTCTTCATCTGGCCGCGCGGCACCACCAGGGCCGGGACCGAGCGCTCGACCAGTTTGCCGATCGCCAGACTGTCGAGCGACAGCCGCGCGGCGCGGGTGTGGCCGCCGGCGGTTTCCAGTTCGACGTTGAAGTTCAGCAGCTCCAGCGGCAGGCCCGCCGCCTTGGCGGTCTCGTAGGTCAGCACCACCGAAGTCGCACCGGTGTCGATCACCATCGGCGCCGAAACGCCATTGACCTTGGCGCTGACCGCGAACTCGCCGCCGGTGCCGCGCGGGATTTCGACCATGCGCGAACTGGCCGCTTCGGCCGCCGCGGTGGCAGCAGCGACGCGCTTCTTCAGCATCGTCGACATCGCATCACCGGCCGCGGAAATCCGCTTCGGGTCGCCATAGGCGACCACCGCGCCGGCGGTCCCGATCAGCACCATGAGCACGAGCAGAATGCGGCTCATGACGCACCTGAGTTAAAGCGCGTTACGCGGGCGTGTCCGTCGCCGAGGCGCGCCGCCGCCGTGGCTGCGGCACATCCATGCCGGCGTCGGCCATCCGCTGCGGCAGGCCGGCCATAATGGTGAGCCGTTCGGCACTGGCCATCCGCGGCCAGCGCGCGATCTCCGGCATGGTGCGGCCACAGCCGTAGCAGAGGTTGGTCTGCGGATTGATCATGCAGACCGCGATGCAGGGCGTTTCGATGCTCATGTCGGATGGTGGCTGACATTGGTCGCCTCCCGCAAGTCCCGATCTTACAATCCGGTGCCGGCGTTCATGATCGGCTGCCGGCGCGCGCGGGCGGTCTCGGAGGTGGTGACCGAGTCCGGCTGCAGCGGCGGCGCCTCATCGGCGAGCGGCGCCAGTGCCGACATCACCCGCTCGGGCGGGAAGGTGACGATCACTTCGGTGCCGATCCGCAGTTTGGATTTCAGCGTGAAGGTGCCGCCGTGCATGTCGATCAGGCTCTTAGCGATCGGCAGGCCGAGGCCGGCGCCCTGTTCGGCGGATTTGATCGAGTTGGAACCCTGGCCGAACGAGGCCAGCACGATCGGGATCTCCTCCTCGGGAATGCCGGAGCCGGTGTCCTTGACGCTGAGATACTGGCCGCCGGATGCCGTCCAGCCGGCCTTCAGCCAGATCTCGCCGCCCTGCGGGGTGAACTTGATCGCGTTCGACAACAGGTTGAGCACCACCTGACGCACCGCGCGCTCGTCGCCCCAGATCCGCGGCATGCCCTGTTCGAACACTTCGTGGATGGTGATGCCGCGGCTGGACGCGCGCAGCTTGAGCAGGTGATGACAGTCGGTCACCACATGCACCAGCGAGATCGCTTCCTCGTTCAGCTCGTAACGGCCGGCTTCGATCCGCGACAGGTCGAGGATCTCGTTGATCAGGTTGAGCAGGTGGACGCCGGAATTGTGGATGTCGGCCGAGTAGTCCTTGTAGGCCGGCACCGCATGGGCGCCGAAGATCTCGCTCTTCATCACTTCCGAAAAGCCCAGAATGGCGTTGAGCGGCGTGCGCAGCTCGTGGCTCATCTGTGCCAGAAAGCGCGACTTGGCGACGTTGGCGGCTTCGGCGCGATGCCGGGCCTCGTCGGAGATCGCCTTGGATTGTTCGAGCTCGGCGATCAGCACGTCCTTCTCGGCACGCGCCTGCAGCGTCGCCAGCGTGGTCGAGTGCAGCCGGTGCGCGAGCAAGGCGAAGTAGCCTTCCGCCGCGACGGTGAGCGCCGCCAGCACGTATTTGTCGAAAGATCCGCTGAGCGCAAAGTTGACCGCGATCGCGGCGGTCACCGGCATGGTGGCAGCCAGCGCGGCGATCGGCAGGCTCGCCGCCAGCATCGACGACACCGCCACCACCAGCAGCATCAGGAACATCAGAAGCGTGCTGGAGACGACGTTGAGTTCGGTCGGGTGGATCAGGATCGCGGTCCACGCCAGGCCGTACAGCAGGTCGAGCAGGATAAAGCGTCGCCGCCAGGTGCGGGTGCGCGGCACCGAGGCCGGCTCCTGGAGGAAGCGGTTGCAGTTGCGGATCACCACGGCGTGGATGCTGAGCATCGCCACCGTCCAGGCACCCGCCGGCAGCGGGTCCATCCAGATCCCGAACAGCACGCCGGTGACGACCACCAGCAGCATCACCACGTAAGAGGCGGACAGCCGGGTCTCGGCATATTGCCGGACCAGTTCGTGGTCGAAGGCGGGGCGGGTGCCGCTGGTCGAGGTCAGGCGGTCGCGCGCCTCGCGCACCCGCTGTGCCGCCGCGCGCCGGTTGCGCGCCGGCGCGGCCACCGGAGGCTCAGCCGGAAGCTGGAAGACTTCAGGCTTTTCGGCGGACTCACTCATCAACCAACACAAATCCTGCGCGAGAACGCGCGCGGTTTCCCCAGCCTATATCTGGCCACAAATCCTTAAGAGCAGCCTTAGAGGGAAAATTATTCCGGTTAACAGCTGGCTAACAATCGCGGTGAACGAGCCGTGAAAACCGCGATTGCAGCCCTGTTCCGCGCTGGCTCAGCGCTCCAGTCGTGCCAGCAGGCTGGAGGTGTCCCAGCGGCGGCCGCCCATCTTCTCGACCTCGGCGTAGAAGGTGTCGACCAGCGCGGTGACCGGCAGGCTGGCGCCGTTGCGGCGCGCTTCGGAAAGACAGATCGACAGATCCTTGCGCATCCATTCGACCGCGAAGCCGAAATCGTATTTGCCGTCGTTCATGGTCTTGTGGCGGTTCTCCATCTGCCACGACTGCGCGGCGCCCTTGGAGATGGTGTCGATCACGGCATTGACGTCGAGGCCGGCCTTCTTGGCGAAGTGGATGCCTTCCGACAGGCCTTCGACCAGCCCGGCGATGCAGATCTGATTGACCATCTTGGTGAGCTGACCGCTGCCGGCGGGACCCAGCAGCTTGCACATCCGCGCGTACGCAGCGATCACCGGCTCGGCCTTGGCGAAGTCTTCCGGCCGGCCACCGCACATCACCGTCAGCACGCCGTTCTCGGCGCCGGCCTGGCCACCCGACACCGGCGCGTCGATGAAGTGGAAGCCCGCCTTGCTTGCAGCAGCGTCGAGCTCGCGCGCGACTTCGGCGGAGGCGGTGGTGTGGTCGACGAAGATCGCGCCCTTGCTCATCGCACCGAACGCGCCGTCGGCGCCGGTGGTGACGGCGCGGAGGTCGTCGTCGTTGCCGACGCAGGCCATCACGAAGTCCTGGCCCGCCGCAGCCTCGGCCGGGGTCGGCGCGGCGCGGCCTCCGAACTTCTCGGCCCAGGCCTGCGCCTTCGCCGCCGTGCGATTGTAGACCGTCACCTCATGGCCGCCTTTCGTCACGAGATGTCCGGCCATCGGAAACCCCATGACGCCGAGACCGATGAAAGCGACTTTGGCCATGTCTGGACCCTTCGGTTGCGAGGGCGCGAGCCGGTCGCGCCTGATCGAGTGGAGGTGAGGGCGGCCCGCTGCGGGGCACGCGAGGAGGAGGCGTCAGCATAGGCGAGGAGCTTAGCGGAGCAAGTCTGCGATCTCTCTGGAACGTAAGCCGAAGCGATCATCTTGCAGTGCAGCATGGTTCCGCGCTTGGCCGTTTCAGAAGCGAGGGCCGATGGCTAATTCCCGGCTTGAACCGAGCGATGGCATGTGATCGGTGGGCACGCGAAGCGGCAGGAGACTTCCAGTGAGCGTGACCCAGCAACAGATTCTCGACAGCCTGGCCAAGGTGGCGACGCCGCGTGGCGTGCCGCTGACCAAAGCCGGCGTGCTGTCGGAGATCGCCATCACCGACGGCAAGGTGTACTTCTCGATCAACGTCGATGCGGCCGAGGCGCGGGCTTGGGAGAGCGTGCGCAGCGATGCTGAGGCAGCCGTGCGCGGCACGTCCGGCGTGAAGAGCGCGCTGGTGGCGCTGACTGCCGAGCGTCAGCCGGGCAGCGCTCCGGCGCAGCGGCCCGGCGTGGCGCCGGTGTCGGCGCATCGTCCCGCCGGTGCGCCCGGAGCCGGTCTGCCGAAACAGGCGGGCATTCCCGGTGTCGGCGCGATCATCGCCGTCGCATCCGGCAAAGGCGGCGTCGGCAAATCGACCACTGCGCTCAATCTCGCGCTCGGCCTGCGCGACCTCGGCCTCAAGGTCGGGCTGCTCGACGCCGACATCTATGGTCCGTCGGTGCCGCGCCTGACCGGCATCAACGAGAAGCCGCGGCTCGACGACAGCCGCCGGATGATTCCGATCGCGCGGTTCGGCCTGTCGATCATGTCGATCGGCTTCCTGGTCGACGAAGAGGCGGCGATGATCTGGCGCGGTCCGATGGTGATGTCGGCGATCACGCAGATGCTGCGCGATGTCGACTGGGGCAAGCTCGACGTGCTGGTGGTCGACATGCCGCCCGGCACCGGTGACGCGCAACTGACGCTGGCGCAGACCGTGCCGCTGAAGGGCGCGGTGATCGTGTCGACGCCGCAGGATTTGGCGCTGATCGATGCCCGCCGCGGCCTTGCGATGTTCACCAAGGTGAATGTCCCGGTGATCGGCATCATCGAGAACATGAGTTACTTCCTCTGCCCGGAATGCGGCACCCGGTCCGACGTGTTCGGGCATGGCGGAGCGCGGCACGAGGCCGAGCGACTCGGCGTCCCGTTCCTCGGCGAAATCCCGCTGCATATGGAGATTCGAGCCACTTCGGACGCCGGCCGGCCGGTGGTCGAGAGCGAGCCGAACGGGCCGCATGCGACGATCTATCGCGCGATCGCCGGCAAGGTGCGCGACCGGATCAACAGCCTCGCGACGAATTGATGCGCTGCGAAGTGATCGTACCGGCGTCGATGATCGACCACTCAGGAGTGATCGTCGACGCGGCGTGGTGATCACGGAAATTTCCGTCTTCGACTTTGGTTGAATCTCAGTTATCTACTCGGTCGCGGCGTTTTATGCGGATCACCATCCGTGTTAGAGACGCTTCGCCACAAACGGCTCCGCGGTTCGCCTTCTTTTGGTCGGGCGCGCATGGAATCCGGGAAAACGCCGGCAACAAGGAGATGCCTTATGAAACGTCGTGACTTTCTGAAAGTGTCAGCTACCGGCGCTGCGGCAGCGGCCGCGGTGGCTTCCCCGGCGATCGCGCAGTCCTCGCCCGAGGTGAAGTGGCGGCTGACCTCCAGCTTCCCGAAGTCGCTCGACACCATCTATGGCGGCGCCGAATATCTGGCGAAGCAGGTCGCCGAGATGACCGACAACAAGTTCCAGATCCAGGTGTTCGCGGCGGGTGAAGTCGTCCCCGGCCTGCAGGCGCTGGATGCCACGTCCAACGGCACCGTCGAGATGTGCCACACCGTGTCGTACTACTACGTCGGCAAGGACCCGACCTTCGCGGTGTTCGCGTCGGTGCCGTTCGGCCTCAACGCCCGTCAGCAGAACTCCTGGCTGTATCAGGGCGGCGGCAACGAGCTCGCCAACGAATTCTACAAGAAGTACGGCCTGGTCGGCTTCCCCTGCGGCAACACCGGCACCCAGATGGGCGGCTGGTTCCGTAAGGAGATCAAGACCGTTGCCGACATGAGCGGCCTGAAGATGCGTATCGGCGGCATTGCCGGTCAGGTGCTGCAGAAGGTCGGCGTGGTGCCGCAGCAGATCGCCGGCGGCGACATCTATCCGGCGCTGGAAAAGGGCACCATCGACGCCGCCGAGTGGGTCGGCCCGTACGACGACGAAAAGCTCGGCTTCCAGAAGGTCGCAAAGTACTACTACTATCCGGGCTTCTGGGAAGGCGGCCCGACCGTGCACGCCTTCACCAACCTCGAGAAGTTCAACCAGCTGCCGAAGAACTATCAGGCGATCCTCGCCAACGCGGCGGTGAACACCAACACCTGGATGAACGCCCGCTACGACCTGCTCAACCCGACCGCGCTGAAGCGGCTGGTGGCCGGCGGCACGCAGCTGCGTCCGTTCTCGAACGAAATCCTCGACGCCTGCCTCAAAGCCACCAACGAGCTGTGGGGCGAAATCTCGGCGAAGAACCCGGACTTCAAGAAGGCGATCGACGCCATGCAGGCGTATCGCTCCGACCAGTACCTGTGGTGGCAGGTCGCGGAGTACACCTTCGACAGCTTCATGATCCGCTCGCGCACCCGCGGCTGATCTGAACGCCTGAAACGAAAAGGCCCGGCCTCCGCGAGGAGGTCGGGCTTTTTTGTTGTTACCAGTCTTCCTGGTGAGACGGGCGGTCCAGCTTCACCGTCATTGCGAGCGAAGCGAAGCAATCCAGCTCAGTGCACTGTACTGGATTGCTTCGTCGCTGCGCTCCTCGCAATGACGGGAAGTGGAAGCCGTCCTCGATCAGAACTTCGGCGGGCCGAGATCGATCTGCGGCATCTCGATTTGCGGGATGTCGATCTTGACCTTGGATGGGTCGATGTCCCCTGCGACGCCCTTGTAGTGCATCACCATTCCAGGGAAGGCGATCACCATGGCGACCATGATCAGCTGGATGATCACGAACGGCACCGAGCCCCAGTAGATCTGGCCGGTGGTGACCGGCGCCATCTGCTTGCCGCTGACGCGGTCGATATATGGCAGCTTCGGCGCCACCGAGCGCAGGTAGAACAGGGCGAAGCCGAACGGCGGATGCATGAACGAGGTCTGCATGTTGACGCCGAGCATGACGCCGAACCAGATCAGGTCGATACCGAGCTTCTCAGCCGCCGGCCCGAGCAGCGGGATGACGATGAAGGCGAGCTCGAAGAAGTCGAGGAAGAACGCCAGCACGAACACGAAGGCGTTGACGAAGATCAGGAAGCCGAGCTGCCCGCCGGGCAGCGACACCAGCAGCTCCTCGACCCAGCGATGGCCGTCGACGCCGTAGAAGGTGAGCGAGAACACGCGGGCGCCGACCAAGATCATCACCACGAAGGCGGTCAGCTTGGCGGTCGACTCGGTGGCCTGCCGGGTTAGGTCGAAGCTCAGCCGGCCCTTCATCAACGCCAGAATCATCGCGCCGGCCGCACCCATCGCGCCACCTTCGGTCGGCGTTGCGACGCCGATGAAGATGGTGCCGAGCACCAGGAAGATCAGGCCGAGCGGCGGCACCATCACGAACACGACCTGCTCGGCGAGCTTGGACAGCAGCTTCAGCCGCAGCAGCCGGTTCAGCACCGCGATCACGAACGACAGCGCGACGGTGACCGACATCGTCAGCACGATGTAGTCGGCGCCCGACTTCACGTCGGTGAAGCTCATCGCCACGATGCCGGCGGCGGTCGAGGCAGCGACCACCAGATAAAGCGACATCGTCATGGTGCGGATGATGCCGATGAACGGGCGGAACAGCACGGCCGTGAGGATCACGAACCAGAAGCCCTGCATCACCAGCTGCGACAGGCCGACCTTGTCGAACGCCGGCTTGCTCCAGTCGAACGCGCCCCAATGCACCGTGAACAGATAGGCCGCACCGCCGGCCGACAGCGCCGCCAGCGGCATGATCAGCGGGTGCTTGGCGGTCTCCGGCTCACGCAGCGTCTGCGCTTCGAGCGGCAGGCCGGGCGCCGCCTTCGGGGCGAAGACCGTCACCAGGAAGATGTAGAGCGCATACAGCAGCGACAGCACGATGCCCGGAATGAAGGCGCCTTCGTACATGTCGCCGACCGAACGGCCGAGCTGGTCGGCCATCACGATCAGCACCAGCGACGGCGGGATGATCTGGGCCAGCGTGCCGGACGCGGCAATGATGCCGGTGGCGACGCGGCGGTCGTAGCCGTAGCGCAGCATGATCGGCAGCGAGATCAGGCCCATCGAGATCACCGAGGCAGCGACCACGCCGGTGGTGGCGGCGAGCAGGGCGCCGACGAACACCACCGCGTAGGCGATGCCGCCGCGGATCGAGCCGAACAACTGGCCGATGGTCTCGAGCAGATCCTCGGCCATGCCGGATCTCTCCAGCACCAACCCCATGAAGGTGAAGAATGGAATCGCCAGCAGCGTTTCGTTGTTCATCACCCCGTAGACGCGATCGGGCAGCGCCTGCAGGAAGTCGGGACGGAACAGGCCGAGTTCGATGCCGAGGAAGGCGAAGAGAAGGCCGTTGGCGGCGAGCGAAAACGCCACCGGATACCCCAGCAGCAGAAATACCACCAACGACGCGAACATGATCGGCGCCATGTAGTGGATCAACAGTGCGGTCATGCGGACCGGCCCCCCAATGCGATGACCACGAAGCGGCTTACTTTTTGTCGCCGCCGATGTTGAGCAACAGCCGCTCGGCTTCGAGCTCGGCGGAACTGTGTGCGGATTGTGCGGAAGCGTTGCTGTCCGGGATCGCGCCGACCATCATCGCGAGGCGCTTGATGATCTCCGAGATGCCCTGAATGATCAGCAGCACGCACATGATCATGATCAGCGCCTTGGCCGGCCATTGCGGCAGGCCGCCGGCGCTGAACGACTGCTCGTTCTGGTGATACGAGACCAGGAAGAACGGGATCGACCACCACAGCAGGATGATCGCGAACGGCATCAGGAAGAACACGTGGCCGATCATGTCGATCCAGCCGCGCAGCTTGAGCGGGAGGCTGTGATTGATGATGTCGATGCGGATGTGTTCGTTGCTGAGCAGGGTCCAGGGCGAGCACAGCATGAACACCACGCTGAACAGCACCCACTGCAATTCGAGGAACGAGTTCGACGACATATCGAAGATCTTGCGGACCACGGCGTTGACTGCCGAAATCGCCACCGCCGCCACGATCAGCCAGGACACCCAACGGCCCACAACCGTGTTGAAGGCGTCGATCGTCCTGCTCAGTCCAAGCAATGCTCGCAACGCTCGGTCTCCTCCCGGTTCGTCCGGCCTGCGCGATTACAACGCGAAGCGGCTTTTTGTAGCCGAGGGCTCGCGAAGCGTGCGCACCAAACCAGCGCGTCACCGTTCCGTCAATTGGAAAATGGCAATCAGGAGCGCTGTTCAGCGGAATGATTAGTCGCAGGTGGGAGCGCTTAGCCGCCGGTGACGCTCATGTGCCGGCTGACGCTCGGCCGGTTATGGCGGCGGTCGATGATGAAGTCGTGGCCCTTCGGCTTCGAGCCGATCGCCTGATCGATCGCGGCGCTGAGCAGGGCGTCGTCGGCGGAAGCGCGCAGCGGCCGCCGCAGGTCGGAAGCGTCCTCGTGGCCGAGGCAGGTGTGGATTGTCCCGGTGCAGGTAATCCGCACCCGATTGCAGGATTCGCAAAAATTGTGCGTGAGTGGAGTAATGAAGCCGAGCCGGCCGCCGGTCTCCTCGACGCGGACGTAGCGCGCCGGGCCGCCGGTGGAGTCGGGCAGGTCGGTCAGCGTGTAGTTGTTGGCGAGCCGGGCGCGGACCAGCGACAGCGGGACGTACTGATCGATCCGGCCTTCGCCAATTTCGCCGAGCGGCATAACTTCGATCAGCGTCAGCCCCATGCCGAGGCCATGCGCCCAGCGCATCAGCGACGGGATCTCGTCCTCGTTGCAGCCCTTCAGCACTACGGTGTTGATCTTCACCGCAAGGCCTGCGGCGCGGGCGGCGTCGATGCCGGCGAGCACGCGGTCGAGATCGCCCCAGCGGGTGATCCGGCGGAACTCGTCCGGGTCGAGCGTGTCGAGCGAAACGTTGACGCGGCGGACGCCGCAATCCGCCAGCTCCGCGGCGAAACGGGCGAGCTGCGAGCCGTTGGTGGTGAGGGTGAGTTCGTCGAGCGCGCCGCTCTTGAGATGTCGGGACAGCGACCGCACCAGCGACATCATGTTGCGGCGGACCAGCGGCTCACCGCCGGTTAGGCGCAGCTTGCGCACGCCCTTGGCGATGAAGGCCGAGCACAGCCGGTCGAGTTCTTCCAGCGTCAGCAGGTCGGCGCGGGGCAGGAAGGTCATGTCCTCGGCCATGCAGTACACACAGCGGAAGTCACAACGGTCGGTGATGGAGACGCGCAGGTAGTCGATGGTTCGCCCGAACGGATCGGTCATCGGCCGATCCACGGTGGTTGGCGGAGTGATCGCGGCGCTGGTCATGCGGCGTGCCCTGTCGCGGTCGCCGCCAGTCGCGGCAAATGTCTCCGCACTATCTAGGCACGATCAGCGGCGCGCACAATCACGCGCCGTGATGCGCTGCAATATGTTAGCGCGCTGCCGGGGCAGGGAACGGCGACGACGACTCTGCCGGAGCCTCGGCGGCCGGCGCGGCTGCGGCGGGCTTCGGCTTACGCGGCTTGCGGACCTGACGCGCCTTGCGCGACGGCTTGGCGGCCTGCAACTCGGCGGTCACCGGGTTCGGCGTCACCGTCGTGGTGCCTTCCGACATGAAGCCGCCTTGTGCGACCGAGACCTGCACCGGAACCGTCGTGGTCTGGAACTTGTCCAGCGAGAAGGTCACGGTGAAATCGGCCGGCGGCACCTTGATCGAGCACGGGGTCTTACAGCTCTGCCCGGTGGAGGCGACGGCGTCCGCACCCGGCGGCACCGAATCGAGCTGAACAGTGACGTCGGGCGGGGTCGACTTGAAGGCGTCGGACATCGACGCGCAGCCCCCCAGCGAGAGCCCTGCCAGGGCGATGACAACAAGATGACGCATGATACTCCCATCCGTTCAGTGCGGCCAACGGCCACAGTCCCGCGCGGACCATAGGAGCCTGCTGTAACGCTGGCAACTGCGCGTCCAACAAACTTAAGAGTTAGTTAACGCGACCTGTTAGCGAACTGAATTTCGCCACAATTTCAAAGGTATCGCCTTCAGGTCAGCGCCGCGGCAGCAGCCGTCCCACGGCGTTCGGCAGCTCGCGCATATGGCCGACCAAAAGGTCCGGTTCGAGCTCGGCGATCGGCACTTCGGTGTAGCCGAATTCGACCCCGATCACCGGCACGCCGGCCCGCCGCGCGACGCCGACATCCGGCCCTGCGTCGCCGACCATGATGGTGGCAGCGAGGTCGCCGCCGGCCTTGGCCACGGTCTCGCGCAGGATCGCAGGGTCGGGCTTGGCGACGCCGAAGGTGTCCGCGCCGCAGATCGCCGCAAAGCGCGGGCTGAGCCCGAGCCGGTCGAGCAGCAGCTTCGACAGCCATTCCAGCTTGTTGGTGCAGACCGCAAAGCGGTAGCCGCTCTCCGACAGCTCGTCGAGCGTCGCTTCCAGCCCTTCGAACGGGCGCGACTCGTCGGCGATGTGGGCGGCGTAATAGTCGATGAAATCGACGGTGAGGCGATTGACGTCGTCCTGCGCGATCACACGGCCGTCGAGTTCGAGGCCACGTTCGAGCAGGCGGCGGGCGCCTTGTCCGATCATATTGCGCGCGACGGCCATCGGAACGGCCGGCATGCCTTCGCGAACGAGGATGAAATTCAGGGCGTTGATCAGGTCGGGCGCGGTATCGACCAGCGTGCCGTCCAGATCGAAGACAACAATGGGAGATGCGGTCATGTTCGACCGCTAACCTTCTCCGCGGCTTTCTGCAACCGTCTGGCGATGCTCAACCCCAGAATCCGTGCTGTTCGCCGCGCCCAAACGCCGCTAGATATGCCGCGCCGCGCCGGGGACATCAGGGGCGGAAACGGGGTAGGCCGGGTCATGGACAAGGAAGAGTTGAAGCGGCGGGCTGCGGCGCGGGCGCTGGAAGAGGTGCGGGGCGGCATGAAGCTCGGCCTCGGGACCGGTTCGACGGCGAAGCATTTCGTTGAACTACTTGGCGAAAGAGTGCGGGTCGGGCTCGACGTGATCGGCGTGCCGACGTCGGAAGTGACGCGCGCCGATGCCGAACGTTGCGGTATCCGGCTGACGACTTTGGATGAAATCGACCGCCTCGACATCACCATCGACGGCGCCGACGAGGTCGATCACAATCTCGACCTGATCAAGGGCGGCGGCGGCGCGCTGTTGCGCGAAAAGATCGTCGCGGCGGCCTCGGATCGCATGATCGTGATCGCAGACGAATCCAAGCTGGTCGGCACGCTCGGCCGCTTCCCGCTGCCGATCGAGGTGATCCCGTTCGGCCTCGGCGCCACCCGCCGCGCGCTGCAGAATGCTTTCACCGCCGCCGGCTGTGACGGCGAATTAAAGCTCCGGCCCGGCAAAGACGGCCATGCTTTCGTCACCGATGGTGGCCACTGGATCCTCGACGCCCAGCTCGGGCGCATACCCGATGCTCCTCGTCTGGCCCATTTGCTGTCCGTGATTCCGGGCGTAGTCGAGCATGGGTTGTTTGTCGGGATGGCGAGCACCGTCGTGCTGGCAGGGGCCGACGGAATTCGAACCATCGAACGCGCGTGAGCGCCGATCATCTCAGGAGAATTGGAATGAAATATCTGTCGAAGGCATTGCTGGCCGCCGCTTTGGTGTTCGGCGTCGCTCTGGCCGGCCATCAGGCGCAGGCGCAAACCAAGCAGCCGTCGCCGGCGGCGATCGCGTCCGCCAAGGAGATCCTGGAGCTGAAGCGGGCCGGCGGCATCTACGCCCAGGCGGTGCCGAACATCATTCAGCGCACCATGGACACGCTGATGCAGAGCAACCTGAACTATCAGCAGGACCTCAAGGAGGTCGCGGTGGTGATCGCCAAGAAGATGGCGGGCCGCGAGAAGGAAATCGGCGACGGCATGGCGAAGATCTACGCCACCGATTTCACCGAGCAGGAGCTCAAGGACCTCGTCACCTTCTACAAGTCGCCGCTCGGCCAGAAGCTGCTCAGCCAGGAGCCGAAGTCGATTGCCGAAAGCATGCAGTTCATGAATCAGTGGGCGCAGAAGTTCGCCGAGGAAGTGAACGGCGAATTCCGCGCCGAGATGCGTAAGCGCGGCAAGAACATCTGATCGACCAGAGAGGCGAAATGGCAGACTTCGACGCGGACCTGTTTGTTATCGGCGGTGGCTCTGGCGGCGTGAGAGCCGCACGAATCGCCGCCGGCTACGGCGCCCGCGTCGTCGTCGCCGAAGAGTATCGGTTCGGCGGCACCTGCGTGATCCGCGGCTGCGTGCCGAAGAAGCTGATGGTCTACGCCTCCCAGGTGCACGAGGAGATCCGGGATGCGGCCGGCTTCGGCTGGAGCATCCCGACCGCGGAATTCAACTGGTCGACGCTGATCGCCAACAAGGACAAGGAGATCGCGCGGCTCGAGCAGATCTACGCGACCAACGTCGAGAAGGCCGGCGCCCGCACCATCAAGGGGCGCGCGGTGTTCGAAGATCCGCATACGCTGCTGCTGTCGACCGGCGAGAAGGTGCGGGCCAAGACGATCCTGATCGCGACCGGCGGCGCGCCCAATCACGGCAAGGCGATTCCCGGCATCGAGCACGTGATTTCGTCCAACGAGGTGTTTCACCTCAACGAGCAGCCGAAGCGCATCCTGATCCAGGGCGGCGGCTATATCGCACTCGAATTCGCCTGCATCTTCGCCGGCCTCGGCTCGGACGTCACCGTGGTGTATCGCGGCGACAACATCCTGCGCGGCTTCGACGAGGACGTGCGCACTCATGTTCGCACCGAGATGGAGCGGGCAGGGATCACCATCATCACCGGCTGCACTGTGACGGCTGTCGAGAAGCTCGGCGAGGAATACACCTCGCATCTGTCGAGCGGCTCCAGCGTGGCGTCGGACCAGGTGATGTTCGCGATCGGCCGGCATCCGGCGGTCGCCAATCTCGGCCTCGAGAAGGCCGGCGTCGCCATCAATCCGGACAATGGCGGCATCGCTGTCGACGACCACTGCCGCACCTCGGTGCCGCACATCTACGCGGTCGGCGATGTCACCCATCGCACCAACCTGACCCCGGTGGCGATCCGCGAGGGCCATGCCTTCGCCGACAATGTGTTCGGCGGCAAGCAGGTGCAGGTCGACTATTCCTGCGTTCCGACCGCGGTGTTCTCGCAGCCGCAGGTCGGCACCGTCGGGCTGACCGAGGCCCAGGCGCGGGCGCAGTACGGCGTCGTCGACATCTACAAGACCGATTTCCGCCCGATGAAGGGGACGATGTCGGGCAGCCAGTCGCGCGTGCTGATGAAGCTGATCGTCGACGGCACCACCGATCGTCTGCTCGGCTGCCATATCGTCGGGCCGGACGCCGCCGAACTGGTTCAGGTGGTGGCGGTCGCGATGAAGATGAAGGCCACCAAGGCCGACTTCGACGGCACCATGGCGCTGCACCCCACCGCCGCCGAGGAGCTGGTGACGATGCGCACCCGGACCGCGCGCTACCAGCGTGAAGCCGCCGAATAGCCGGCTGCGGCGTCCCGGGCCTTGCCGAAATTTCAGGCTGGCCGGGGCCGCCAACAAAATAGGCTTTTCCCGCAAGGGGTTGTATTCTGCCCCCTGATTTCCAACTAGCGGTTGGCAGGGCTGCTGTGTATAACGCGCCCGCCGCGACCCATTTTTAACTGGCGGCTTGTTTCTTCAGGAGTGGCCTATGTCCGAACGCTGGACACCCGATAGCTGGCGCGCCAAGCCGGTGCAGCAGATGCCGCAATATCCCGACGTGAAAGCGCTCGCGGATGTCGAGGCGCAGCTCGCGAGCTTTCCGCCGCTGGTGTTTGCCGGCGAGGCGCGCAACCTGAAGAAGGCGCTGGCCACGGTGGCGGCCGGCGACGCTTTCCTGCTCCAGGGCGGCGACTGCGCCGAGAGCTTCGCCGAGCACGGCGCCAACAACATCCGCGACCTGTTCCGCGTCTTCCTGCAGATGGCGATCGTCCTGACCTACGCCGGCGCCTCGCCGGTGGTGAAGGTCGGCCGCATCGCCGGCCAGTTCGCCAAGCCGCGTTCGGCCCCGGTCGAGAAGCGCGACGGCGTCGAGCTGCCCAGCTATCGCGGCGACATTATCAACGACGTGGCGTTCACCGAAGAAGCCCGCGTGCCCGATCCGCGCCGGCAGATCGAAGCGTACCGCCAGTCGGCCGCGACGCTGAACCTGCTGCGCGCCTTCGCCAAGGGCGGCTACGCCAGCGTCGAGAACGTGCATCGCTGGATGCTGCAGTCGGTCAGCGATAGTCCGCAGTCGAAGGCCTATGCGGATCTCGCCGACCGCGTCTCCGGTGCGCTCGATTTTATGCGCGCCTGCGGCCTGACCTTTGCGGTCGATTCCTCGCTCGGCACCACCGATTTCTACACCAGCCATGAAGCGCTGCTGCTCGGCTACGAGCAGGCGATGACCCGCGTCGACTCGACCACCGGCGACTGGTACGCGACCAGCGGCCACATGCTGTGGATCGGCGACCGCACCCGTCAGCTCGATCACGCCCATGTCGAGTACTTCCGCGGCATCAAGAATCCGATCGGCCTGAAGTGCGGTCCGTCGCTGAAGACCGACGAACTGCTCAAGCTGATCGACATCCTCAATCCCGAGAACGAGCCGGGGCGGCTGACGCTGATCGGCCGGTTCGGCGCCGACAAGATCGGCGAGCATCTGCCGGCGATGGTCCGCGCGGTGCAGCGCGAGGGCCGCACCGTGGTGTGGTCGTGCGATCCGATGCACGGCAACACCATCACCTCGAACTCCGGCTACAAGACCCGGCCGTTCGACCGCATCCTGTCGGAAGTCCGGTCGTTCTTCGCGGTCCACGCCGCGGAGGGGACGCATGCCGGCGGCGTGCATCTGGAGATGACCGGCCAGAACGTCACCGAGTGCCTCGGCGGCGCCCGCGCCATCACCGACGAAGACCTCAACAACCGCTATCACACCGCCTGCGATCCGCGGCTCAACGCCGAACAGTCGATCGACATGGCGTTCCTGATCGCGGATCTGCTCAAGCAGGGCCGGGCCGGCAAGGCCAGCCCGCTGCAGGCGGCGGCCGGGCTTTAACGCCACCTCTCCACCGTCATGGCCGGGCTCGTCCCGGCCATCTACGTTTCTGAGCATCTAAACCTTGATGCCTTCGGCATGACGGGCAAACCGGGGCTGTGGATCAGGTGCTGAGGTTCTGGCGGGCGACGATCAATTCGTGGCGCGGGCTGAAATTCGCGACCCGCTCCGAGCAGGCGATCCGCGAAGAGCTGGTCGCGCTGGCGCTCGCCGTTCCGGCCGCCTGGCTGATCGGCACCACGGCGGCGCGCCGCGTCGAACTCATTGCGGTGGTCGCGCTGGTGATCGTGGTCGAACTGCTCAATACCGCGATCGAGAAGCTCAGCGACCGGCTCACCACGGAACACGATCCGCAGATCGGCCGGGTCAAGGACATGGGCTCAGCAGCCGTCGGCGTCGCGCTGGGAATCGCCGGCCTGTTCTGGCTGTTCGCGCTCGCCGAGCGGATCGGGCTGCTCTGACCGGCCGATTGCGAAGCCTGCCGGCTCTCGCTACATCTCGGCTATGACCGAAAATGCCGCCCGCCTGACGATCTCGCTCGCCCAGCTCAACCCGACGGTCGGCGATATCGCCGGCAATGCCGACAAGGCGCGCGCGGCGCGCCGACGCGCGGCGGCCGATGGTGCCGACCTCATCGTCTATCCGGAACTGTTCATCGCCGGCTACCCGCCGGAAGATCTGGTGCTGAAGCCGGCGTTCCAGGCAGCCTGCCGCGCCGCGATCGAGGATCTGGCGCGCGAGACCGCCGACGGCGGGCCGGCGATGCTGATCGGCTCGCCCTGGGTCGATAACGGCAAGCTGTACAATGCCTGCGCGCTGCTCGACGGCGGCCGGATCGCGGCGATCCGCTATAAGGTCAACCTGCCGAACTACGGCGTGTTCGACGAGAAGCGGGTGTTCGCACGCGGGCCGGTCTCGGGTCCGGTGACGATCCGCGGCGTCCGGATCGGCGTGCCGATCTGCGAAGACACCTGGCTCGAAGAATCCGAAGACTACGAGAACGTGGTGGAGTGCCTTGCCGAAACCGGTGCGGAACTGCTGGTCGTGCCGAACGGCTCGCCTTACGCGCGCGGCAAGAACGACATGCGGATGTCGGTGTCGGTGGCGCGGGTCACCGAGAGCGATCTGCCGCTGGTCTATGTCAATCAGGTCGGCGGCCAGGACGAATTGGTGTTCGACGGCGCCTCGTTCGTGCTCAACGCCGACCGCACATTGGCGGCGCAGTTGCCCGGCTTCGTCGAGAGCATCACCACGCTGAGCTTCGTCAAAGGTACGGCGGGCTGGCGCTGCGACGGCCCGGTCGCGCCGGTGATCGAGGGCGACGAGGCGGACTACGCGGCCTGCGTGCTGGGCCTGCGCGACTATGTCCGCAAGAACGGCTTCCCCGGCGTGCTGCTCGGCATCTCCGGCGGCATCGACTCGGCGCTGTGCGCGGCAATTGCGGTCGATGCGCTCGGCGCCGACAAGGTCCGCGGCGTGATGCTGCCGTTCCGCTACACGGCGGAGATCTCGCTCGAGGACGCTGGCCGGCTCGCGAGCGCGCTCGGCTTCGGCTACGAGGTGCTGCCGATCGCGCAGGCGGTCGAAGGCTTCGAGGCGATCCTGGCGAAACCGTTCGCTGGGTTGGAGCGCGACATCACCGAGGAGAACCTGCAGGCGCGCACCCGCGGCACGCTGTTGATGGCGATCTCCAACAAGACCGGCGCGATGGTGGTGACCACCGGCAACAAGTCGGAGATGAGCGTCGGCTACGCCACGCTGTACGGCGACATGAACGGCGGCTTCAACCCGATCAAGGACATCTACAAGACGCAGGTGTTCCGGCTGTCATCGTTGCGCAACCGCTGGAAGCCGGACGACGCGCTCGGCCCTGACGGCGAGGTGATCCCCGAAAGCATCATCATCCGCCCGCCGACCGCGGAGCTGCGCGAAAACCAGACCGACCAGGATTCGCTGCCGCCTTACGACGTGCTCGATGCCATCCTGGAGCGTCTAGTCGAACGTGAGAAGCCGCTCGCGAGCATTGTCGCCGAAGGCTTCGACAAGGACACCGTCGTCCGCATCGACCGCCTCCTGAACATCGCGGAGTACAAGCGGCGCCAAGCGGCGCCGGGCGTGAAGGTGACGCGCAAGAACTTCGGGCGGGACAGGCGCTATCCGATCACCAACCGGTTTCGCGACAAGGCGGAAGCGTTGGCGAAGCCGGACGAGACGTTGGTGACGCGGAGTGGACGGGCGTCGAGTGAGGCGTTTGAGGGGTAGGGTATAGAGTTCTTAGACCTCGTCCGTAGCACTGCTTGGTAGTCGGGACATCTGGTTGCGAGGTTCGATTTCTTTGAGGCTAGGGAGCTAAGTCATGGACGAGGACTTAGATCGCCAGGGTTGGGAAATCAGGGAGACTTTTGCCTACTACGGCCGGGCTCTTTACATGGCCTCCGTTGTTGAAGTCGCGCTCGCGCACGTTCTTTTGTATTCGCAGTTCATGAAAGAGGTTCGCGACGAGTTTGTTTCTAAAATAGGGACGAAGTTTGATCGGAGTCAGTATGAGCGCGACTTTGATCGCTTCATGAGCGACCAGTTTTCCCAGACGATGGGAAACCTAATGAAACGGGTCGAAAAATTTGCTGACCTTGATGCGTCCCTCAAACATCGAATCGCCGATGCAAAGAAGCGGCGAGATTTTTTGGCGCATCATTACTGGCGAGAACGAAGTATCGATTTTGCTACATCGGCCGGGCGGAAGCGAATGCGAGATGAGTTGAATGCAGACGCCGAGATGTTCGCGAGACTCGATCGGGATATCGACGCTGCTGCTGCTCCTCTGCGGGCGCATCTCGGAATCAAGGACGAATTTGTCGTGGAGTACACTCGTAAATTTATCGAAAGAGTAGAGCGGGGCGATCCCATCGAGGACTAATGCACGAGTGGGATGAAGTAAGCGCGACTCCGGCTTGAGGCGGATGCAGCCGGATTAAGCGCCTCAAGGTTGTCGCCTAGGGTAGCTGCGCTGCAACAAATCGAACAGCGCTCGGGTCCCTCCAATTCAGTTGGGCGTGATACCCGCGCCAAGTGACCTGATAGTCATTGCATCTCTTTCCAATGCCAAGTCATTCTGCCAGACTTTCCCCACGCCCGCGCAGACGGGTGGATAATGGAGGAACGTCATGCTGACACGGAGAGGATTTGCGGCAGTCGCAGGCTGTGCGATCTGCAGCATTGCGGGGTTCGGGGCGACCGAAGCGTTCGCGCAAGGTGCGGCCGCGACTACGGCAAACGGCGTTACGCGCAAGATCTTGAGTCGCACCGATGGCCCGGCGGCGGGCTATGAGACCATCATCATGGACGTAACGCTCGATGCCGGAGCGACCGTCGGCCGCCATACCCATCCTGGTATCGAGTCGACCTATGTGATGGAGGGCGAAATCGAACTTCCGATCGAAGGGCAGCCGACCAAGACGGCGAAGGCCGGCGATGCGTTCCAGGTGCCGCCCAATACCCCGCATGCCGGCGGCAAGCCGTCGTCGAGCAAAACGCGGCTGATGGTCAACTACATCGTCGAAAAGGGCAAGCCGCTGGCCAGTCCGGCCTGAGACGTCACGCAAAAGAGGCCGCCATTTCGGCGGCCTCTTTTGGCTTGGACAAGCGACGCGCCAAGCGCGACTACGCGTGATCGAGTGGAACGGCTGTTACTGCGCCTTCGGCAGGAAGGTCGGGCCGACGCTGCGGATCTTGCCGGGGTCGTTCGACGCGGCCGCGGGCGGGGAGGCGGGCGTGTTGTTGGTCGCCGGGGCAGCCTTGGCGCCGTTCTTGGCGGCGGCGCGCTGAGCCGGCGGCAGCGCCATGCGCTTGGCGCTCTCTTCGGTGACGATGATGTCGCCGTGCTCGGCGGCCGATCGGTCGTCGACGCCCTTCATCGCATCGGCCCAGGTCTGGTTGGCCGGCTTGCAGGTGCAGGACGGGTTGAACTCCTGGCGATAGCGGAAGGCGTTCGGCAGCGAGCTGTAGGGCTGGCCGTTGATCGACACCGCCTGGTTCATGTCCTGGCCGGGATTGCGGTAGGCATACAGCGACGCTTCGGACGCCGGGCACAGGCTCTTGCAGGTGCGCTCGTCGTCGCCGAACCGGCTCGGCACGGTGGCGAACGAAATCGGGAAGTAATAGCCGTCGCAGGTGCGGACGCAGACGGTGCGGTAGGTGCCGCCCTCGGTGGTGCCGTAGTCGGTGCCCGGCACGCCGACGCCGGGGGCCCCGGCGTTGCCGCCGTTGAACAGGTTGTTGAGCAGGCCGCCGCTCTGCTGCGCGGCCGCGGCGTATTGCGGGCCGCAATTGTTCTGCGCCAGCGCCAGGATCACCGAGCGGCGCTGGTTCTCGCGGTCGTTGCCGCCCGGGCCGCCGCTGCGCAGCCGCTCCAGCGACGAGTTCATCTGGTCGAGATTGCCGCGCATCTGCTGGATCTGGCTGTTGACCGGACCGCATTGCGCCGACTGGCCGCTGAACAGCGAGAAGAAGCCGGAGCTTTCGCAGCCCATCCGCTTCGCCTGCATGCTGACGCGGTCGAGCTCGGCCTGCTGGCGGGCGGCGGCGTCTTCGAAGCGGCGGATCTGGTCGGCGCGGGCCGGGTCCATGCTGCCGCGGTCGATCGAGGCGAGCTGCGCTTCCAGCCGCGGGCACATCGGATTGGCGGCGGGGCTGCCCGGTTGGCCGGCGGCGGGCGCCTGCTGATAGCCCGGCGGATTGTAGCCTTGCGACGACGGATAGCCTTGCTGGGCGAACGCTGCGGAGGTCAGCGACGTGGCGGCGACGATCAAGGCACCGGCCAGCCAGCGGAAACGGGTGGCGTTATCGAACATGTCGGGCATTCAGGAATCCGAGCGGGTGATGCCGGCGATCCGCCGAATCACATCCAGCAAATCCGCGCGATCGGGGCCGCGGAACGATCCCGTTGTAACCGCGACGTTGACCATTTCTTAGCCGCTTCTTTCGGCAGGGTCACGTCGTTTCCGGGGCGTCACTGTGGCGATCCCCGCTGATCCGGCGTGGCTTTTCAGCGCTGGCAGGTGATCGCGACGTATTCGTTGCAGACCCCGTGGGCGCACGCCGAGCTGCTCGCTTTCGGCACCGCGCCGGTGATTTCGTCCGGGTCGACCCGGCGATAGGCGACCGCCTGGGCGAATTCGCGCGACTGGCAGTAGGCCGCAGCCGCCGGGGCGCCGCATTTTTCGCCGCGGGCGAGGCACAGGTCGATGCCGTAGCCGTCCGGCTGGTTGGCGACGATGAAGACCCGGCTGTCGGCATAAGCCGCCGTCGCCGCAAGCAGCGCTGCGCCGGCAAAGAGGGCAGGAATCAGTTTCATGGTGCACCAGGAACGAGGGGATGACCCCCGTCCGTACCCTGAAAAGGGTTAAAAAACGTTAACCATAGTGGCCGGAGCGTGGGCTAGGCGCCGATCATGGCCAAAATCGGCCGAGCAGGGCGGTTTGTGGGGGCTGGGGGCGGCGCTTGGATGACGCGAGCGTAGCTCGCCTTCGGTGGACCCGCGCGGACGATCCTTCGATTCGCCGCCGGAAAGAACGATGTCCTCCGGCGATCGACGGACTTGACGGATTCGAGGGCGGTCGCCATGGTGCGGCGATGAACGGTTTCCTCGCCATTTGCATTCGCTGCGAGATTATTAGCTAGCTGACACGCTGGCTGAGGCCGTCTTTTCTCCTATCGAGAGCACTGGACGCCCGGCCGCAGGGGACGGGTATCCATGGAATTACGCCTTTACGATACGCTGACGCGGGACAAGCGGCCGTTCACGCCGCTCGATCCGGCCAATGTGCGGATGTATGTCTGCGGCCCGACGGTCTACGACTTCGCCCATATCGGCAACGCCCGGCCGGTGATCGTGTTCGACGTGCTGTTTCGGCTGCTGCGCCATCTCTATGGCGAGGCCCACGTCAAATACGTCCGCAACATCACCGACGTCGACGACAAGATCAACGACCGCGCCGCGCGCGACTATCCCGGCCTGCCGCTGAACGAGGCGATCCGCAAGGTCACCGAGCAGACCGAGCGGCAATTCCACGACGACGTCGATGCGCTGGGCTGCCTGCGGCCGACCGTCGAGCCGCGCGCCACCGAACATATCGGCGAGATGCGCAGCATCATCGAAAAGCTGGTCGCCGGCGGCTTCGCCTATGTCGAGCAGGACCACGTACTGTTCTCGCCGAGCGCGATGAACGCCGCCAATGGCGTGTTGCCGCGCTACGGATCGCTCGCCAACCGCTCGCTCGACGAGATGATCGCCGGCGCCCGCGTCGACGTCGCGCCCTATAAGCGCGACGCTACCGACTTCGTGCTGTGGAAGCCGTCGAAGCCCGGTGAGCCGTCATGGCCGTCGCCGGCCGGTATCGCCACGCCGGGCCGTCCCGGCTGGCACATCGAGTGCTCGGCGATGTCGTGGAAGCACTTGGGCGAGACCTTCGACATCCATGGCGGCGGCATCGATCTGGTCTTTCCGCACCACGAGAATGAAGTCGCGCAAAGCTGCTGCGCCTTCCACACCTCGCGCATGGCGCAGACCTGGATGCACAACGGCTTCCTGCAGGTCGAAGGCGAGAAGATGTCGAAAAGCCTCGGCAACTTCATCACCATCCGTGAGCTGCTGGCGACGAATAAGTTCGGCGGCCGGTCGTGGGACGGCGCGACGCTGCGGTTGGCGATGCTGAAGACGCATTATCGGCAGCCGATCGACTGGACTGCCGACGCGCTTAACGAAGCGGAGAAGGCGATCCTCGACTGGTCGGAGTTCACCAAGGATGCGACGCCCGCGCGATGCGACGAAGTCATCGCCGCGCTGACCGACGACCTCAACACGCCGAAGATGATCGCCGAGCTGCACGCGCTGCGCCGCGCCGGCAAGGCCGATGAACTCCGCGGCGCGATGCAGCTGTTGGGGATCAATCCGGTGGTCCGCGCTCCGGTCGATCTCGATGCGACCGCGAAGTCGCTGATCGAAGCCCGCACCGCCGCCCGTGCCAACAAGGACTGGAAAGAGTCCGACCGCATCCGCGACGAACTCGCCGCGATGGGCGTGGTGCTGAAGGACGGCAAGGACGCTGACGGCAAGCCGGTGACGACGTGGGAGATCGCGCGGTGAGGCACACACGTCTCAACGTCATTCCGGGGCGCCCGCGCAGCGGGCGAACCCGGAATCTCGTCGCCACAACCTCGGGATTCCGGGTCTGCGCTGCTGACGCAGCGCATCCCGGAATGACAGCGCTTGGCGAGCCCGGAATGACTAACGATAGGGTCCTTGCGTCGGCGGATAAGGAGTCTTCACGATGACCGAGCAGAAGCCGACGGGGCGGCCTGATACGCCGTTTCCGAAGCATTGGCTGTACTACATCGCGATCAAGATCGCGCTGCTGGCCGGCGCCACCGCGCTGGTGCTGAAGCTGTACGGGTTCTGGTGATGAGCACGCGCGCAGGGCCCGCGCTGCGGCCGTATCTGCCCGAGGATGCCGCGGTTACTGCTGCCATCTTCGCGGCGTCGATCGAGCAGCTCGCCGCCGATGACTACAGCGAGGAGCAGCGGGAGGCATGGGCCTCGGCGGCCGACGACGAAGCCAAGTTCGCCGCGCGCCTGGCCGGCCAGCTGACGCTGATCGCGACGCTGCAGGGCGTGCCGGTCGGCTTTGCTTCGCTGAAGGTGCCCGATCACATCGACATGCTGTTCGTGCATCCCGACTACATCGGCCGCGACGTCGGCGCGACGCTGATCGACGCGCTGGAGAAACTCGCCGGCGCGCGCGGGGCGCTGATCCTCACCGTCGACGCCAGCGACAACGCCGCCGAGTTCTTCGCCAAGCGCGGCTACATCGCCAAGCAGCGCAACACCGTTTCGATCAATGGCGAATGGCTCGCCAACACCACGATGACAAAGTCGCTGGCGGATGCCGCCGCGCCCGGAGCCTCCACATGAGCCGCGAACGTCTCTATCTGTACGACACCACGCTGCGCGACGGCGCCCAGACCAACGGCGTCGACTTCACCTTGCACGACAAGAAGCTGATCGCTTCGCTGCTCGACGATCTCGGCATCGATTATGTCGAAGGAGGCTATCCGGGCGCCAATCCGCTCGATACCGAATTCTTCGGCGCGGAGCAGAACCTCGAGCGCGCCACCTTCGCGGCGTTCGGCATGACCCGGCGGCCCGGCCGCTCGGCGTCGAACGATCCCGGCATCGCGATGCTGCTCGATGCGAAGGCGGATGCGATCTGTTTCGTCGCCAAGTCGTCGGAGTATCAGGTCCGGGTCGCGCTCGAGACCACCAACGACGAGAACATCGCCTCGATCCGCGACAGCGTTTCGCTCGCCAAGGAGAAGGGACGCGAGGTGCTGGTCGATTGCGAGCACTTCTTCGACGGCTACAAGGCCAATCCGGAATTCGCGCTGCAGTGTGCCAAGGCGGCGTATGAGTCCGGCGCACGCTGGGTCGTGCTGTGCGACACCAATGGCGGCACCATGCCGGACGAGGTCGAGGCGATCGTCGGCGAGGTGGTCAAGCACATCCCGGGCGCGCATGTCGGCATCCACGCCCATAACGACACCGAGCAGGCGGTGGCGAACTCGTTCGCCGCGGTGCGGGCCGGTGCGCGGCAGATCCAGGGCACGCTGAACGGCCTCGGCGAGCGTTGCGGCAACGCCAATCTATGCTCGATGATCCCGACGCTGAAGCTGAAGAAGGAATTCGCCGACAAGTTCGAGATCGGCGTCTCCGACGACAAGCTGGCGAGCCTGGTGCAGGTGTCGCGCGCGCTCGACAACATCCTCGACCGCGCCCCCAATCCGCACGCGCCTTACGTCGGCGGCAGCGCCTTCGTTACCAAGACCGGCATCCACGCGTCGGCGGTGCTGAAGGATCCGCAGACCTATGAGCACGTGCCGCCGGAGTCGATCGGTAACCATCGCAAGGTGCTGGTGTCGGATCAGGCCGGCAAGTCCAACGTGCTGGCCGAGCTGGCGCGCACCAACATCCAGTTCGACCGCGATGATCCGCGCCTGTCGCGACTGGTCGAGAAGCTGAAGGAGCGGGAAGCGGCCGGCTACGCTTACGAGTCGGCCAACGCTTCGTTCGATCTGCTCGCCCGCGGCACGCTCGGCACCGTGCCGGAGTTCTTCCGGGTCGATAAGTTCGACGTCAATGTCGAGCAGCGCTACAATTCGCACGGCCAGCGCGTGACCGTGGCGATGGCGGTGATCAAGGTCGAGGTCGACGGCGAGACGCTGATCTCGGCCGCCGAAGGCAACGGCCCGGTCAACGCGCTCGACGTCGCGCTGCGTAAGGATCTCGGCAAGTACCAGAAGTACATCGAGGGCCTGAAGCTGGTCGACTACCGCGTCCGTATCCTCAATGGCGGCACCGAGGCCGTCACTCGGGTGCTGATCGAGAGCGAGGACGAGGACGGTCGGCGCTGGACCACGATCGGCGTGTCGCCGAACATCATCGACGCGTCGTTCCAGGCGCTGATGGATTCGGTCGTCTACAAGCTGGTGCAGTCGAACGCGCCGGTGTGATGCCTAGACGGCGTCTTCCGCCTGAACAACGTTGACTGGGAATTAGGTACCGTTCCCCGTCATTGCGAGCCGAAGGCGAAGCAATCCAGCTCCGTGCACCGAGCTGGATTGCTTCGTCGCTTCGCTCCTCGCAATGACGAGAAAACAATGCCCTGAGCGCGGTTGTCATCGCCGCGCCGCGCTGACAACATATCCCCCAAACAGGTCGTAGCCCGGCGGATTCACGCCGGCCGTAGGGGGAATGCTCGTGGACGGGATCAATGGGGCGCAATCGGTCGTTCAGACGCTGGTAAATTGCGGCGTCGAAGTATGTTTCGCCAATCCTGGCACCTCGGAAATGCACTTCGTCGCGGCGCTGGATTCGGTCAGCGGGATGCGGCCTGTGCTGTGCCTGTTCGAAGGCGTGGTCACCGGCGCCGCCGATGGCTACGGCCGGATCGCCGGCAAGCCGGCGGTGAACCTGCTGCATCTCGGCCCCGGCCTCGCCAATGGCCTTGCCAATCTGCACAACGCCCGCCGCGCCGCGACGCCGATCGTCAACATCGTCGGCGACCACGCCGCTTACCACCTGCAATACGACGCGCCGCTGACCTCCGACATCGCCGGCTTCGCCCGGCCGGTGTCGAGCTGGATCCACGAGTCCAAGAGCGCCGGAGCGGTGGCGAGCGATACGGCGCGCGCGGTGCAGGCGGCTAGCGCGGCGCCGGGCGGCATCGCCACGCTGATCATGCCGGCGGACGTCGCCTGGAATCCGGCCGCACGCGCGGCGCACAAGCTGCCGGAGATCGGTCCGGCCAAGGTTGCGGCCGACACCGTCGAGGCGATCGCCAAGCTGCTCTCGAACGGCAAGAAGTCAGCCTTGCTGCTGCGCGGTCAGGCGCTGCTCGGCGAGGCGCTGGGGGCGGCCGGCCGGGTCGCCGCCAAGACCGGCGTCCGGCTGCTATGCGACACCTTCGCGCCGCAAACCGAACTCGGCGCCGGCCGCGTGCCGCTCGAACGCATTCCGTATTTCTCGGAGCAGATCACCGCGTTCCTGAAAGACGTCGAGCAACTGATCCTGGTCGGCTCGAAGCCGCCGGTGTCGTTCTTCGCCTATCCCGGCAAGCCGAGCTGGGGCGCGCCGGAAGGTTGCCTGATCGATTATCTGGCGCAGCCGCATGAAGATGGCGCGCAGGCGGTGAAGGATCTCGCCGCCGCGGTCGACGCGCCGGCCGAGCCCGCCGCACGGACGCAACTGGTGTTGCCCGATCTGCCGAAGGGCAAGCTCAATTCGCTCGGCGTCGCGCAGGCGATCGCGCATCTCACGCCCGACCACGCGATCTACGCTGAGGAGGCCAACACCTCCGGCCTGCCGTTTCAGATGATCCTGCCGAAGGCGCGGCCGCACACTCATCTGCCGCTGACCGGCGGCTCGATCGGGCAGGGGCTGCCGCTCGCCATCGGCGCGGCGATCGCGGCGCCCGACCGCAAGGTGGTGTGTCCGCATGGCGACGGCGGCGCCGCCTATACGATGCAGGCGCTGTGGACGATGGCGCGCGAGAAGCTCGACGTCACCGTGGTGATCTATGCCAACCGGTCCTACGCGATCCTCAACATCGAGCTGCAGCGGGTCGGTGCCTCCGGCGCCGGCGCCAATGCGCTGTCGATGCTCGATCTGCACAATCCGGAAATGAACTGGATGAAGATCGCCGAAGGTCTCGGCGTCGAAGCCAGCCGCGCCACCACCGCCGAGGAATTCTCCGCGCAATACGCTTCGGCGATGAGTCAGCGCGGCCCGCGGCTGATCGAAGCCTTGATCTGAGGGAGCGGCCGATGACCCTGGATATCGTCGGCACACTCCGCACCATCGTCGGCGACGGCGGCGTGCTCGAGGCTGCCGAGCTGTCGAAGCGCTCCGCCGGCACCTATCGGTTCGATACGTTGAAGGCCGCGGCGCTGGTGCGACCGACCTCGACCCAGCAGGTGTCCGAGATCCTGCGCTGGTGCCATGCCAATGGCGTTCACGTCGTCACCCATGGCGGCTTGACCGGCCTCGTGCATGGCGCCGATGCCGAACCCAGCGAAGTGATCCTGTCGCTGGAGCGGATGCGCACGATCGAGGAGATCGACCCGAAGCAGCGCACTGCCGTAGTTCAGGCCGGCGTGCCGCTGCAGGCGCTGCAGGAAGAGGTCGACAAGCACGATCTGGCGTTTCCGCTCGATCTCGGCTCGCGCGGCACCGCCACGCTCGGCGGCAATGCCGCCACCAACGCGGGCGGCAACCGTGTGATCCGCTACGGCATGACGCGCGAGATGATCCTCGGTCTTGAAGTGGTGCTCGCCGACGGCACCGTGCTGTCGTCGCTCAATCATCTGATCAAGAACAACGCCGGCTACGACCTCAAGCAGCTGTTCATCGGCTCGGAAGGTACGCTCGGCGTCATCACGCGGCTGGTGCTGCGGCTGCGCGAAAAGCCGCTCGCCACCAACATGGCGTTCGTCGGCCTCGACAGCTTCGATGCGGTGGCGAAGTTCCTGAAGCACTGCGACCGCGCGCTTGGCGGCACGCTGTCGGCGTACGAGGTGATGTGGCAATCGTTCTATCGACTGGTCACCAGGCCGCCAGCCAAGGGGCGGCCGCCGATCGGGCAGGACCACGCTTACTACGTGCTGGTCGAGAGCCAGGGCTCCGATCTCGACCTCGACAGCCAGCGTTTCACCGCGGCGATGGAGGCCGCGCTGGAATCCGGCCTGATCGCGGATGCGGCGATCGCTCAGTCGGACGAGGATTGCCGCTCGTTCTGGGCGCTGCGCGACGATGTCGGTCAGGTGCTGCAAGGCGGCCTGCCGATCGTGTTCGACGTTTCGCTGCCGATCGCAGCGATGGAGGGCTATGCCGAAACGCTTCGGGAGATGCTGGAAAGCGAGATCGGCGAGCACCGGCTGTGGATCTTCGGCCATCTCGGCGACGGCAATCTGCATGTCGTCGTGCAGGTCAAGCCGATGGAGTATCTGGCGCTGCGGCCCAAGGTGGAAGCCTTGGTGTATCGGCCGCTTGCCGCCTGCAACGGCTCGGTGTCGGCCGAGCACGGCATCGGCCTGGAAAAGAAGCCGTATCTCTACGTCAGCCGCAGCGCCAACGAGATCGCGCTGATGCGGACGCTGAAACAGGCGCTCGATCCCAAGGGCATTCTCAACCCCGGCAAGATCTTCGACCCCGGCCCGGTGGCCGGGGGACGTTGATGGGAGGCCGTTGCGTCGCCGCGATCAGTAGCGCGCGTCCTTCGGCTTCGGGTCCTTCGGCCAGTCCTTCACCTTGCCGGGGAAGTCCGGCCGTTCCATCTGGGTGAAGTACGCCGCGACATCGACGGCTTCCTGATCGGACAGCTCACCCTGGCCGAGCGGGAATTTGTTGTGGCTCGCGATCGGCATGTTGCGCTTGACGAAGGCTGCCGCCGTGTAGGTCCGCGCCATGCCGGCGCCGATGTTGAACGAGCGCGGTCCCCACAGCGGCGGATACACCACGCGGCCGGCGGCGTCCTTCAGCCCTTCGCCGTTGTCGCCGTGACACACCGCGCAGCGCGCCGTGTAGATCTCCTTGCCGTGGTCGAGGTTCGGCAGCAGCGACTGATCGACCTTGCCGACGCCGCGGCCGGCGACCTTGTCTTCCGGCTTGGTCGAGCCTTGCATCCAGTCGAAATACGCCACCATCGCCTTCATGTCGGGACCGTCGACCGGCAGCGGCTTGCCGTTCATCGAACGTAGGAAGCAGCCATTAATGCGGTCCTCCAGCGTGATGACGCGGCCGGCGCGCGGCGCGTAGCTGGGGAAGAACGCCGCGACACCGACATAGGGGCTGCCGTCGGCGACGGTGCCGGCGTTGAGGTGACACGAGCTGCAATTCAGGTCGTTGCCGACATTGTTCGGCAGCAGCGTGTGGGTTTCGGCGTTCAGCCGCATGCCGCGCACCAGCTGCTCGGCGTTCGGTTGCGACAGGATATCGGCGATCCGCGGCGTCTCGAACCGCGAGCTATCGATCTTGGGATCGAGCGCGGCGCGAGCTGCCGTGATCTGCTCGGCGGTGACAGCGCTGGCGTTGCCGCCCCAATTGGCGCGCACGAAGCTGAGGATGTCGGCGATCTCGCGATCATTCAGGCGTGCAAACGACGGCATCGTCCACACCCGCGGATGCGCGGTGGTCGCTGTCGTCTCCCAGCCGGTGAGGGTGATGTGCACCAGCGTCGCCGGATCCTTGGCGGCGATCGTCGGGTTGCCCGCGAGCGGCGGGAATACGCCCGGGACACCGGCGCCGTCGGCGCGATGGCAGTCGGCGCAGAACTGCGTGTAACCGAGGCCGCCGGCCGTGGAGTAGGTCGACGCCGGCACTTTAGCCACGGCGGCCGCGGGCGTCGGCCGATCGGTCGGCAGCGCCTTCAGGTAAGTGGCGATCGCGGTGAGATCCTGATCGGTCATGTGCTGGGTTGAATGCCGGATCACGTCGGTCATGCCGCCGGCCGCCGTGGCGAAACGGTTCTGGCCGGTCTTCAGCATTTGCACGGTGTCAGGCACGGTCCACAGTCCGCGCAGGTTCAGCGCATTCCAGTGTTCGACCTTGGCGCCGGCGAGATAGTCGCGGCCGTTCGCCCCGGCATCGCTCATCGCCTTTTCCTGGAAGGCGATGCCGCGCGGGGTGTGGCAGGCGCCGCAATGACCGAGGCCCTGCACCAGATAGGCGCCGCGATTCCACACCGCGTCCTGGTTCGGCTCCGGCTTGAACGGCGACACATCGAGGAAGACGACGTTCCAGAACGCCAGCCCGATCCGCATGTTGAACGGGAAGCTCATCTCCGGCGCGCGATTGGCCTGCGCGACCGGCGCGAGGCCCTGGGTCAGATACGCCCACAGCGCCACCATGTCGTCGCTGCTGATCTTGGCGTAGGACGGATACGGCATCGCCGGATACAGATTGTGGCCATCCGCCGCGACGCCCTTGCGCATCGCGCGGTCGAACTCGCCGAACGACCAGCTGCCGATTCCGGTCGCGCGATCGGGCGTGATGTTGGTCGACCACAGGCTGCCGAACGGTGTGTCGAGTTTCAAGCCGCCGGCCATTGGCGTGCCGCCTGGCGCGGTGTGACAGGCGACGCAGTCGCCGGCGCGCGCGATGTACTCGCCACGCTTGATCAAGTCGGGATCGGCCTTGGCGTCGAGCGCCTTGAGCTTGGCGTCGACGGCGGGCGGCTGGATGATCCAGAGCGCCGCGCCTCCGATCACGACCAGCGCGGACGCGGCGAGAACAGCGAGGGTCTTGGCGGCGCGGCCGCGGGAATGAGACATGGCAGACTCGACTCGAGGTTTGTTGCGGTGCGACGCTAGGCGCGACCCTGCGCCGCCTCAACTCGGGCCTACCACTTAGATCGTGAAGGTTTATCAGACGAAGCGAATGATCGCCTTGCGCGCACCGGCAGCGTGAACGGCTGCGGCTATGGTTAGCAACGGCTCAAAACAGCAGTGCGAAAGCTAGAGCCGATCGGCAATCTCGGGCGGCATCGCACGCGTGGGCTGCGGCGCCGAGGCGGCTTGCAGCTTCGGCAGGATGTCTTCGACCCTGTCGGCCTTCAGTATCTCGACCGCGAGGTTGGGGCGGATGAAGGCGGTGGTTCGCATATGCGCCAGCAGTTCGAGCAACGGCTGCCAGAAGCCGTCGATGTCAGCGATCAGGATCGGCTTGGTGTGACGGCCGAGCTGTTGCCAAGTCATCTGCTCGACGAGTTCTTCGAGCGTTCCGATGCCGCCTGGTAATGCTACGAAGGCGTCCGAGCGCTCGAACATCAGCCGCTTCCGCTCGTGCATGTCCTCGGTGACGATCAGCTCCGAGACGCGGTCGAGCGCGATCTCTTTAGAGCTGAGAAAGCCGGGAATGATGCCGGTGACCGTACCGCCGTGATCGAGGACTGCGTTGGCCACCGCGCCCATCAGACCGATCGCGCCGCCGCCGTAAACCAGCCCGACGCCGTGCTCGGCGAGTTCCTTGCCGAACGCTGTCGCCGCTTCGAGAAATCGGGGGTTACTGCCGGGGCCGGAGCCGCAATAGACGCAGACGGTCTTGATCTTGCTCATGGTGGCGGATGTGGCACCGCGGGATGACAGCGTCAAGACGACCACCGCCATGCCGTTGCAACAGTCTGTTATGACGCAAAGAATCGCATCTCAGGGTGCACGGCGGGAACGAAACACTATATGAAGGCGGACCCGATGGACGATGTCGTTCGCGAGCATGGATTCGGCTCTGCGGACCTTTTCAGGCAGCTTTGATGGCTCACCCACACTCGCATTCGAGCAGCGGCTCTCCTGTCGCGATTCCAGAAGACAAGATCGCACAGAAAGCGACGCTCGGCGGCACCCTGATGCATCTGTGGCCGTATATCTGGCCCGGTGACCGGTCCGATCTGAAGATGCGGGTGGTGTGGTCGATCGTGCTGCTGATCGCCGCCAAGGCGGCGACGCTGATCGTCCCGTTCACCTTCAAATGGGCGACCGACGCGCTCACCGGTGCCGATACCGCACCGATCGAGCCGTCGAACTGGACGCTGTGGCTGATCGCGTCGCCGCTGGCGCTGACTGCGAGCTACGGCCTGGTCCGTGCCTTGATGGCGGTGCTGACGCAATGGCGTGATGGCATCTTCGCCAAGGTCGCGATGCACGCGGTGCGCAAGCTGGCGTACCGGACTTTCGTGCACATGCACGATCTGTCGCTGCGGTTTCACCTCGAGCGCAAGACCGGCGGTCTGACCCGCGTGCTGGAGCGCGGCCGGCTCGGCATCGAAGTGATCGTCAGGATGGTGATCCTGCAGCTGGTGCCGACGATCATCGAGCTGTCGCTGGTGATGGCGGTGCTGCTGTGGCAGTTCGACTGGCGCTACGTCGCGGTCGTGATGGTCACCGTGGTGTTCTACATGCTGTACACCTACAAGGCGACCGAGTGGCGGATCGGCATCCGCCGCCGCATGAACGATTCCGACAGCGACGCCAACCAGAAGGCGATCGACTCGCTGCTCAACTACGAGACGGTGAAGTATTTCGGCGCCGAGGAGCGCGAGGCGAACCGCTACGACAAGTCGATGCGGCACTACGAGGACGCCAGCGTCGCAACCTACACCTCATTGGCGGTCCTCAATGCCGGGCAGGCGGTGATCTTCACCTTCGGCCTGACCGCGACGATGCTGATGTGCGCCTCGGGCGTCCGCAACGGCACCAACACCGTCGGCGACTTCGTGATGATCAATGCGATGATGATTCAGCTGTATCAGCCGCTGAACTTCATGGGCATGGTGTATCGCGAGATCAAGCAGGCGATCATCGACATCGAGAAGATGTTCGCGGTGCTGTCGCGCAAGCCGGAGGTCGAGGATCGCGCCGGCGCCAAGCCGCTGGCGGTCGAAGCCGGCACCGTGCGGTTCGAGGACGTGAAGTTCGCTTATGATCCGGCGCGGCCGATCCTGAAGGGCCTCAATTTCGAAGTCCCGGCCGGCAAGACGGTGGCGATCGTCGGCCCGTCGGGCGCCGGCAAGTCGACGATCTCGCGGCTGCTGTTCCGGCTGTACGACGTCTCGGGCGGCCGCATCCTGATCGACGGTCAGGACATCCGCAGCGTCACCCAGACCTCGCTGCGCGCGGCGATCGGCATGGTGCCGCAGGATACCGTGCTGTTCAACGACACCATCCGCTACAACATCCGCTACGGCCGCTGGGACGCCACCGACGCCGAGGTGGAGGAGGCGGCCAGGACCGCGCAGATCGACGCCTTCATCAAGGCATCGCCGAAGGGCTACGACACCGAAGTCGGCGAGCGCGGGCTGAAGCTCTCGGGCGGTGAGAAGCAGCGGGTGGCGATTGCGCGAACGGTTCTCAAGGCCCCGCCGATTCTCGTGCTCGACGAGGCGACCTCGGCGCTCGACAGCCACACCGAACATGAAATCCAGGGCGCCCTGGAGCGTGTGGCACAAAACCGCACCTCGCTGGTGATCGCGCACCGGCTTTCGACCATCGTCGGAGCCGATGAGATTATCGTGCTCGATCAGGGCCGGATCGCCGAACGCGGCACGCATGCGCAGCTGTTGGCCGCTGGCGGGCTTTACGCCAGCATGTGGAACAGGCAGCGCGAGGCCGAAGAGGCGCGCGAGCGGCTGGCGCTGATCGGCGACGATGATTCACCGGTTCGTAAGCCGGAAATCGACGACGATCTGGCAACTTCGGCGGCGGCGGAGTAATCGTGTTGCAGCGCCACGCAACAGGCTTTCGAAGTTAGGGGACGTCCGATGTCCATCGTCAATTCCGTTCGCGCCCAGATCCCGCCGATCCATCGGGAGGGCTATCCGTTCGTCGGCGCCTTTGCGCTGGTGACGCTGATTCTGTTCTGGATCTGGTCGCCGCTCGGCTGGATCGGCACCGTGCTGACGATCTGGTGCGCCTATTTCTTCCGTAACCCGGCCCGGACGACCCCGGTGCGCGACGGTCTGGTGGTGTCGCCGGCCGATGGCCGCGTCTCGATGGTGGTCGACATCATCCCGCCGCCGGAGCTAGGGCTGGGCGCCAAGCCTCTGCCGCGCGTCTCGATCTTCATGAGCGTGTTCAACTGCCACGTGAATCGCAGCCCGGTGGCAGGCCGGATCGAGCGGATCGTGTATTCGCCCGGCAAGTTCATCAACGCCGAGCTCGACAAGGCCAGCGAAGACAACGAGCGCAATTCGATGGTGCTGTCGACCGAGCACGGCCAGATCGGCGTGATCCAGATCGCCGGCCTGATCGCCCGCCGGATCGTGTCGTTCGTCCGTGAGGGCCAGCCGCTGGTCGCCGGCGAGCGTTTCGGCCTGATCCGGTTCGGCTCGCGGCTCGACGTCTATCTGCCCGAGGGCACCAAGCCGCTGGTCGCCGAAGGCCAGACCGCGATCGCCGGCGAGACCATCCTGGCCGACCTCAAGGGCGGCGACGCTGGACGGACGTACCGGACCGACTAACATCGGGGCCGCCGGCCCGAAGGTTGCCATGATGGCCGAGCAGGATGGTGGTTCCGAGACGAGAGCGAAACCGATGCCTTTCGATCTGAATTCCCCTGAGACGCCGCGTCGCCGGTTCGGGCCGATTCCGGTGCGTCTGCTGGTGCCGAACGTCATCACCCTGCTGGCGATCTGCGCCGGCCTGACGGCGATCCGGCTGGCGACCGAGGGGCGGATGGAGCTGGCGGTCGCGGCGATCGTGTTCGCGGCGGTGCTCGACGGGATCGACGGCCGCGTCGCCCGGATGATCAAGGGCCAGTCGAAATTCGGTGCCGAGCTCGACAGCCTGGCGGATTTCGTCAATTTCGGCGTCGCGCCGGGCCTGATCCTGTACTTCTGGCAGCTGCACTTCCTCAGCAATGTCGGCTGGATCGCCGCCATGGTGTTCGCGATCAGCGGCGGCCTGCGGCTGGCGCGGTTCAACGCCACCATGGACGATCCCAACAAGCCGGCGTTCGCCGCCAACTTCTTTACCGGCGTACCGGCGCCGGCCGGCGCCATCACCGTGCTGTTGCCGGTCTATATGGGCTTCCTCGGCGCGCCGACGCCGCCGGCGGTGCTGACCGCCGTCTACACGCTGCTGATCGCCTTCCTGATGGTGTCGCGGCTGCCGGTGTTCTCCGGCAAGACGGTGAAGATGCGGGTGGCGCCCGAGATGGTGCTACCGCTGTTCGTTTCGGTGGTGTTGTTCATCGCGCTGCTGATCGGCTACCCCTGGCACATCCTGTCGGCCTGCTCGGTGCTGTATTTGCTCAGCCTGCCGGTCGGCTGGCGGTCGTATCGCGACCATCAGCGCAATGCCGCAACAGCCCAGCAGGGCAAAGCCGCGCCTTCGGGGCAGAAGCCGACCCTGGTCGTTAACGATCCCGTTCCGCGCGACGACGACCGCCCGGCGCGGCTGAACTGACCGCAGGACGGTCAGTGGCGTCACGCGCTGCCCCTTGGGCGGTATTCTGAAACTTGCTATAGGGCAGGGGCTGTCGCCGGGGTTGAACGGCCGCCGCCAACGGACGGCCGGGTCTGGCGACGCTGTAGGACGCCCGTGAGCCAACCTGATTCCGGTCCCGTGCCGACCGCCGTGCTCGAAGCCCTGGCCCGCAACGACACCCCCACGATCTGCAATGCGATGGAAGTGGTCGCGCCCGAGCGGCGCGCGATCGGCTTCACCACCCGGCCGCTGGTCTGCCCGTTCCCGCAGCTTCCGCCGATCGTCGGCTATGCCCGCACCGCGACCATCCGCGCCACCGTGCCGTCCAGCCTGCCGCCGGCTGAGCGGAGGGCCAAGCAGATGGCCTATTACGAATATGTCGGCGCCGGCGCCGGCCCCCGCATCAGCGTGATCCAGGACATCGACGGGCCGGATGCCGGGTTCGGAGCGTTCTGGGGCGAAGTCAACAGCGCCGTGCACAAGGCGCTCGGCTGCCTCGGCGTGATCACCGACGGCTCGATCCGCGACGTGCCGCAATGGGCGCCGGGCTTCCAGGCGCTGGCCGGCTCGATCGGCCCCTCGCATGCTCACGTTCACGTCACCGGCTTCGGCGCCGAGATCCGGGTGGCCGGCATGACGGTGTGCGATGGCGACCTGATTCATGCCGACAGTCATGGCGCGGTGGTGATCCCGCACCATTTGGCCGCGCAATTGCCGGAGGCGGCCGAACTCTGCGGCCGGCGCGAGGTCCCGATTCTGGAAGTCGCCCGCAGCGCCGAGTTCTCCCTCGACAAGCTGAAGCAGGCGCTCGCGAAGGCCTCGGAGATTCACTGAGTTCGGGCGAGGACGCTCGACCGCGGCTGTCACCGCCGCGGCGGCGCGCCCAGAAGACAGATGCTTGGTAATATTACGGGGTTGCTCGCCGCATCAGCGATCGCGCAGCGCCGAATACTTTACCCGTCTTTAATGGCGAATGCATAGTTTCGGAACCGCTGCTCAGAACGATCAGTGCCGACGGCTCGCGCCGCGCGGCTGGTGTGTGCGCGTCGGAGTGAATAATGGACATCATGACGTCAGCCGGCCTGGTCGGCGGCATCGCAGTCATTGCCGTGATGATGCTGATGGGCGGCGACGTCCATATGTTCATCTCCGAACATGCCATGATCATCATCTTCGGCGGTTCGTTGACCGCCACGATGATCCGCTTCCCGCTCAACGTGATCCTGCACGGCCTGCCGCTCGGCGCCAAATTCGCCTTCACGATGAGCCGGCTGTCGGCGCGTGATCTGGTCGATGAGCTCGCCAGCATCGCCGAGATCGCCCGCAAGTCCGGCCCCGTCGGCCTGGAAAAGGTCGAGGCCGAAGATCCGTTTCTGGCCAAGGGCATTCGCTACGTGGCCGACGGTTACGACATCGAATTCATCCGCGATAACCTCGAGCGCGACCGCGATAACTTCCTGATGCACCTCGACGAGGGCAGCAAGATCTACCGCGCGATCGGCGACTGCGCACCGGCGTTCGGCATGATCGGCACGCTGATCGGCATGGTGCAGATGTTCTCCAACATGTCCGACCCGTCGAAGCTGGGGCCGTTCATGGCGACCGCGCTTCTGGCGACGCTGTACGGCGCTCTGGTGGCGAACCTGTTCTGTCTGCCGATCGCCGACAAGCTGCACACCAAGAAGATCGACGAAGAAACCAACCGCACGCTGATCATCGACGGCATCCTGATGATCCGTGACTCCAAGAGCCCGGCGCTGGTGCGTGAAATGCTGCTGGCTTACCTGCCCGAGAAGCACCGTTCGGAAGAAGACGAAGCGGTCCCGGCTTAACCCGACCTCAGTCGATCGTCGGAAGGCGCCATGGCCAAAAAGAAGAAAGCCGAAGAGCATGCCGGTGGCCACGGCTGGTTCGTCACGTTCGCCGACCTGATGGGCCTGCTGATGAGCTTCTTCGTGATGCTCGTCGCGTTTTCGACCCAGGACAAAGCCAAGCTGATGATCGTCGCCGGCTCGATGCGCGAGGCGTTCGGCGTGCAGAACGACGCGCGCTACTCCGGCATCATCGAGAACGACGGTCTACCGACCCGGGGCAAGGTCAAGAACACCGAGCACGTCAATCCGGAGCTGTCGACCGCGAAGCCGTCACCGGGCGAGGTGACGCGCGACGAAGGCATCAATACCAAAGAGGACCGCGAATTCGCGCTCGCCTCGGCGTCGCTGCGGCAGGCGCTGCAGAACATGCCGGAGATCTCCGAGCTGTCGAAGAACATCATGTTCGAGGAGACCAAGCAGGGTCTCAACCTCGAGATCATGGATCAGGACGGCCGTTCGATGTTCGCCGACGGCTCCAAGGTGCCGTTCGAACGCACCCGTTTGCTGCTGCAGCGGCTTGCGGTGCCGCTGCGCGCAACGCCGCTGCGGGTCACCATTGTGGGCCATACCTCGTCCGGTCTGATGCCGGAGCGCAGCGACTATAACGGCTGGGACCTGTCGTCGGACCGCGCCAATTCGGTGCGCCAGATCCTGGAGCGGGAAGGGCTGCCCGGTTCGCACATCTTCGCCGTGACCGGCAAAGCCGACAGCCAGCCGCTGTTTCCCGACGATCCGTCGATCGCCGCCAATCGCCGCGTGACCATCACGCTGATGCGCGAGAGCCCGGCGCTGCCGCCCGGCATGAAGCCGTAAGCGTTTTGCTCGGCCGCTTGTGGCGGCCACCTCGACTGCAGGCCAGACCTCCGCTTCATCGCGTGTCATCCGAATCCGATGGGTTCGGTATTCGGCATCCCGTGGTTGCATCGGTCGCGGTCGGCCCGCTAGCCTGAGGCACGTCTCGCCGGCAGGCGCGCTATCTTTGAAAGGCTTGCCGGCGTGGCGTCGCGGCTCTTGGATCAAATCCAGCGATCGAGCGTTCTACGGCAGCCATGGCCCTCAGCGCGGCAACCACCGAAGCGCCTGAACAAACCAGCTTTTGGGCGCTCACGCTCGGCGGGATCGGCGTTGTTTTCGGCGATATCGGCACATCTCCCTTGTACGCATTCCGCGAGGCGGTCGCCGGCGCGGCTGGCGGCGCACCGGCCAGCCGGGTGCTGGTGCTCGGGGTGCTGTCGCTGATCCTGTGGGCGCTGCTGATCGTCGTCACCGCCAAGTACGTGCTGTTGCTGCTGCGCGCCGATAACAACGGCGAGGGTGGCACGCTGTCGCTGATGGCGCTCGGCCGCCGCGCGCTCGGGCGCCGCAGTCTGTTTCTCCTGGTGCTCGGCGTGATCGGCGCCTCGATGTTCATCGGCGATTCGATGATCACGCCGGCGATCTCAGTGCTGTCAGCGATCGAGGGCCTGAAGATCGCGGCTCCCGCACTCGAACACTACGTCGTGCCGCTGACGGTGCTGGTCCTGGTGCTGCTGTTCGGCGTGCAGAGCCATGGCACCGCGATTGTCGCGCGGTTCTTCGGCCCGGTGATGCTGGTGTGGTTCGCCACGCTGGCGGCGATGGGCGCGATGCACATCATGGACGATCCGTCAGTGCTGGCCGCCATCAACCCATGGTACGCGGCGCAATTCCTCGCCAGCCACGGCACCATCGGACTGGTGACGCTGGGCGCGGTGTTTCTGGCGGTCACCGGCGGCGAGGCGCTGTACGCCGATCTCGGCCATTTCGGCCGCCGCCCGATCCAGACTGCCTGGCTTGGTTTCGTGCTGCCGGCGTTGCTGATCAATTACTTCGGGCAGGGCGCGCTGGTACTGTCGAATCCGGCTGCGTTGGAAAATCCGTTCTACAAGATGGTGCCCGAGGCGCTGGTGCTGCCGCTGACGCTGATGGCGACCGCAGCGACCGTGATCGCCAGCCAGGCGGTGATCACCGGCGCATTCTCGCTGATCAGCCAGGCGGTGCAGCTCGGGCTGCTGCCGCGGTTCGAGGTGCGCTACACCTCCGAGACCAATGCCGGTCAGATTTACCTGCCGCGTGTCAACGCGTTGCTGCTGATCGGCGTCTTGCTGCTGGTGCTGCTGTTTCAGACCTCGAGCCGGCTCGCCTCTGCCTATGGCATCGCGGTCTCCACCACGATGGTGGTCGACGGCATCATGGGCTTCGTGGTGATCTGGAAGCTGTGGCGCTGGAGCTGGCCAGCTGCGGCGCTGGTGATCGTGCCGCTGGTGCTGGTCGATGCGATGTTCTTCAGCGCCAATCTGCTGAAGCTGCTCGACGGCGCCTGGGTGCCGCTGCTGTTCGGCCTGTCGATGGCGGTGGTGATCTGGACGTGGCGGCGCGGCGTCGCGCTGCTGATGATCAAGTCGCGCCGGGCCGAGGTGCCGCTCGACGATCTGATCGGCAGCCTGGAGAAACACCCGCCGCACATCGTCAAGGGCACCGCGGTGTTTCTGACCGCTGATGCCGAATTCGTCCCGCCGGCGCTGCTGCACAATCTCAAGCACAACAAGGTGCTGCACGAGCACAATGTGATCCTGACGATCGAGACCGTTCACACTCCGCGGGTCGACGCGGCCGACCGGATCAGGCTGGTGAAGGTCAGCGAGAAGTTCAGCAAGGTGGCGTTGCGGTTCGGCTTCATGGAGACGCCGAACGTGCCGAAGGCGCTGGTGCTGGCGCGCAAGCTTGGCTGGGAGTTCGACATCATGTCGACCTCGTTCTTCGTATCGCGGCGCTCGCTGAAGCCGGCCGCGCAATCCGGGATGTGGCGGTGGCAGACGAAGCTGTTCGTCGCTCTCGCCAAGTCGGCCAACGACGCCACCGACTACTTCCAGATCCCGACCGGCCGGGTCGTCGAGGTCGGTGCCCAGGTCACCATCTAGCTGCCGGCCGCGAGGGCAGGGCGACCGGCTTCGACCAAAAGCGGCAGTGCTTTCGCGGCCCGCTGCGCCTATCCAGCAAACATGCCGATGATCTCGTTGAGAAGCTTGATTTTCCTCGCGCTAGGCGCAACCTTGGCGCCGCAATGGCCGAGCCTCGTTCTCGTTGTTGCGCTCATGGATCCGGGCAGTGCGATCGCGGGAGAGAAGAAAGTGGCAGGCCAGGTTGAAGATTTGACGCCGCAAGAGGTCGCTCAGGGCATCGCCGACGGGCGCTATCTGCTGGTGGACGTTCGCGAGCCGAACGAGGTCGCCGCCGAAGCCTATCCGGACGCCGTGGTTGTTCCGCTCTCGACCTTCGACCCTAAGGCGATCCCCGATCCGGCCGGCAAGCAGGTCGTGTTCGCTTGCCGTTCCGGCAAGCGCTCGGTGACGGCGTCGATGGCCGCCCAGGCCGCGGGTCTCGCCTACACCAGGCACCTCGCCGGTGGCATCCTCGGCTGGAAGGCGGCCGGTCTGCCGACCAAGCCGGGCCGTTGATCCGTACGATGACCGCCATCCGATGAGCAACAAGGTCTTCGCCGATCTCCCGGTCACCGTGTTCGAGGCGATGTCGCAGCTCGCGCGCGACAACGACGCGATCAATCTGGGACAAGGCTTTCCCGACGATCCGGGGCCGGAGGATATCCGTCGCACCGCCGCGGATGCCGTTCTCAACGGCTACAACCAGTACCCGTCGATGATGGGGCTGCCGGAGCTGCGGCAGGCGATTTCGACCCACTATGCGCACTGGCACGGCGTCCAGCTCGATCCGATGACGGAGGTGATGGTGACCTCCGGCGCGACCGAAGCGCTGGCGAGTGCAATCCTGTCGGTGGTCGAACCCGGCGACGAAGTGATCGTGTTCCAGCCGGTGTATGACTCGTATCTGCCGATCATCCGGCAGGCTGGCGGCATTCCGCGACTCGTTCGTCTCGAACCGCCGCATTGGCGCATCACCGAAGAGTCGCTGCGGCGTGTGTTCAACGCCAAGACCAAGGCGATCGTCTTCAACAACCCGCTGAACCCGGCCGCGGTGGTGTATCCGCGCGAAGACCTCGAATTGTTGGCACGGTTCTGCCAGGAGTTCGATGCGGTGGCGATCTGCGACGAGGTGTGGGAGCACGTCACGTTCGACGGCCTCAGCCACATCCCGCTGATCACCATCCCCGGGATGCGTGACCGCACCATCAAGATCGGATCTGCCGGTAAGATCTTTTCGCTCACCGGCTGGAAGGTCGGCTTCGTCTGTGCCGCACCGAAGTTGCTGCGCGTTGCCGCCAAGGTGCACCAGTTCCTGGCGTTCACCACGGCACCGAACCTGCAGGCGGCCGTCGCCTACGGCCTCGGCAAGAGCGACGATTACTTCCTGCAGATGCGCACGGACCTGGCCCGCAGCCGCGACCGGCTGGCGCAGGGGCTGTCCAGCATCGGCTTTCCGGTGATCCGCTCGCAGGGCACCTATTTCCTCACCGTCGATCTCTCGCCGCTCGGCCTCAACGAAACCGACGAGGCGTTCTGCAAACGCATCGTCACCGACTACAAGGTCGCGGCGATCCCGGTGTCGGCGTTCTATGAGGAAGAGCCGGTCACCTCGGTGGTGCGGTTCTGTTTCGCCAAGAAGGATCAGACGCTCGACACCGCCCTCGAGCGCCTGTCGGATGCGGTTCACGGGCGCTAGGGATGTCATGATGCGGGATACGATGCGGCGGCGACTGCTGACTCTGGGCGCGGGGATCGCTCTGTCGGTGTCGCTCACGCTGCCTGGCTGGGCGCAGGACCGCACCGTCAATTTCTACAACTGGTCGAACTACGTCGCGCCGGGCGTGCTCGAGGATTTCACCCGCGAGACCGGCATCAAGGTGGTGTACGACACCTTCGATGCCAACGAGACGCTGGAGACCAAGCTGCTCGCCGGCAAGTCCGGCTACGACCTCGTGGTGCCGACCGCTTATTTCCTGCAGCGTCAGATCACCGCCGGCGTATTCCAGAAGCTCGACAAGTCGAAGCTGCCGAACCTGAAGAACGCCTGGGACTTCGTCACTGACAAGCTGGCGCTTTACGATCCCGGCAATCAGTTCGCCGTCAACTACATGTGGGGCACCACCGGCATCGGCTACAACGTTGCTGCGGTGAAGCGGATTCTCGGCGAGGGCGCCGTGATCGATAGCTGGGAGATGATCTTCAAGCCGGAGAACCTGGCGAAGTTCAAGGACTGCGGCGTCCACATGCTGGATTCCGCCGACGACATCCTGCCGGCAGCGCTGACCTATCTCGGCCGTGATCCGAATTCGACCAACAAAGACGATCTGGAAAAGGCCGCCGAGGTTGTCGGCAAGGTCCAGCCTTCGGTGCGCAAGTTCCATTCGTCCGAATATCTCAACGCGCTTGCCACAGGCGAGATCTGCCTGGTGGTGGCGTGGTCGGGCGACATCAAGCAGGCGCAATCGCGCGCGGCCGAAGCTCATAACGGAGTCGAAATCGGCTACGCGATCCCGAAGGAGGGCGCGCAGATGTTCTTCGACAATCTGGCGATCCCGGCCGACGCCAAGAACGTCGCCGAGGCGCACGAACTGATCAACTTCCTGTACCGGCCGGACATCGCCGCGCGTAATTCGGATTTCCTGTCCTACGCCAACGGCAACAAGACGAGTCAGGACTTCATCAATCCAAGGGTGCTGAACGACAAGGCGATCTATCCGGACGCTGACACCCAGGGGCGATTGTTCGTGATCACCGCGCGCGATCCTGCGACGCAGCGCACGATCAACCGGCTGTGGACGCGGGTGAAGACGGGGCGCTGACGCTCCGTATCGATCGCCTGCGGGTACGGGAGTAGTTCGGAGCCTCGATACCTCAACAAACTGCGTAGGCGCACGAGTGCCCGAATCGGCCCCAGCGGGCGCAGGATCGGTTTATGCCAATGGCGATCCGATCCTTCGCGCGACTTCGTGGCGGCTGTTCTCTGGCCATCCTTTGGCTGTGCAGTCTTGCTGTCCTCACCGGCGTCACGGAGACAGCCAGCGCGGGCGAGCCGCCTCGCGAGCGCGGGGCTCCGCGCTGGACCGTTTCGGCTGAAGCTTTGGTGCTTGGCCGCGCCGGGACGGGTAATCAATCGCTTGTTTCGCTCGTGCCGGGCGATGTGCCGTGGTGGACACCGGTCGGCCCGAACACTACCAACGTCCCCGGTGCCGAGGTGCTGAACAGCAATCAGCTCAATCAGCGCTTGGCCGCCGGTCCGAGGATCGGCGTCAGCTACCAAGACCCGTCGGGTTACGGCGTCGAATTGTCCTACTTCAATGTGCTCGGCCTGAAGGCATCAAAAAGCGTCGGCCCCGAGACGCCAGGACAATGGCTGGTGATGAAAGCGCCCGGTACGTTCTGGCAGACGCAGGACTATGCCTATCAAGCAATGGTGTGGCAGGACGATACCCGGCTGCACAGCCTGGAGGCCAACGCGCGGCTGGAGATGACGCCGCGCGTGACGCTGCTGGCAGGTGTTCGCTGGCTGCAACTGCACGATCAGTTGCAAGGGACGCTGGATCCGGCCGATCTCGGCCAGCCGATGTGGAAGTTCAGAGTGCCGAGCCGGCTGTCCGATGCCGTTCCGGTCCCCGGCAGCCCGGTCGTGATCAATCCGCCGTTCTGGACGAGTTCGACGACGAACAACCTCTACGGCGTTCAAGTCGGCGTGCGAGCGACCTTGTGGGAGATCGAACGCGTCTCGGTCGACGCGGTGCTGAAGGCCGGCGTGTTCGACAACCATGCGACGCAAGCCGCGCAGGTCAGCATGCAGAAGCAGCTCTACCCGACATACGCGGCCACCGACGCGGCCGCCTTCGTTGGACAGGGCGGCATCGCGGCAAAATATCGGCTGAGCGATCACGTCGCCGTCAAGCTTGGATACGAAGCGTTGTGGCTCGGCCGCGTGGCGTTGGCGCCGGCCCAAGTTCAGGCGACCTCAACCACGTCCAGCAGCGTGACGGCGGTCGGCGTCGATTGTCGCTCCTCGACGCTTCTTCAAGGCGTCACGGTCGGCATGGAGTACTCGTTTTAGCGCGGGGCCAGCGATCAGGCGGTCTTCGCCAGTTTCGGTGCTGGCGCGCCGTGGAGAGTAACCTGGTCGAGATCCCGTAGATCGACCGTCCCTGGCAACGCGTGGTCGGATGGCTTGTCGCCGACGCCCCGCATTGGGATCGGACTGACCGGGGCGCGGTCATGCCGCTCGATGTCGCCGCGCAGCAGCCGCCACGCCCAGCCGGCGGTTCGACGATAGGTGTGTGCAAGCCCGATCATGCCGTAGATCTGCGCCCCGGCATCGACGATGTGGGCGCGGAATTTCAGCCAGGCCCGACGCCGCATCCGTTTGGCGGGCGAGAAATGCGCGACCTCGTGCGCGGGACGAGTCTCCGCACTGGAGAACACGTCTGCCGACTTCGAGAACACCAGCGCGCTCACGAAGCGGATCGGGTTGAAGAAGTAAGTATAGGCGATCAGCAGATTGAGCTGCTTCAGCCACGGCCGCGGGTGCTTCGATGCGACGACGTAGTTGCCGTCCATGATGTGCGGCTCGACCTGGATATCGCCGGCGCGGCTGAACGCCATCCCGGATTCGAACACGTTCTCGTACCACTTCGAACCGGGGGCAGGGGTCAGCATCATCACCTGCGTGCTGATCGAGCCGGCCTGCCGCAGCAGCCTGATCTGGTTGATCAAGCCGTAGTTCGACTTCCACGTCACCAGCGGCTGGCTGTCGTGGTGCATCATCATCGGCATCGGCAGGATGTTGTTCTCGCGCAGCAGCTTGAAGGCGAGTTGGGTCTTGTCCTTGTCCTGCGCCTTCTTCACCAGCGTTGCGGTCATGTCCTCGACGCCGAGCCACACCGCCGCAAAGCCCGCATCGCGGATCAGCGGTAGGTGATCTCGCATCCCGACGGTGTCGTGCACCGTAACCTCGGTGCCGAGCCGCACCTTGCAGAACGGCCGTTCGGAGCGCTTGCGCGCGAGCGTACCGGCGATGTCCAGCGTGCGCTTGGTATCGTTGAAGAAGTTATCGTCGGCACCGAAGAAGTGATAGATGCCGAAGGTGCTGGCGATCTGCCCGATCTCCTCGGCAATGCGTTCACCGCTCTTGGCGCGGAACTGCGACTGGTTGTAGGCGGGGATCGGGCAGTACGAGCACCTGAACTTGCAGCCGGCGGTCATCACGATGCTGGCGATCGGGCTGTATCGCTTCACGCGGTTGATCGGCAACGCCTGGCTGGCCAGCGTCGCGCTGTTGCTCGGCGCCTCCAGCAGCTTGTAGCCGTGCACCGGATCGGGCAGCTCATCGAGATCACCGAGCAGGCGCTGCACGCCGGTGTCGATCAGCTCCTCGATCGGACCGCTACGCGAGGCGCGGCGTGCGTAGACAATGCCCGCCACCTCATCGAGCGCGCCGCCATCGCGAGCACGCTGGAATACCGAGCGCATCGACTCGCCGGCCGCGCGCATCGACAGCAGCACATCGAGCAATTCGAGGAAGACGTATTCTTCGCCGGTGACGGCGACATCGGCCGCCCAGGACGGATCGCCGCCGCCGAACACGTGCCACGGCTCGTAGCGAATCCGAGGTCCGCCGACCATGATCAGGGGGCGTTTGTCAGGCTCGATCTGGCAGGCTTCCCGGATCAGACGATCGCATTCGGCGGAATGCAAATGCATGCTCGAGACCAGGAACAGGTCGGGAATCCGGCCGTCGAGTCGCATTTGCAACGGGCTGAAATTGCGGTTCCACTGCTGCAGCACGATCCGGGTCTTGTCGAAGCCGACGTCGGCCATCGCGGAACCGATCGACCGGACTCCGCCGGGTGCCATGCGGGTGTCGGCGAGAACAAAGGGCAGAACGCGGGTGCGATGATCGAACGCGCTGACGATGACGGTCGTCAGATCATGCTGCCCCGATAGCCGGCGGAGGCGCGCGCGGAGGCTCGCCATCTTGCCGGGAACCAGAAGCTCATCACCGCGGGCACGCCTTGGAAGTTCCATGTATTCCCTCGATCCAGATGGACGGCCGCAAAGTGATTTGCGAGCGCCACTGTGAGGTTAATACCCGAATCGGTCAAGTTGACGGCCCGCCGCAGCGCAGCAGGTTCCGCATGGTTCCACGCGGACTCCGATGTGTCTGAGCACGGAGCAGATTGGCCAAGCGGCGCAGCTCGTCTTCAAGACGTCACGCAGGCCGAGTCTAAACTTACTCGGATCCTGAGCGAACTAAGCGGATTTTGGAGACACGGACGCGCTTCGACGCGACTAAGCGCTGACTAAGCGGACCATCAACGCCAGCGGCGGTGCAGCCACAGCCATTGCTCGGGCGTTTCGCGGATCCAGCTTTCGATCACCGAGGTGCACGCCTGCATCGTGCCCTGGATGTCGATCCGGCCGTCGGCATCGCGGACCGGCTCGATCTCTTCGGTCAACTCGGCGCGGAAACGGCCATCGGGGAGGCGGATGACGCGGGCGCCGTGCAGCGGACACTCGATCTGCCGCAGCAGCTTTGCCAGCAGCGGGTTGGCCTTCGCGGTGCGGCCGAAGAAGGTGACGTCGACACCCTTGGTGAAGTGCTGATCGATCAGCATGCCGACGTGCTTGCCGTCCTGCAGCGCTTGCGCCAGCTTGAACGGCGCGCTCGATCCGGCGGCGACGAGCTGCCCCATCTTCACCGAGCGGATTTCTTCGACGATGCGGTCGGCGGCTTCGATATTCGGCCGGCGATACAGCACCGCAGTGTCGAGGCCGTGCGCGACGGCGGCGACCGCCGGCAACTCCCAGTTGCCGAGATGGCTGGCGAAAATCAGCGCCGGCTTGCCATCGTCACGGAGCTTTTCGAAAAGCTCGAGGGAGCGGCCGGTCACCTGGATGCGGCTGCGCTCGGGATGCTCGACGTCGTAGTCCCACACCGAGTCGAGATGCGCGAACTCTGCCGCCGATCGGCCGAGATTGTCCCAGACGCCGCTGAGGATGGCCTCGATCTCGTCCGGCGACTTCTCCGGAAATGCCGCGGTGAGGTTGTCGCGGCCGATCCGCTGCTCCGGAAAACGCGGGCCGAATTTGCGAGCAACCGCGCCGAACAGCCGGGCGCTCTTGTCGGGATCGAACTTCCGCGCCAAATGCAGCGCGCCGATCGCCACCGGCCCGACGACCTTGCCGACGACGTCCTTGGCCGCGCGCTGGGCGCGCAGCTTGGCGCGATACAGGGCGACCTTCATCAGAACCGGACGATGATCTTGCCGAACACCTGACGGCTTTCCATCCGCTTCAGTGCGGCGCCGACGTCGTCGAGCGGCACTTCGGTGTCGATCACCGGCAGCATGCCGGCCGCCATCTTGTCGAGGCTTTCGGCGATGTTCTTCATCGTCGCGCCGAACGAACCGAAGATTTTATACTGCTGCTGGAACAGCTGCATCAGGTTAAGGGTGGTGGTCGGGCCCGAGGTCGAGCCGCAGGTCACCAGCCGGCCGCCGCGCTTCAAGCTGAGCAGCGAGCCGTTGAAGGTGTCGGCGCCGACGTGTTCGAACACCACGTCGACACCCTTCTTCTTGGTGATCTTGCGGCACTCGTGCTCGAAGCGGTCCTGGCGATAGTTGATGACGTGATCGGCGCCGAGCTTCTTGACGCCTTCGATCTTGGAATCGTCGCCAACGGTGGTGATCACCGTGCAGCCGATCGCCTTGGCCATCATGATCGCGACGGTGCCGATGCCGGAGCCTCCAGCATGGACCAGCACGGTTTCGCCAGGCTGCAGCTTGGCGTTGTCGAACAGCATGTGCTGCACGGTCGAGAACGCGATCGGCGCGCAGGCGGCGTCGCGCAGGTCGACGCCATCCGGCACCGGGATCACCAGCCGTGCTGCGATGTTCATCAGCTCGCGCGCAAAGCCGTCGACATGGAAGCCGATCAGGCCGCCGACGTTTTCGCAGAGATTGTCGCGGCCTTCCTGGCACGCTTTGCAGCGGCCGCAGGTCAGCGCGCCGTACATCACGACCTTCTGCCCGGGCTTGAACGCGGTGACGCCGTCACCGACCGCTTCGATCGTGCCGGAGGCTTCGGCGCCGACCACGATCGGCAGCTTGCGCTTGACGAAGGCCATACCGCGATAGCCCCACACGTCGATGTGGTTCAGCGCCACCGCGGCGATGCGGACCTGCACCTCGCCAGCCGCCGGGGGCGGGGGAGACGGCAGGTCGGCGACCACGAGATTGCGGTCGGCAACGAGGGTGAGCGCGCGCATGGGGTTCGTCCGAACGGTTGGAGGCTTGCGCCCTGCGTATCGCCGTTGGCGGCCGCGGCGTCAACCGCGGCAGCCGGAACTGCGACTCACAGGCGGTTAGGCCGGTTCGCGGGTCAGGATCAGCGAGGCGTTCTGGCCGCCGAACCCGAACGAGTTCGACATCACGCTGGTGACGCGGGCGTCGCGGGCCTGATTGGGCACCACATCCAGCGGGATCGCCGGATCCGGCACGTCGTAGTTGATGGTCGGCGGAATCCGCTGATGCTCCAGCGTCAGCAGCGAGAAGATCGCTTCGACCGCGCCGGCGGCCGACAGGGTGTGGCCGACCATCGATTTGTTCGACGACACCGGCAGCGACGAAGCGCGCTCGCCGAATACGCTGGAGATGCCGAGATACTCCATCTTGTCGTTCTCGGGCGTGCCGGTGCCGTGGGCGTTGATGTAGTCGATTTGATCGACGCTCATGCCGGCGTCGGCGAGCGTCTTGTTGATGCAGCCGATGATCGGCTTGCCGTCCGGGCTCGAGCGGGTGCGGTGGAAGTTGTCGGCGAGTTCGCCGCAGCCGGCGATCACCCCGAGGATCGAGGCGCCGCGCGCCACTGCCGATTCATAGCTCTCCAGCACCAGCGCGCCGGCGCCTTCGGCCATCACGAAGCCGTCGCGGTTCTTGGCGAACGGCTTCGAGGACGCTTGCGGGGGATCGTTCTGGGTCGACAGCGCCGACAGCAGCGAGAACCGGATCAGCGCTTCGGCGTTGACCGAGCCGTCAGTCGCGACGCACAGCGCCGCATCCGCTTCACCGCGCCGGATCGCTTCGACGCCGAGCTGGATTGCGCTCGCGCCGGACGCGCAAGCGGTCGACAGCGAGATCGGCGAGCCCTTGGTGCCGAAGGTGTCGGCGAGATGATCGGCGACCGAGCCAAACAGGAAGCGCCGATGATACTGCGTAAATGCACCGCCGCCGCTGACGCGGAGCAGGGCATCGTAATCGATCGCGGTATTGGCGCCGGTGGCGCGCGCCAATTCCTGGCGCGGCAGCCACTCCAGCTCGACCGGCGCGACCGCGAGAAACAGCGGGCCCGGGAAGTCGCCCTTGCGGCCGATGCCGGACTGCGCGATCGCCTCTTCGGTGGCGAGGTCGGCGAGCTTTTCACCGAGCACGACCGAGGAGAACGGCTCGACCGGGACGAAGTCCACGGTGCCGGCCATTGTGCTCTTCAGCCCGTCAATCGGAAAGCGGGTGATGGTGCGGATGCCGGATTCGCCGGCGGTGAGCCTGGCCCAATTGTCGGTCTTGCCGGCGCCGAGCGAGGTGACCACGCCCATGCCGGTGACGACCACGATCGGTCTGCCGAATTTGTCCCGCGTCACGGTCATTGCGTCCCCCTTACCGAACGGCCTCGACCAGCGCCATGCCTTCGCCGCGCCAGTGGCCCGCCCCGATCACGACAATCTGGTCGGGGGTCTTGCTCATTTCAACTTCGAGACCGGTCGGGTCGTTCGGCGGATACAGCGCGCCGCGCGACAGCGACAGCGCCGCGAGCGCGATACCGAGCGGGAATTGCGCTTCCATCACATGGCCGAACGGCGTCGCGGTGCCGCGCACCGGCGTGCCGGAGTGATTGCGCAGGAATGCAGTTTCCTCCGCGGTCGCCGGCTCGGCACCGGTTGCGCCGGTGATGATCGCGGTGGCGCCATCGCGCGGGCCGAGCTGCGACCACAGCTTCTCCAGGGACGCAGTGACGTCGCCGGCGTTGCGGCGGCGAGACTGGTCGGCGACGACGTTCTTTAGCCGCGCATACGGCTTGGCGCCGCGCGCCTGCGCATGCGCCTTCGACTCGATCACCAGGAACGCCGCGCCCGAGCCGAGCGCGAAGCCGCCCTTGGGACCGCGTGCGAACACCGGCGCGTAGTTGTCCTTCAGATTGAAGTCGCCGAACTCATACAGCATCAGCAGATCTTTGCGCTCGCCGTTCTGGGCGGCGCCGATCAGCGCGATGTCGCTCTGGCCGGCAGCAATCCGCGCCAGCGCAATTCGCGCGGCGTCGACGCCGGCTTCCTCTTCACCCATGAAGGTGCGCGACGAGCCGGTGACGCCATGCACGATCGCGATGTTGCCGGCGAGCAGATTGGAGAGCTGGGCGAGGAAGAGGGTGGGGCGCAGGTCATTCATGAGGCGCTCGTTGAGCGCATTGGGCGGCACGGTGCCGTAACCTTCGCCATTGAGCACGGCGGAATCGACCGCAAGGTCGCGTTCACCGCCGCCGGCGGCGACGATCATGTCCATCCGCGACAGGATCTCGGTGTTGCCTTTGATGCCGGCGGACTCGAGCGCCAGACCGGCCGCATAGGTGCCGATCCGCTGCCAGGCTTCCATCTGGCGCTGATCGCCCTTCTTGGGAATCTGCTTGTCGAAGCTGAGCGGCGCCAGCGGGTGCACGACGTAGGGCGCAAAACCGCTGGTATCGACGTTGACGCGGCGCTCGGTCAGCGCATCCCAATGGGCGTCGAGCCCCTCGGCCAGCGAGCTGGCGAGGCCGATGCCGGTAATCCAGGCTTCGATCGGTTCGGCGCGGGACGTGTTGGTGTCAGCCATGGATCATCTGCTCCGGAAATCCGATTTGCTTCGCCATCGCTTCCATATGCCCGCGCAGGTCGGGATGCGGAAACGGGACGTGGCGGAACGTCAGCGTGGCATTGCACGCGAGCTTACCGCCGCTCTTGATCTTCGCTTCGGTCATCGTGAAGCCGGAGCCCTCGTGCACCACCGAGACGTCGATCGACAAGGTCTCGCCGGGCGTCACGAAGGTACGCATCTTGGCTTCCTTGACCGCGGCCAGGAACGGCATGCGCTGAAATTGCATCAGCGCGATCAAGAGCCAGCCCGAGCTCTGGGCCATGGTCTCGATCAAGAGCACGCCCGGCATCAGCGGGTAGCCGGGGAAGTGGCCTTCGAAGATCGTGCTGGTCTCGGGCACCCGAGCCTCGACCGTGATGCTGCGGTCAGCGAGGCGAAGCTCGGCGATTCGGTCGATCAGGTGGAAATATTCAAGGTTCATGGCGTGGGCGGCTTCCGAACCGCGCCACTACGCGCCCTTGGCGGCAACCAGTTCGTCGATGCGGGCGGCGAGATTCTTGAGAACGAAATACTGCTCGGTGGTCGCCTTGCCGTCGTTGACCTCCTGGGTCCACTTCTCCAGCGGCAGCTTGATACCGAAAGCTTTGTCGATCGCGAACGCGATGTCGAGGAAATCGAGGCTGTCGATCCCCAGGTCATCGATCGCATGGCTCTCCGGGGTGATCGTCTCACGCGGAATGTCGCAGGTTTCCGCGATGATGGTGGCCACCCGATCGAATGTGGAAGTCATTTTAAGCCTTTGATATTATGTCGGAAATGGCCGATTTACGGCGGCTTCAGCCGTCATCCTGGTGACAGGCGATTGCCCGTATAACGGAGCGTTGCTCCGAGTTCAATGGCGGGCAAATCCACGCATTGCGCGGGTTTTGGGCAACTAGCGGGAAGCTCTGGCGAATCTAGCGCGGCGCTGCGATGGCGGCGCAGTCGTGCCGGCCCATCAGCACGCAGTCCTGAGTCCGCCGCATATCGGCGATGCTGGTCGCGAGCCAGATGCCGACCACTGTCAGCGTGATGGTCAGCGCCAAAGCGGCGATGTTGGTCAGCATCCGGTGGCGGAAATCGTCGGGGGCGTTGTCGCGGCCGGACTCGTCGGGATCGTGCTCGAGCTGCGGCATCTCTCTCCGGAAGGGCAGAATGGTTGCGGAGGGGCGACCGCCATCTTCTGGGGCCGGCACAGGAACGGCGTCGCGCGGCCGAAACGGCAATACGCGGTGGTCGTCATCGGGGAGGGAGATGCGCTGATTCTTCATCGCTGCCGTCCAGCCGTCGCCCGGAACGGGTTCGACCCGATCATCCTAGTGAGGATACGATTTCGGGAAAACTCCGCAATAGACCGGATGGAACATGCCGGCCGGGCGTGTCTGGCCCTCCGGTGCGCCGCGTTGCCGGCGGGGAGGGCCGTGCCATACTCCGCAGGAACCTGGCAATTCAGGAGGCCCAGCGATGACCAACCCGCGTGAACCGTTGCTGCATACGATCCCGATCCTGTCGCTGCGTCCGACTCAGATGACGGTCGGGATGCGCGAGGTGAAGGAGAAGCGGCTGCGCTGGCGCCAGCACAAGCCGAAGAAGCAGGCCGAACTGCTCGGCAATCACATGATCCCGGTGGTGCTTGGTCCCGGCAAGACGCACTACGTGATCGATCATCACCATTTGGCCCGGGCGCTCCACGACGAGGGCGTCAAGGAAGTGTTGGTCACGGTGATCGCCGACCTCACCATGGTGGATCGCGATGCGTTCTGGGTGGTGCTCGATAGCCGGCGCTGGGTTTATCCGTACGACGCCAAAGGCGAGCGGCATCATTACCGCGAGATTCCCAAAACGGTTGCGGACCTGAAGGATGATCCATTCCGGAGTCTTGCCGGCGAACTGCGCCGCGTTGGCGGCTATGCCAAGGACACCACGCCGTTCAGCGAATTTCTGTGGGCCGATTTCCTGCGCCGGCGCTTGTCACGCAAGAGCGTCACCGCCGACTTCCAGAACGCGGCTGAGAAAGCGCTGGCGCTCGCCAAGAGCAAAGACGCGATCTATCTGCCCGGCTGGTGCGGGCCCGCTGCGGACGATTGATCTCGGCCTTAGTCTTCGGGCGCGGCGCTATGGCCGCGTTCGTCCTTGGCGCCGCCGAGCAGGCGATGCAGCAGCCGCTCGGCCGGATGTCCGCCGATCAGCACCGCGAAGGTGATCACCAGCGCCACGCCGACGATCAACCACTGTCCCGCACCGCAGACGATGCCGATGCCGGCGGCGAGCCAGGTGCATGCCGCGGTGGTGAGGCCGTGGATTTCCAGCCGGTTGCCGCTTCGAACGATCACGCCGGCACCGAGAAAGCCGATGCCGGTGAGAATGCCCTGGATCACACGGCTGGTCGGATCGGACAATTGATCGCTCGTCGCCGAATGGTCGGCATGCGCCACTAACAGCGCGGACGCGAGCGCGACCAGCGCCAGCGTGCGCATCCCGATCGGCTTGTTCTTGAGGTCGCGGTTGAGCCCGATCAGCCCGCCGGCCATCGCGGCAACGCCAAGACGCAGCAGGATGTCCCACCAGGGTAGCAACGCCAATCCTCCCTCGTGTCGAAGCTCCGTGTCGCTTGCGTCGTGCCGCTCCGAATAACGCGAGGATTGCCGATCTGTTCTTCGAGCCGATCAGGTTGTCATGGGCGGATCCAGCACGCGCGCGTTGGGCTCAATCTGAGACGACGATCAGTGTGCGCGCAGATGCGACACTTCTTCGCATCTCGGGGGCAAGCCTGTGCTCGGATCAAAGGAAAATCACGTTGGGACGCATGCCGCAGGTTTCTTCAACAGCACGCTAGAACGGTTCTAGTGGTGCCCGTTACCGCCGTTTGCTTATCGGATGGTGCCGTTGGTGATCTGCATAGCCGAGCACAAGGCGGCATCACCGACTGAAGATCTTTTGGGGGGCATGTTGAAGGACCTGAATTTCCCGGCAGCGGGAGCGCTGTCGTTTGTCTGTGCGTCGGTTCTCCTCCTCTCTCATGCGGCCGCTGCACAGGAAGCTCCTGCGCCGGCTTCCGCTCCGGGTGCTTCAACGGAATCTCCGGCGAGCGCGACAGGACGTTCACTACCTGCCATCGTCGTCGAGACGTCACGCCGCCGCGCCGCCGCGACGTCCCCGCAGCGCAGGCCGTCGCAAGCATCCCGATCGACAGCGAGCCGACGGGCTCCCAACCCGGCCAGCGTGGCAACGCAGCCCCGTCCGGTTTCGGCAGGCGCTCTGCAGGCAACCTTGCCGGCTGGCTTTCCGGGCGATCAGGTTGCGCGCGGTGCCGGCGTCGGTCTGCTCGGCAACCGCGACGTGATGTCGACGCCGTTCAGCCTCACCAGCTTCACTGAGAAGCTCATCCGGGATCAGCAGTCGCGAACGCTGCTCGACGTGCTCGGCAACGATCCCTCCGTGCGCTCCAACGTGCCGGCCTATAGCGGCATCCAGGGCTTCTTCATTCGCGGCTTCCCGGTGTTCGCCCAGGACATCGCCTTCAACGGCCTGTATGGCGTCGCCGACTCCTTCAATCCTGCGCTCGAGCCGATCGAACGCGTCGAAGTGCAGCACGGCCCCAGCACAATGCTGAGCGGCATGCCGCCGTTCGGCACGATCGGCGGAACGATCAACCTGATTCCGAAACGCGCCGGTGACGTGCCGCTGACGCGGTTCACGACCGGATTCATATCGAACGCCCAGAGCTACAATGCAATCGATGTCGGCCGACGTTACGGGACCAATGGCGAGTGGGGAATCCGCTTCAACGGCGCGTATCAGTCCGGCAGTACGCCGATCGACAACCAGAAACAGGAATACGGCGTCACGTCGCTGGCCCTCGATTATCGCGGCGAACGCCTGCGGGTCGGCCTCGACCTTGGCTATCAGAAGGTCGACTTCAATTCGCCGCTGCGCAATCGCTCGGTGCTGCCGGGCTTTCCTATCCCGCAAGCGCCGGATCTGCGGATCAATCAGCAGCAGCCGTGGGAATATCGCGACAGCAACAACAAATCGGCCGCGATCCGAGCCGAGTATGATCTGACCGATCAACTCACCGTCTATGCCGCTTACGGCCACAGCGAATTCCATCAGGTCTATTTCGGCGGTCTGCCGTCGATCATCAACGCGCGTGGCGACTACCGCGATACGATCCAACTGACCCCGTTCCAGACCAACAGCAACACCGGCGAGGTCGGCGTGCGCGGTCAGTTCGACACCGGACCGGTGAAGCACCGGGTCGGCGTCGCGGCATCCGGCCTCTGGCAGGACACCGGTCTGACCAACATTCCGGTAGGTGCGACCATTACCTCGAACATCTACAATCCGGTGTACGCGCCGCCGCGCAGCGATGCCGGACTGCCGCGGACCTCGCCCACGACCGCAGAGCGCTTCAACCGCAGCATTGCGATCGCCGACACGATGTCGGTGCTGAACGATCGCGTCGAGCTGACGATCGGTGGCCGCTGGCAGGGGATCGATGCCAAGACGCTGAGCCCGGTGACCGGCCTGGTGACGTCCGACGCGCGCAACGATGCGTTTTCTCCGGGCGCAGGCCTGGTCATCAAGCCGATCGAGCGGCTGTCGCTGTATGCCAACTACATCGAAGGCCTGACTTCGACGGCGCCGCCGACCAATGCGGTCAACCTCAACCAGAGCTTCCCCGCGACGGTGTCAAAGCAAGTCGAGGCCGGCGCGAAGTATGACTTCGGCCCAGTCGGCGTCTCAGTCGCCGGATTCGAAATCAAGCAACCGAGCGGCTTCCTCGATCCGACCACCCGGGTGTTTGCGCTCAATGGCGAGCAACGCAATCGCGGCGTCGAACTCAATGTGTTCGGGCAACCGGTCGCGGGATTGCGAGTCGTCGGCGGCGTGAGCTGGATCGAAGGCGTGCTGACGAAAGCTGCGAACCCCGCGTTCAACGGCAATACGGCGGTTGGCGTCCCGACGATGCAGCTCAATCTGTACGGCGAATACGATCTGCCGGGGCCTGCCCGGGGTGTGACGATCACCGGCCGGGTGATCCACACCGCGTCGCAGTTCTACGACCAGGCCAACACTCAGAGCATTCCGGCCTGGACCACGCTCGATCTCGGCGTTCGCTATACCACTAAGATCGACCGAGTTCCTGTGACCCTGCGGGCCAATGTCCAGAACGTCACCGGCGAGAACTACTGGGCCACGACCGGCCGCGGGATCCTCAGCCCCGGCGCGCCGCGGACCTATCTGGTCTCGGCGAGCTTCGACTTCTGAAGTCTCAGCGCAGCGGCTTCTTCAGCAGCGAGAAGCGGTCCGGATCGAGCCCGAGCGAGGGCTGCAGCATCGGAGCATCCATCGTCCGTGCGAGCGGGCGCTCGGTGATGCCCGGATCGTTCGGCACGTCGCGATGCGAGGTCGCGCCGCGCCAGCGCTCCAGCACCGCGCTGACGAAGTGCATGTCGTTGCCGGCGGCCGCCGACGGCACGGTCGAGATCGCAGCCTCGCTGCGCGGCAGCTGATGTGCCGGCACTTCCTTGAAGCGCAGGCGGGTCGGCAGCGCCACGCCTTCGCCGAACGCCAGCACTTCGCGGGTGCCGAGCGAGGGCACGAAGGAGAGCAGGTTGGCGGCGGCGTCGGACACCGCAGACCGCAGCAGCGACTGGTCGCGGTCGTTGGCCAGCCGCATCGCGAACAGCGTGTTGCACTGGGACAGGATCGTCGCGTCGAGCTCGGCCGGGCGCTGGGTGACGAGGCCGAGATAGACGCCGTATTTGCGGCCTTCCTTGGCGATGCGTGACACCGCCTTGCGGGTCGGGCCGAAGCCGATGGCGCGGTCGGCCGCAGCGTAGCGGTGGGCTTCTTCGCAGACGAACAGCAGCGGCGACACGCCATCGCTCCACAGGCCGAAGTCGAATGCCATCCGGCACAGCACCGACACCACCGAGTCGACCACCTCGGCCGGGAAGCCGGCGAGCTGCATGATCGTCATCGGCTTGCCGTTGGCGGGCAGGCGGAACAGATGGCTGATCACTTCCGCCATGGTGTCGCCGCCGACATTGGCGTTGTCGAACATGAAGGCGTAGCGGGGGTCGTTGCGCACCGTCTCGATGCGCGAGATCAGCTTGTGATAGATGATGCGCGAGGAGCGGTTTTCCAGCTTGCCCATCCGCTCGTCGATCAGCGAGATCAGGTCGACGAGGCGATACGGCACCGGCGTGTCGGCGGTGTAGCCGATCGACTTCGGATCGACCCGCTTGAGGCCAAGCCGATCGGTGCTGGTGTATTGCACGTAAAGACCTTTGGCGACGGGGATCACCTCGGCCAGGATGTCGAGTTCTTCGGGCACGCCGGGGCGGCCGGCGAACAGCACGTCGACGATTTCCTCGAAGTTGAACAGCCAAAACGGTAGCTTCAGGTTGCGCGGATTGAGCACCAGCGCCTTGTCGCCGAAGCTGCGGCCGTATTCGTTGTGGACGTCGAGCAGGAAGATGCGCAGCGCCGGGCGCGACTTCAGGATTTCGTTGAGCAGCAGTGACACGCCGGTGGATTTGCCGACGCCGGTCGAGCCGAGCACGGCGAAATGCTTCGACAGCATTTCTTCGATGTCGACATAGGCGATCACCGAGGGATCCTGCTGCAGGGTTCCGACATCGATCTGGTCGGAGCCGCTCGGCTCATAGACGATGCGCAGGTCGTCGCTGGAGATCAGGTCTACCGAGTCGCCGATGGTCGGGTAGTTGGTGACGCCGCGTTGGAACTTCGGTCGAAGCGGCCCCGGCAGGATCTCGCCGAGCAGGTCGACCGACGCGACCGCGATATGCTCGTCGGTCTCGGCGAGGTTCTCGCTCGACACCTCGGTGATGATCGCGATGATGGTGGAGCTTGCGGTCCGGATGCTGACAAAGCGGCCCACGGTGGCGCGTACGGCAGAGGGCACCAGCCGGCTCGACGGCAACAGCCCGACGCGCGCACCGGAACCGCGCACCGAGATCACCTTGCCGAACGCCCCTAGAGCAACAGCTTCTGCCATGTCTCGCAAACTCACAGATGAGGAATTTCGAGCGTGACTATGGGCAGCGTTGCTGGACAAACTGTTAAGTGAGCGCTCCCCGATCCTTTCGACAATTGATCAAGTTCGGTGCGTGGCGCAGCCACATCGGTGCGGTTTTGAGGTAATCGCGCACGCCAAAGTACGTCATTTGAACGATGTTCGCGCGATCCGGATTAACGCGCTGTTGACGATGACACGAGGCGGCGACGAGCAAATGCGTCGGATCTTGGCGAGCAGGTTTTGGCGAGAGGACGTGATGCCGCATTGGAGGATCGGTGAATGGTGGAATCGCCGCCACAGACCGATACCCGGCTGATGCCACGGCGTGTTGCGTGGCGCGTTCGTTGAAAGCTGGGCCGAGTTCGTGAGCAGCGTCGACAAGTTCCTGAAGGTCATGCGGGAGCATGACACCGCGACTGCGGCGCTGATCGCGTGGTGCCGGCGCCATCATCCTTATGAGGCCGAGGCGATCGCGATCACGCTGCTGGCTGACGAGACGGTGGCGGCGGATTGCTACGATGGACCGTTGCAGCCGCGGGCCGGCGAAACGCTACGCCGCCGCCGGGTCTGGCTGCGCTGGGGCGACCGTGTGCTGTCGGAAGCCGAGAACTGGTATGTGCCGGAGCGGCTGCCGCCGGCCATGCGTGATGCGATTGCCGATGGTGTTCGGCCTTATGGCGCGGTGGTCGCGAGCCTGCGCCCGCAGCGGATCACCACGATTGCGCTGCGCGCCGATAAGGCCGGCGAGAATGAGGCTCAAGCTGAAGCGGTTCTGGCGCAGTTGGCCCGCACCGAGGGCTTCTCGCCGCCCGAGGCTTTCATGCTGCACATCCACGCGGTGATGATGACGTCGGGAATCGTGCTGGCCGACTTGCGCGAGCACTACCGGCGGGAGCTGCTGCGTTAGCCTGGGACCAAGACAGGGAAGGGATCAGTCGGCGACGAATTCGTCCCGCCGATAGCCCTGCGCATAGAGCAGCGCGGTGAGGTCGCCGAAATCGATACGGCCGTGGGCTGCTGCGGCGACCGCAGGCTTGGCGTGATAGGCGATCCCGAGACCGGCCGCCTGGATCATGCCGAGATCATTGGCGCCATCGCCGACCACCAGGGTGTCGATCGCATCGAGATCGTCGGCTTCGCGCAGCTCCAGCAGCGTCGCCAGCTTGGCGTCGCGGCCGAGGATCGGCTCGGCGACCGTGCCTGTCAGCTTGCCGTCCTGACTGAGAAGCTCATTGGCGCGGTGTTCTGCAAAGCCGAGCCGTTCGGCCACCACATGGGTGAACTGAGTGAAGCCGCCGGACACCAGGCAGGTGTAGGCGCCGTGGGCGCGCATCGTCTGCACCACCGCGCGGCCGCCCGGCGTCAGCGTGATGCGGGTGTCCAGCACCTGGCCGATCACCTCGAGCGGCAGGCCCTTGAGCAGCGCGACGCGCTCGCGCAGCGCCGGCTCGAATTCGATCTCGCCGCGCATCGCCCGCTCGGTGATCGCAGCGACATGGTCCTTCAGCCCGACGAAGCCGGCGAGTTCGTCGATGCATTCCTGGCCGATCATGGTCGAATCCATGTCGGCGAGAAAAAGTTTCTTGCGCCGGGTCGCGGCAGGCTGCACCACGACGTCGATCGGCAGATCGCCGCGGGCGGCGCGGAGCCGGGCGGCGAGCACCAGGGGATCTTCGGTGCTGGCAAAGAAGATGTCAGCGGCGATCTCGTCGTGCAGCCAGACCGCTTCGTTGGGCTGAGGCAGCACCGCACGCGCCCCCTCGATCACGGTCGAATCCAGCGCGGGATTGTTCGGATTGCAGATGAGCGTGGCGACGAGCGACATGACAGCGGAAGGTCCGGAACGGCGCGGCCGGCGGCCGGCGGCCGTGCTTATCGCAGGGCCGACCGCCAGCGGCAAGTCGGCCTTGGCGCTGAAGCTGGCACAAGCGAGCGGCGGCACCGTCATCAACACCGATTCGATGCAGGTGTATCGCGACCTTCGCATCATCACCGCCCGGCCGACACTGGACGAGGAGGCGCTGGCGCCGCATCGCCTTTACGGCACGGTCGATGCCGCGGTGAATTTCTCAGCCGGGGCCTATGTCGAGGCCGCCGCTGCGGCGCTGGCGGAAACGCGCGCGTCCGGGCGGCTGCCGATCCTGATCGGCGGGACCGGGCTGTATTTCAAGGCTTTGACGCGGGGGCTTTCGGCGGTGCCGCCGGTGCCGGCCGAAGTTCGCGACGCGGTGCGGCTGCGGCTCGACCGGGACGGGGTGCAGGCGCTGCACGCGGAGCTGGCGGGCCACGATCCCGAGGCTGCAGCGCGGCTGGCGCCGGCCGACCGGACCCGAATCGCGCGGGCGCTGGAGGTCGTGTTGGCGACCGGTCGGCCATTGGCCGACTGGCACCAGCAGGCTTCGCCGCCGCTGCTGCCGCCGGACGACGTAGTGGCGGTATTCCTGGCCCCGGATCGCGAAGCGCTGTACGCGCGGATCGACTCCCGATTCGCCGCGATGCTGCAGGCCGGCGCACTGGACGAGGTTGCCGCCTTGGCTGAGCGCCGGCTCGATCCGCTGCTGCCGGCGATGAAAGCCCATGGCGTGCCAGCGCTGATCCGGCACCTGCGCGGCGAAATCGGCCTCGACGAGGCCGCGGCGATCGGCGCCGCCGACACTCGGCATTATGCCAAACGGCAGTTCACCTGGTTTCGGCACCAGCTGCCGGAATTCAAATGGGTGAGGCCGGAGGAGGCGGACGTATTCCTGACTTCGTTCATTCCGGGGCGTGCGTAGCGCGATCTGGAAAGACGCGTTTGGGGTAGGGGAGGGCTGGCGTGGAGGTTCAGGCAACACCGCTTGCGCAGACGGCTGCAGCCGGAGCGTCCCGGACCCGCGCATCTTACTCTGCAGCATGCCGACTGCCTGTTATTACCGCTCGCGACCACCCCAAAATCCGGCTAAGGTTTGATCCGTACGGGTCTTCCCCCGCCTTGACATTCAAGGTTTGAGGGGTATGGTCCCGCGCAACCTTTGGGAAGCCGAGCCGGCCACATGCGACACAAAATTTCCGACCTGCTTCTCGTCATCGTACCCAGGCGCACCGCCGGGGGTGGATAGACTCCACCCCGCGAACGGACGGTGCGCTGAGGGCCTTCGACGGGCCCTTTTTTATTGCCTGAACCATCCCGAACCACGAACGACAGCGCCCGAAGGCGCATCCGGAGCCAACCATGAGCGACAGCAATAGCCACGATCCGAACCAGATGACCGGTGCGGCGATGATCGTCCGCGCGATGAAGGATCACGGTGTCGAGCACATCTTCGGCTATCCGGGCGGCGCAGTACTTCCGATCTACGACGAGATCTTCCAGCAGTCGGACGTCCAACACATTCTGGTCCGCCACGAGCAGGGCGCCGGCCATGCGGCCGAAGGCTATGCGCGCTCGACCGGCAAGCCGGGCGTGGTGCTGGTGACCTCGGGCCCCGGCGCTACCAACATGGTGACCCCGCTCGCCGACGCGCTGATGGATTCGATCCCGCTGGTGTGCATCACCGGCCAGGTGCCGACCCATCTGATCGGCAACGACGCCTTCCAGGAATGCGACACCGTCGGCATCACCCGGCCGTGCACCAAGCATAACTGGCTGGTGCGCCGGATCGAGGATCTGCCGAAGGTGCTGCACGAGGCGTTCTACGTCGCGACCAGCGGCCGTCCGGGGCCGGTTGTGGTCGACGTGCCGAAGGACGTGCAGTTCGCCACCGGCACCTATCATCCGCCGCGCAAGGCCGACGTCCACGTCTCCTACGTGCCGAACAAGAAGGGCGATCCCGCTCAGATCCGCAAGGCGGTTGCGCTGCTGGCGAACGCCAAGCGCCCGGTGATTTATTCCGGCGGCGGCGTGGTCAATTCCGGCCCCGAAGCGTCGCGACTGCTGCGTGAGCTGGTCGAGATCACCGACTTCCCGATCACCTCGACGCTGATGGGCCTCGGCGCCTATCCGGCCTCGGGCAAGAACTGGCTCGGCATGCTGGGCATGCACGGCACCTACGAAGCCAACATGACGATGCATGGTTGCGACGTCATGCTGTGCATCGGCGCGCGGTTCGACGACCGGATCACCGGCCGTACCGACGCGTTCGCGCCGAACGCCAAGAAGATCCACATCGACATCGATCCGTCGTCGATCAACAAGAACATCCGGGTCGACGTGCCGATCATCGGCGACGTCGCCACGGTGCTCGAGGATCTGCTCGGCGTCTTCAAGGCCGAGGCCAAGAAGCCCGACATCAAGCAGTGGTGGCAGCAGGTCGCGACCTGGCGCGCGCGCAATTCGCTCGCCTACAAGAAGAACAACGACGTCATTATGCCGCAATACGCGATCCAGCGGCTGTACGAGGCGACCCGCGGCCGTGATACCTACATCACGACCGAAGTCGGTCAGCATCAGATGTGGGCGGCGCAGTTCTATGGCTTCGAACAGCCGAAGCGCTGGATGACCTCGGGCGGTCTCGGCACCATGGGCTACGGCCTGCCGGCAGCCCTCGGCGTGCAGGTGGCGCATCGCGACAGCCTCGTCGTCGACATCGCTGGCGATGCCTCGGTGCAGATGACGATCCAGGAGATGGCGACGGCGGTGCAGTACGAACTGCCGATCAAGATCTTCATCTTGAACAACCAGTACATGGGCATGGTGCGGCAGTGGCAGCAGCTATTGCACGGCAACCGGCTGTCGCACTCCTACACCGAAGCGATGCCGGACTTCGTCAAGCTCGCTGAAGCTTACGGCGCAGTCGGCATGCAGGTGATCAAGCCGTCCGATCTCGACGGCGCGATCCAGGACATGATCAAGGTGAACAAGCCGGTGCTGTTCGACTGCCGCGTCGCCGCGCTGGAGAACTGCTTCCCGATGATCCCGTCGGGCAAGGCGCACAACGAAATGCTGCTGCCGGCCGAAGCCACCGACGAAGCCACCGCAGCCGCCTTCGCCGGCGGCAAGGCGCTGGTGTGATCCAAGGCGCTTCGCTTCAACAACGACGTCATGCGCGGGCTTGACCCGCGCATCCATCGATCTTCGCAAGAATGATGGATTGGCGGGTCAAGCCCGGCAATGACGCTCACTGATAATTCGGCTCAAACCTGAGAACAGACATGACCCAGCCCGCATCCGCTTACTTCATGGAAGAGCGCCACGATCCGAACGAGACTCACACGCTGTCGGTGATCGTGCAGAACGAGCCCGGCGTTCTGGCCCGAGTGATCGGGTTGTTCTCGGGCCGCGGCTACAACATCGAAAGCCTCACGGTGTCGGAGACCGAGGCGCAGAAGCACCTGTCCCGGATCACCATCGTCACCACCGGCACGCCGATGGTGATCCAGCAGATCAAGAACCAGCTCGACCGCATGGTCCCGGTGTATCGGGTCGTCGACATGACGCTGAGCGGCCGTTCGATCGAGCGCGAGCTTGCGATGGTGAAGCTGCGCGGCGTCGGCGAGCATCGCGTTGAATCGCTGCGGCTCGCCGAGGCCTTCCGCGCCCGGGTGATCGACGCCTCGACCGAGAGCTTCGTGTTCGAGATCACCGGCAACTCGTCGAAGATCAATCAGTTCATCGAGCTGATGCGCCCGCTCGGCCTGGTCGAAGTGGTGCGCACCGGCGTCGCTGCGATCGGCCGCGGCGCGGAGGGGATGTAACCGCTACGCCGCGATCGCTTCGGCGATCTGATCGAGCGGATGGTTGGTGAGATCCTTCGCCAGCGAGCGGATCAGCGAGGCTTCGACGGTCTTGTGCAGGATCGGGCGCATCTGACCGAGCGTCTGCGGGTCGGCGACCAGCACCAGCTGGTCGAACTCGCCGTCGAGCTTCATCTTGTTCAGCGTGTTGGTGAGCTGCTTGGCGAAGGTCGCTTCGTCGGTTTGGCTCTGGCTCTGCTCCTCGGGGCGCGAGCCCGACGGGCCGTCGTCGTCCAAATTGGTCGGCTCGAGCTTGCGCTCCTGGCGCAGCGTCACGTCGGCCGGTTTGCCGGTGTTGCGCAGCAGCAAGGCGCCGCGGCCATCAGCGACGACGACGAGCGTGTTGTGCGGAATCAGCGTCATATCCGGATCGTCCTTTCGATAGCAGCGCCCGGCGTGGGTGTTGGCCGGGCGTCCAATCGCCAACCGGATCTCCCGGTGTTTCGTTCCCGGCTGCGGCATCGTTGCGCGGGATACAGCTCCGCGTGCGGGGCGGGTTACCGGGTGCGAACGGATCAGCTACGACCCAGGGAACGCGGCGCGGTTGGTGCCGGACGAGGGGACGGAAACGACGATGAAGCCCGCCGATACGGCGCTCGCCGTTCTGGTGGCGGTGATCTGGGGCCTCGGCTTCGTGTTCACGCGCTACGCGCTGACCGAAATGTCTCCGTCGCTGCTCAATCTGCTGCGTTTCGCCATCACGGCGCTGCCGTGCCTGCTGCTGCCGCGACCGAAACTGGCGTGGCCGGTGTGGATCGGCATCAGCCTGCTGTTGGTTTGGCAGTATCTCACCCAGACCTATGGCATCGCCCACGGCGTGCCGGCCGGATTGACCGCGGTGATCGTGCAGAGCCAGGCGCTGTTTACGGTGGGGTTCGCGGCGCTGTTGCTGGGCGAGCGGCCGACCGGAGCGCAATTGGCCGGCATTGCGGTGGCCGCCTGCGGTCTGCTGATGATCTGTTTGACGGTGGGCTACGACTTCACCGTGCTGGCGTTCGCCGTGACGATGACCGCCCCGATCAGCTTCGCCTTCACCAATCTGTTGCTGCGCCGCGCCCGCGACGTGCCGATGCTCGATCTGTTTGCCTGGATCAGCCTGGCGTCGCTGCCGCCGCTCGCCTTGGCGGCCTGGGTCAGCGATGGCGGCCCGGCCATCGTCGAGTCGCTGACGCATCTGTCGCCCGGCGTGATGGGCGCGATGCTGGCGCTGTCGGTCGGCTCGACCACCATCGGCTATTGGATCTGGGGGCGGCTGCTGCACGCCTATAGCGCCGCGCAGGTTGTGCCTTTTGCATTGCTGGTGCCGTTCATCGGGGCAGGGGCGTCGAGCCTGGTGTTCGGGGAGACGTTCGGGCCGCTGCGGCTCACGGGGATGCTGATCGTGGTCGCGGGCCTTGCGATCATGCTGCTGTTCGGCCGCGCCAGGCCGCCGCTGCCGGAGGTGGGTTGAACGCCGAAAGTCGTAGGATTGGCGGTTTTCCGCATCGCGGCAGCCATGCTGTCCTAACCGCCACAAATCGCCGCCGCGGGCTTGTGTCCGGGCACCCGGACCCCTAAAAACCAGCGGCAATTCAACGGTCGGCCGGCATGGCCCGATCATACCAGCACGGGCGGGACGGGCCGCCGAGAAAGAGGAACGAGGATGCGAGTTTACTACGATCGCGACGCCGATCTGAACCTGATCAAGGGCAAGAAGGTCGCCGTCATCGGCTATGGCAGCCAGGGCCATGCCCACGCGCTGAACCTGAAGGATTCGGGCGTCAAGGACGTCGCGATCGCGCTGCGCAAGGGCTCGGCGTCGGCCAAGAAGGCCGAGAACGCCGGCTTCAAGGTCATGGACGTCGCCGAGGCCGCCAAGTGGGCCGACGTGATGATGATGCTGACGCCGGACGAATTGCAGGCCGACATCTATCGCGAACATCTGCACGACAACATGAAGCAGGGCGCGGCGCTGCTGTTCGCCCATGGCCTCAACGTCCACTTCAACCTGATCGAGCCGCGCGCCGACCTCGACGTGCTGATGGTCGCGCCGAAGGGCCCGGGCCACACCGTGCGCTCCGAATATCAGCGCGGCGGCGGCGTGCCCTGCCTGATCGCGATCCACAAGGACGCTTCGGGCAACGCCCATGACCTCGGCCTGTCGTACGCGTCGGCGATCGGCGGCGGCCGCGCCGGCATCATCGAAACCACCTTCCGCGAGGAATGCGAGACCGACCTGTTCGGCGAGCAGGTGGTGCTGTGCGGCGGTCTGGTCGAGCTGATCAAGGGCGGCTTCGAGACCCTGGTCGAAGCCGGCTACGCGCCGGAAATGGCCTACTTCGAGTGCCTGCACGAAGTGAAGCTGATCGTCGACCTGATCTATGAAGGCGGCATCGCCAACATGAACTACTCGATCTCCAACACCGCGGAGTATGGCGAGTACGTCACCGGTCCGCGCATCATCACCGCCGAGACCAAGGCGGAGATGAAGCGGGTGCTGGAAGACATTCAGAACGGCATCTTTACCCGCAACTGGATGCTCGAGAACAAGGTCAACCAGACCTCGTTCAAGGCGACCCGCGCCAAGCTGGCGCAGCACCCGATCGAGGAAGTCGGCGCCAAGCTGCGCGACATGATGCCCTGGATCAAGAAGGGCGCGCTGGTCGACAAGTCGAAGAACTAAGCAGCCTCTGCTGCTCATTGCGAGCCAACGGGTCCGGCCTCTGGCCGGCCCGAGGACAGGCTCCGCGAAGCAATCCAGAAGCTCCAGCAAAGACTGGATGCTTCGTCGCTTCGCTCCTCGCAATGACAGATCATCAAACGGGATCGCGGCGACGCGGTCCCGTTTTTCGTTTGGCGCCGGTGCAATCCGCCGCAGCTCCACCTGCTTGATCTGGTCTGACCAGATTGGTAGGGTCACTTATGGCCGCCCCTCTCAACTCCGAGACTTCGCATACGGTCCGCAAGACGTTGGAGTTCGTGCAGCATCATCGGCTGGCGAAGGGCGATCGGCTGCCGTCGGAGCGGGAACTGTCGGAGCGGTTCGGGGTGGCGCGCAGCTCGGTGCGCGAGGCGCTGGCGGTGCTGGACGCGATGCGCATCACCGAACGCCGACCGAAATCGGGCATCTATCTGCGCAACGCCGTCGAGGATGGCGGGCTCGAGGCGCTGGTGCTGCAGGCGGACCTAGGGCTCACCTTCGATCCGCAGGTTACCCGCGACGTCACCGAGGCCCGGATCATCTGCGAGGAGCAGGCGCTGCGGCTGGCCTGCCGGCGGCGGACCGACGCCGATCTCTCCAAGCTCCACCAGACACTGCAAGCCTACGCGGCGACAATCCAGGCCGGCGGCGACATGGCCGAAGCGGATGTCGAATTCCATCTCGCGTTGGTGGCCGCCGGCCAGAACCGCATTCTGGTGCGGACGCTGACGCCGCTGATGCTGATGAGCCGCCGCTGGCGGGAGCGCTACTTCGAGTCCGACGCGATCCGCCGCCGGTCGCTCGAGGATCATCGCGCTTTCGTCGCTGCGATCGAGGCGCGTGACGAAACGGTGGCCGCGACCCTGGTGCGCCGCCACGTCGAAACCGCCGCGGCCGACGTCCGTGCACTGGCGGAGCTGGGCGGCTCTGCCGCGGCGAATACAACCTGAAACACCCGCGTCCCTGACGCGCCACAACAGCCCCGGTCAACGGGAGAGCTTCGCGCGGCGTCTGCCGTATCGAGGAAACGCAAGAAGAAGGATCAAAAATGCGTATGACGACGACTTCCGTGGCTGCCCTGGCGGCCGCGATCGCGATGCTGGCTGCAGGGCCGGCGCTTGCTCAGAAGAAGTACGGCCCCGGTGCCAGCGATACCGAGATCAAGCTCGGCAACACCGTGCCGTATAGCGGTCCGGCTTCGGCTTACGGCATCCTCGGCAAGACCTATGCGGCGTACTTCAAGAAGATCAACGAAGAAGGCGGCATCAACGGCCGCAAGATCAACGTGATTTCCTACGACGATGCGTACTCGCCGCCGAAGACGGTCGAGCAGACCCGCAAGCTGGTCGAGAGCGACGAGGTGATGGCGATCGTTGGTAACGTCGGCACTGCGTCGAACGTCGCGATTCAGAAGTATCTGAACGCCCGCAAGGTGCCGCAGCTATTCCTCGCCACCGGCGCCACGCGCTGGAACGATCCGAAACAGTTTCCGTGGACCATGGGGTGGCTGCCTAGCTACCAGGCAGAAGCCACCGCCTACGCCAAGTATCTGTTGAAGGAGAAGCCGAACGCCAAGATCGGCGTGCTCTATCAGAACGACGATTTCGGCAAGGACTACATTCGTGGCCTGAAGGAAGGACTGGGCGACAAGGCCGCGTCGATGCTCATCGCCGAGGCCAGCTACGAAGTCGCAGAGCCCACCATCGACTCGCAGATTGTCAAGCTGAAGGCGTCCGGCGCCGATACGCTGTTCTCGTTCGCCACCGGCAAGTTTGCCGCGCAGTCGATCAAAAAGGTCGCCGAACTCGGCTGGAAGCCGCTGCACATCGTGCCGAACGCCTCGTCGTCGCTCGGCACCGTGCTGAAGCCGGCCGGCCTCGAGAACGCACAGGATCTGGTGTCTGCCACTTTCGCCAAGGATCCGACCGATCCGCAGTGGAACGACGACCCAGGCATGAAGAAATTCCATGCTTTTGTCGAAAAATACATTCCCGAAGGCAAGGCGATGGAAAGCACCGTGCTGTCCGGCTACAGCATCGCCCAGACCATGGAGCAGGCGCTCAGGATGTGCGGCGACGATCTGTCCCGCGAGAACCTGATGAAGCAGGCGGCCAATATGAAGGGTGTGCAGCTCGACGGCCTGTTGCCGGGCGTCACTGTCAACACCTCGCCGACCGATTTCGCGCCGATCGATCAGTTCCAGATGATGACCTTCAAGGGCGAACGCTGGCAGCGCTTCGGCGATGTCATCAAGGGCGAGGTCGCGGAAGCGGGAAGGTAACGCAGCTTCAGCGCGCCGCGCGCTTAGCCTCGCGGCGCGCTCTACCAACTGTCATAAACGGGATCGCGGTGACGCGGTCCCGTTTTGCTGTGGTAGAATGCCCGGCGTTCGAACGGAGCAAGCCATGAAGTCTATCGTCATCACCGGCGTGTCCACCGGGATCGGTCATGCCATTGCGCGGATGCTGCTGGACAAGGGATTCCGGGTATTCGGCAGCGTGCGGAAGCACAGCGATGCCGAGCGGCTGATTGTCGAGTTGGGGTCCGGCTTCACCCCGCTGGTGTTCGACGTTACGGATGAAGCCGCGGTCCGGGCCGCGGCGGACGAGGTGCGCGCGGCGCTCGACGGCGAGACGCTTGCCGGGCTCGTCAACAATGCCGGCATCGCGGTGGCGGGCCCGGTGCTCGATCTGCCGGCCGATGAATTCCGCCGCCAGTTCGAGGTCAATGTGATCGGGCCGATCCTCGCGACCCAGGCGTTCGGCCCGCTGCTCGGCGCTGACCGGTCGCTGCGCGGCGCGCCTGGCCGGATTGTTATGATGTCGTCGATCGCCGCCAAGTTCGGCAATCCCTTGATGGCTGCATACTCCGCCTCCAAGCACGCGCTGAACGGCCTGTCGGACGGGCTGCGCCGCGAGCTGATGCTGTTCGGTATCGACGTGGTGGTGATCATGCCGGGCGCGGTGAAAACGCCGATCTGGGGCAAGGCCGAGCGGGAGGACGTGTCGCGGTTTGCGAATTCACCGTTCTATCCGGCGCTGCAGAAGCTGCGCGCGCTCTTGCCGGAGATGGACGAAAGCGGTCTGCCGCCGGAGACGATCGCGCAGCGCGTCTATGACGCGCTGACCGCGCCGTCCCCCAAGGCGCACGACGTGATCACTCCGGGTCCGCTGCAGTTCTGGCTGTCGACCAAACTGCCGCCGCGCTGGATCGACAAGATCGCCGCCAAACGGCTGGGACTGAAGCCGAAGACGTAGCGCCGACATTCGGCGAGTTGATCAGCGTGGTTTTACGCGCTCCCACAACGCGCGCGCCGCCGCGTCCGGTGTGCTGCCTGATCCCGCTTGCAGGTTAGCGGCGCGCATCGCTTCGATATCGATACGATCGAGCAGGGGCTGCAGGGCGGTGCGTAGTTTAGTGTCGTTTGCGCGCTTCGGCGCGAGCAACAGCACCGCGTCGTAGGGCGGGATCGCCTGTTTCGGATCGTCGAGCACGACGAGGTCGTATTTCGCGATCAGCCCGTCGGAGGTATAGCCGGCGATGAGATCGACGTCGCCGGAGGCGACGGCGGCGTACATGAAATCCGGCTGCATCTGCCGTTCGGTCTTGAAAGCGAGCCCATAGGCGCTGCGCAGGTTGGCCCATTCCGGCCGCGAGAAGAACTCGTAGTCGCCGGCGATCGTCATCGACGGCGCGCGGGCGGTGAGGTCGTCGATCGAACGGATCTTCATCGCCTCGGCTTTGGCGCGCGGCATCACCAGAGCATACGCATTGGCGAAGCCCAGTTCGCCGAGCAGGGTGACGCCGTCTTTGGCGAGATCCTGTTTCAGCTCGGCAAGCACCTGATCGCGCGCGGCGATGCCGGGATGCTTGAACTGGTTGGCCCACAGCGTGCCGGAGTAATCCACATAGGCGTCGATGTCGCCGCTTCTGAGCGCGTCGTAGATCACGCTGGAGCCAAGGCCGGCGCGCTTCGTCGCGGTCAGGCCGCTGGCCTCGAGGCGCTGCTGCAGCAACGCGGCGAGCACGTATTGCTCGGTGAAGGTCTTGGCGCCGATCACGTAGGAGCTGCGCGCCGCGGTGGCCGGCAGCAACGTCATGATCACGATCGCGGCGATGCCTGCTGACCCCAGTCCGATCCGCCAGCGGCTGCCGCGCCGCAGCCCTGTTTCCACCAGTGCCAGCAACTGATCGACCGTGAGCGCCAGCACGGCGGCGGCGGCGCAGCCGAACAGCACCAGAATCCAATTCTGAGTCTGCAGACCGGCAAAGATGTAGTTGCCGAGACTGGTCTGGCCGATCGGGGTCGACAGCGTCGCCGTGCCGATCACCCACACCGCGGCGGTGCGGATTCCAGCCATGGTCACCGGAAGCGCCAGCGGCAGCTCGACCATGGTCAGCACCTGACGCTCGGTCATGCCGACGCCCTCGGCCGCTTCGACCAACGTCGGATCGACACCATCGAGCCCGGTGATGGTGTTGCGCAGCACCGGCAGCATGGAATACAGCGCCAGCGCCAGCACCGCCGGTAGGAAGCCGAAGGCGGAAAAGCCGACGCCGAACGCGCTCATCGACAACGCCGCGAGTGCCAGCAGCAGCGGATAGAACAGCGCCAGCAGCGCAAGGCCAGGGATGGTCTGCACCACGCCGGCAAACCCGAGCAGGACGCCGCGGAGCACCGGCCGATGCCGGGCGAAGATCGCCAGCGGCAAGCTGATGATCAGCCCGAGCGCGAGGGCCGCGAGGCTGACGCGAACATGCGCGCCGAGATAGACGGGTAGGTTGCTCAGCGCGTCATGCCAGCGCGGATCGGCGAACAGGCTCATGCCGCGCCGTCCCGCGGCAGCAACGCGCCGAGCCGCTGCGCCTGCCGACGTGGCGTCTGCAAGAGTTCGGCGACGTAGGCATCTCGGCTAGCCGCAAGTTCGGTTGCGCTGCCGAGCGCCAGCAGCCGTCCGCGATGCATCACCGCGATCCGGTCTGCGAGTAGCAGCGCCTCGGTAATGTCATGGGTGATCAGCACGGTGGTGAGCTTCAGCCGGTCGTGCAGCGCGCGAAAGTCTTCGCCGAGCGCATCGCGGGTCAGCGGATCGAGCGCGCCGAATGGCTCGTCCATCAGTACGATCTCCGGTCCGGCTGCGAGCGCGCGGGCGACGCCGACGCGCTGGCGCTGGCCGCCGGAGAGTTCGTGCGGGAAGCGGTCCCGATGCTGCGCCGGATCGAGCCGCACCAGCTCCAGCAGCTCATCGATCCGAGCGGCGATCTCGGTCTTCGACCAGTTCAACAGCTTCGGCGTGATCCCGATATTGCGTGCCACGGTGAGGTGGGGGAATAGCCCGCCATTCTGGAACACCATGCCAATGCCGCGGCGGAGCGCGATCGGGTCGGTGGTTTGGATGTCGCGGCCCTCGATCGCAATTGCGCCGGCATCGGCGTCGATCAGCCGATTGGTCAGCCGCAGCAGCGTGGTTTTGCCGGAGCCCGAGCCGCCGACGATGGCGAGCAATTCGCCGCGCTGCACCGCGAGCGAGACGTCGTCGATCGCTTTGATCCGGCCGCCGCCGAAACTCTTGGTGATCCGGTCATAGGCGATCATCGGCGAAGCAGAGCTCGTCATGGTCGCAGCATGGCCGCCGAAGACGGCAGGGCGCAAGCCAGACTTGCATGTCGGCGCGCGGCGTTGAATGGTCGCGGCGAGCAGGCAAGCGGGGAGAGGGCGTGAATCAGACGGACAATGCGGCGGTGGCGCTGCAGGACGCCACAGTGGCGTTCCGCCTCGCCGATGCGCGGACCTATACGGCAGTGGAGCATGCGACGCTGACGGTGGCCGATGGTGAGTTCGTTGCCATCGTCGGGCCGACCGGCTGCGGCAAGTCGACGTTGCTCAACGTGGCGGCCGGGCTGCTGCGTCCCGCCGCCGGCGCGGTGCGGATATTCGGAGCGCCGCTCGACGGCCTCAATCCGCAGGCCGGCTATCTGTTTCAGGCCGATGCGCTGTTTCCATGGAAGACCGCGATCGATAACGTCGCGATCGGGCTGGAGATCGCCGGCACGCCGCGCAGCGAGGCGCTGACCCGCGCGCAGGGCTGGCTGGAGACGGTCGGGCTCGGCGTGTTCGCGCAGCGCTATCCGCATATGCTGTCAGGCGGCCAGCGCAAGCGCGTCGGTCTGGCGCAGGTGCTGATCCGCGATCCCAAGATCCTGCTGATGGACGAGCCGTTCGGCCCGCTCGATGCGCAGACCCGGCAGATCATGGGCAATCTGCTGCTGCAGCTGTGGAGCGCGCACAAGAAGGCGGTGCTGTTCGTCACCCACGATCTGGAAGAGGCGATCGCGCTCGCCGACCGGGTGGTGATCATGTCGGCCGGTCCATCCTCGCGCATCGTCGGCGACTGGCGCATCGAACTGCCGCGCCCGCGCGACATCTTCGAAATCCGCCTGACCCACGAATTTCACGCGCTGCATCGTGAGATCTGGAGCGTGCTGCGCGAGCAGGTGATGAAGGCATATGGGCAGGTGGCGTGATGCATTTGATTTTGGCCGCTGACTTGCCCCGAGCACAGCGCGCTCCCTCTCCCGCTTGCGGGGGAGGGTTGGGGTGAGGGCGCCTCAGGCAGTGAGTCGGTTAATCGCGGAGAGGAGTGCCCTCACCCGGATCGCTACGCGATCCGACCTCTCCCGCAAGCGGGAGAGGTGACAGACGCGCTGCCCTGCCAATAACTAACTAGGCTAATGCAGCCCCGGCGCTTCGTGCCCGGTGCGGGCGACGTATTCGGTGTAGCCGCCGCCGTATTTGTGGACGCCTTCGGGGGTCAGCTCCAGCACGCGGTTCGACAGCGCGGCCAGGAAGTGGCGGTCGTGCGAGACGAACAGCATGGTGCCTTCGAAGTCGGCGAGCGCCTTGATCAGCATTTCCTTGGTGGCGATGTCGAGGTGGTTGGTCGGCTCGTCCAGCACCAGGAAGTTCGGCGGATCGTACAGCATCTTGGCCATCACCAGCCGCGCCTTCTCGCCGCCGGACAACACGCGGCAGCGCTTCTCGACGTCGTCGCCGGAGAAGCCGAAGCAGCCGGCGAGCGCGCGCAATGAGCCCTGGCCGGCCTGCGGAAACCACTCTTCCAGCGACTGGAACACGGTGAGTTCGCCGTCGATCAGATCCATCGCGTGCTGGGCGAAGTAACCCATCTTGACGCTGCCGCCGATGGTGACGCTGCCGTCGTCCGGCGCGGTGGTGCCGGCGACCAGCTTGAGCAGCGTCGACTTGCCGGCGCCGTTGATGCCCATCACGCACCAGCGCTCGCGGCGGCGGATCGCAAAGTCGAGATCGTCATAGATGACGTGACTGCCGTAAGCCTTGCGGACGTGGCTGAGGCTGGCGACGTCTTCACCCGAGCGCGGCGCCGGCGGGAAGTCGAACGCGATGATCTGGCGGCGGCGCGGCGGCTCGACCTTCTCGATTTTCTCCAGCTTCTTGACCCGGCTCTGCACCTGGGCGGCGTGCGAGGCGCGCGCCTTGAAGCGCTCGATGAATGCCACTTCCTTGGCGAGCATCGCCTGCTGGCGCTCGAACTGCGCCTGCTGCTGCTTGTCGGCGAGCGCGCGCTGGCCCTCGTAGAATTCGTAGTCGCCGGTGTAGCTGGTCAGCGTGCCGGCATCGATCTCGACGATCTTGTTGACGATGCGGTTCATGAAGGCGCGGTCGTGCGAGGTCATCAACAGCGCGCCCTCGAAGCCCTTGAGGAACTGCTCCAGCCAGATCAGGCTTTCGATGTCGAGATGGTTCGACGGTTCGTCGAGCAGCATCACGTCGGGGCGCATCAACAGGATGCGGGCGAGCGCCACGCGCATCTTCCAGCCGCCCGACAGATTGCCGACGTCGCCGTCCATCATCTCCTGCGAGAAGGAGAGACCTGCCAGCACCTCGCGGGCGCGGCCTTCGAGCGCATAGCCGTCGAGCTCCTCGAAACGATGCTGCACCTCGCCGTAGCGTTCGAGGATCTGCTCCATCTCGTCGGCGCGGTCGGGATCCGCGAGCGCATGTTCGAGCTCCTTCAGCTCGGCCGCGACCTCGCTGACCGGGCCGGCGCCCTCCATGGTCTCGGCGACCGCGCTGCGGCCGCTCATCTCGCCGACGTCCTGGCTGAAATAGCCGATGGTCAGGCCGCGATCGACCGACACCTGGCCCTCGTCCGGCTGTTCCTGGCCGGTGATCATCCGGAACAGCGTGGTCTTGCCGGAGCCGTTCGGCCCGACCAGCCCGATCTTCTCGCCCCGCAGCAGCGTCGCGGAGGCTTCGATGTAGAGGATCTGGTGGCCGTTCTGCTTGGAGATGTTGTCGAGACGGATCATGGGCTCACGCGGGGGGAGAAATGCTGCGGCGCGTTTAGCCGATATGGCCGAGCGATGCCAGTTCGACGGCCCAACGCGGCGTCATTCCGGGGCGCGAGCGCAGCTCGCGAGCCCGGAATCCCGAAGAGTTCTGCGATTCTGTCGTTCCAAAACTGCAAGATTCCGGGTTCGCTTGCTAGCGCAAGCGCCCCGGAATGACGAACGCGGGGAGGGCTCTCACCCCGGAATGACTCCCGCGCGGGAGGGCACTCACCCCTCCGGCAGCACCGCGTTGGTCGGGGTCACCCGGTCGGTGATCTGCATGCCGAACAGGCTGCCGATGAGTTCGACCGCGACGCGGGCGGTGCGGCCGCGTTCGTCGAGGAACGGGTTGAGCTCGACGATGTCGACCGAGCGGACCACCCCTGAGTCGTGCAGCAGCTCCATCACCAGATGCGCCTCGCGATAGGTGGCCCCGCCCGGCACGGTGGTGCCGACGCCTGGCGCGACCGAGGGATCGAGCACGTCGACGTCGAACGACAGATGCAGCACGCCGCCGGCGGCACGGACGCGGTCGATGACGCGGCGGATCAGCACGCCGACGCCGAATTCGTCGATCGCCCGCATGTCGACCACCGGGATAGCGCGGGCGCGCACCAGCTCCTTCTCCAACGGATCGATCGAGCGGATGCCGAACAGGTCGAGCCGGCTCGGCGGAACAGACACCCGCGGCTCGTCGCCGAGCAGATGGTCGAGCCCCGGCTCGCCGCACAGGAACGCCGCCGACATGCCGTGCATGTTGGCGGTCAGCGTCGTCGCCGGCGTGTTGTAGTCGGCATGGGCGTCGAACCACAGCACGAACAGCGGCTTGTTCTGCTCTTGCCAATAGCGCGCCACGCCGTTGACCGAGCCCATCGACAGGCTGTGGTCGCCGCCCATGAACAGCGGCACCGCGCCCGATCTCGCCAGCTCATAGGCGCGCGCCGAGATCGCCCCGACCCAGCTCTTCACCTCGGTGTAGTAATTGGCGTTGGCGGGCACCGGATCGTTGCCACCACCGGCTGCGGGGCGCGTCATGTCGCCGTGATCTTCGACCGCAAAGCCGAGCTGATCGAGTACGCGGCCGATGCCGGCGGTGCGGAGCGCGGCCGGTCCCATCAGCGTGCCGCGCAAGCCGGCGCCGATCTCGATCGGCACGCCGAGCAGCGCGACGCGCCGCGCGAGCTCGCTGTGAGCGACTTCGGTCTGCGACATCGCCATGACGCCCCTTCAAATGCGCGCGCGACGCGCGCCGGAGCGCTGCGCCAACTCAGGCTTTGAAATAGGTGATCTGATGCGTGGTCGCCAGCAGCCGCCCGCTCGGCGACCACAATTCGCCGGTCTGGTCGGAGAAGCTTTTGTGAAACACGTTGGCGTCGGCGACGCCGAGCACCGCGGTGATCGGCTCGGCGGCGAGATCGGCGGCGTCGACATGGAAATACGTCGTCATCGACACCGTACCGATCGGCAACAATTCGCCGCGGACGTGGAAGATCCGCGCGAAGAACGCATCGGCGATCGCCGACAGCGACAACAGATCGAGCGTGCGCGGCACGGCATGGCCGATCCATGCCTTGGTGTGCGGGCTCGCCGGCTCCGGCAGCGGGCCGTCGCCGAAGTTCGGCTCGTTCTCGACGAAGCGAAATTCGAACTGACGGATCCACGACGCCGCCGCGCCGCCGCGCTCATACACCGGAGCCTCGTCATAGGCGGCGGTCTTCGGCATTTCGGCCGGGCGGTGCGTCCAGGTCTCCCGGCGCTGCGCGAACACCGCGGTGGCGAAAACTTCGACGCCGGCGTCGCCTTGGCTGAGTTCGATGCCCCAATGCTGGGTCGAGCGCGTCGCCTTGATCAGCCTCGGCGTCAGCTCGAAGCTGCCGGCGCTGATCGGCGCGCAGAAGTTCACCGTGAAAGCCAGCGGATCGCCGGCGCGCTCCGGCTGCTGCATCAGGGCGCGCAGCAGCGTCGCCGCGGTCGCGCCGCCGAATTGGCCGACGAAGGCGTGGTAATCGTCGCTGGTCGCGCCCTGCCAGCGCCCGCTTTCGAAATCCACGCGCGTCGCGGCATCGAACGGATGCGGCGTGTGCTCGACCTTGGCGTCCATGGTGCGCTTCCCGTGTTGTTGCTCTTGTTGTGGCACCAGCTTGCACCGCGGCGGAGCCGGGCGCAATGGCTGTCGGTCATCATGTGATGAGGGCAGGGTTGCGGCGGCGGGCGTGCCACACGCACGTCATTCCGGGGCGCGCGTGAAACGCGCGAACCCGGAATCTCGGAGGTGTTGGAAAACAGTGCCCTGAATCTCGGGATTCCGGGTTCGCGAGCTGCGCTCGCGCCCCGGAATGACGGGCTTGGGTCGGAGTGCGCGCGCTCCGCAGTACGTCGGCTATCCAGCCTGCCGCGCCGGGGAGGGCTGGGTGGCGGGCTTCGTCGGTACGTTCCAGATCTCTTCGGCGTATTCGCGGATGGTGCGGTCGGACGAGAACCACGCCATCCGGGCGACGTTGAGGATGCCGGCGCGGGTCCAGGCCGAGCCGGCGCGCCAGCGTGCGTCGATGCCGCGCTGGGCCTCGTAGTAGCTGTCGAAGTCGGCGCTGACCATGTAGTGGTCGAGGTGGCGCAGCGCGTGCGCCACCGAGGCGAACCGGGCGCGGTCGTCGGGCGAGAACACGCCGGAGTCGATCGCGCGGATCGCGTTGGCGAGCTGCGGCGAGCGGTTGATGACGTCGGTGGCGTCGAGCCCCTGAGCGCGGCGCGCCACCACTTCGAGCGCTTCCATGCCGAAGATCGCGATGTTTTCCGGGCCGACCAGATCGCGGATTTCGATATTGGCGCCGTCGAGCGTGCCGATCGTCAGCGCGCCGTTCAGCGCCAGCTTCATGTTGCCGGTGCCGGAGGCTTCCATGCCGGCGGTCGAGATCTGCTCCGACAGGTCGGCGGCCGGAATGATCACTTCGGCGAGGCTGACATTGTAGTCGGCGAGGAACACCACCTTCAGCTTGCCGCCGATCGAAGCGTCGTTGTTCACCACTTCGGCGACGTCGTTGATCAGCTTGATGATCAGCTTGGCGTAGCGATAGCTCGCCGCGGCCTTGCCGGCGAAGATTTTGACGCGCGGCACCCAGTCGCGGTTCGGCTCGTCCTTGATCGCCTGATACAGCGCGATGGTCTCGAGCACGTTGAGCAGCTGCCGCTTGTATTCGTGGATGCGCTTGATCTGGACGTCGAACAGCGCACTCGGATCGATCCGGATGTTGTTGCGTTCGCCGATCAGCCGCGCCAGCGCCACCTTGTTGCGATGCTTGACGGAGCGGAACTGCTGCTGGAACGCGCTGTCGCCGGCGAAGGCTTCGAGCCGCTCCAGCCGGGTCGGATCGTCCAGCACCTCGTCGCCGGCCACCGAGCGAACCAGATCGGTCAGGCCCGGATTGGCCAGCGTCAGCCAGCGCCGGAAGGTGATGCCGTTGGTCTTGTTGGTGATGCGGCCGGGGTAGAGGAAGTTGAGATCGTGAAACACGGTCTCTTTCATCAGGTCGGAATGCATCGCCGAGACGCCGTTGACCCGATGCGAGCCGATGAAGGCGAGGTGGCCCATCCGCACCCGGCGGCCGGCCTTCTCGTCGATCAGCGACACCGAGGCGCGGAATTCGATATCGCCCGGGCTGCGCGCCTCGGCGAGGCCGAGATGCGCCTCGTTGATCCGGTAGATGATTTCGAGGTGGCGCGGCAGCGTGCGCTGAAACAGGTCGAGCGGCCAGGTCTCCAGCGCTTCGGGCAGCAGGGTGTGGTTGGTGTAGCTCAGCGTCGCGACCGTGATGTTCCAGGCGTCGTCCCAGCGCAGCGCGTGGACGTCGACCAGAAGCCGCATCAGCTCGGCGACCGCCAGCGACGGATGGGTGTCGTTGAGCTGGATCGCGGCCTTCTTGGCGAGGTTGCGGATCTGGCCGTCGGAATCCAGGTGCCGCTTGATCAGGTCCTGCAGCGAGGCGGAGACGAAGAAATACTCCTGTCGCAGCCGCAGCTCGCGGCCCGCCGGGCTCTCGTCGTTCGGATACAGGAATTTGCAGATCGCCTCGGCGCGCGCCTCGTGCGCGGTGGCGCCGAGATAGTCGCCGGTGTTGAACACGTCGATCAGCAGCGGGTCGGGCGCGCGCGCCGACCACAGCCGCAGCGCGTTGACGTGCTCGCCGCGCCAGCCGACGATCGGGGTGTCATAGGCGATCGCCTGCACCGTCTCGCCCGGCGTCCACACCGCGCGGGTGTAGCCCTTGGCGTCGGTGACCTGGTCGACATGGCCGCCGAACTTGACCTGATAGACCACCTCGGGCCGCTGCAATTCCCACGGGTTGCCGAAGCTCAGCCACTCGTCGGGGAATTCCTGCTGCCAGCCGTGATTGATGATCTGGCGGAACAGGCCGTAGTCGTAGCGGATGCCGTAGCCGTAGGCCGGGATCTCCAGCGTCGCCATGCTTTCCATGAAGCAGGCGGCGAGCCGGCCGAGGCCGCCATTGCCGAGCGCGGCGTCGGGCTCGCATTTGCGCAGGTCGTTGAGGCCGACGCCGAGATCGCCGAGCGCGGCGTCGAACTGCGCCAGCAGGCCCATATTGTTCAGCGAGTCGGTGAACAGCCGGCCGATCAGGAATTCGAGCGACAGGTAATACACCCGCTTGCGGCCGGCGTCGTAGCTCTCCTTCTCGGACACCAGCCAGCGGTGCACGATCCGGTCACGCAGCGCCAAGGCGGAGGCCTTGTACCAGTCGTGCTTGGTGGCGTGCGCGGCTTCCTTGCCGATCGCCAGGGTCAGCTTGGCGAGGATCGCGCTCTTGATCTCCGCGAGCGCCAGCTCATCCAGAGGCGCCGACTGGGAGGAATTTTTTTCTGGTAACGACTGCACGGGCAAGTGACCATTCCAAGCGGATGAGACCACGACCATACAAACAATAGTCCCGGATCGAAACCCATGACGAGGGCATCGTTGCGGCGGGATGCCCGGCTTTTGTGCAAAATCCCGCGACTCGGGCTGCCTGCTCTGCAGGCGTGGTGCAGGTTTCAAGGCGGGAACACGCCTGATGAGCCGGAGGGCGGGGGCCAAGGTTGCGGCCCAACGCGCCAAGCGATAAGAACAAATTTAGAACATTCTGCAAGGTCTTGAGTTATCATCGCGATTCGGCGCGGTGCGTCGTCTATATCTATGGTCTCAGCAAGCTTCCGAGGACGAGATGTCCACCATCGCCTTCGATCAGACGGCGCTCACCCGGATCGCCGACTTCGCCCGGTCCCTGTCGCGGCTGCATCAGCTCGCCCGCCGGCAATGGGTCGATGACGATCAGCTCGACCGCGAGTTCAACGCGGTGTGCGTGTCGATCTGGGGTTATTGCCCGGACGATCTGGTCGACGAGATGTTCGATCCTGCTGATCTGAGCTGGCTCGACACCCTCGATGAGGGCACCGCGCGGATCTTCGCGGCCGAGCACGGCTACGATCTGGTCGACGACACCGGCATGCTCAGCGACTGGTGGGGCTATTGCTGGATGATCCTCGCCGAAGCCCGCGGCCTGCTGACTGCCGAAAACCGCGCCGCCGCCCGCGCCCACCTCGAAGAATCCTACCGCGCCGCCCCGAATGTGATCGGCGTGATCGTCGGCAGGTAGGGGATAGGCTTTTCGGAGCAGCAGGGCCGCTCGATCAACAGACGTTATTCGGGCGTCGGGACCGGGGAGGCGCCAAAGCCGCAGCCGCCATCATGATATTGTTCGTCATTGCCGGCTAGGCGGTTGTTCTCGCGCCACGAGATTTTATGCGCATCATCGCGGCAACGAAAGCTGCGTTGGAAAAAGGTGAGGTTTCGTTCGTTGAAGGTCATCGCCAGCTAGGTATTGCTGCGCCTCGCTAGCTGTGATTCTATAAGCGTATCAAGGCCGCGCTGCCGAGGATTGGACCTCTCGACAGCGCGGGGATTCTGGTAGTCGTCCCTGCCCTTGTGGAAGGGGCGGGACGTAGGGCCCTTATGGAAGGGGCCCAGGTGGAGGTAGCGGGACTTGCACCCGCCGGGGACGTGGCTCGACAACCTTGCCCCTGCACTGTGCACCCCCAGTTCACTTAGAGGCCGTAGGCTCATCCGCCCAAGGGAAGCCTGCGGCCTCTGATTGTTTAAGCATGTAAAGCGAACCCTGCTTCGCAAGACGGTTTGCCTTCCACATACGCCAAGCCGTCGGGCCTACGTCTTCTGACTTGACGGTCGGCCACCACCGTTTCGAGATTAGCATCTGCATCTCGCGAGGCTCTAGGCCGGTCTTACCTTGTGCCTTAGCCTCCTTCAGAAGAGCCAAGATCATGTTTGGCGTGGTCGGGGTGCCCTCAGGTTTGCCTGAGGCCAACTCTGAGGCCGGACGAGCCGGAGGCTCGTTTGGAACGGCCCCGAAGCGCATCAGAACTTTTTCCGCCGACTCTAGCTCCGCATCTTCAATTGCGAGCTTTTCTAGCCGGGCGCGCAAATCCTGCGCCTCCTCGGCGATCTCCCTGCGGCGTGCGCGCAACATGGTGAATGAATCGGTGATCATAGAGATAACCTTAAGCGAGAGTCATCCTTCCCGTCAAGATGGTCCATGATTTTTATCATGGGTGGCGTTCACCGTTCATCCCGCGTATCAAATTGTTACGTAGAATTTCGATGAGCACGCGCCTGGCGATCAACCAATGCGACGCAGTTGTGCCGGTTATAACAACTTGGCTGTCATAAGTGCATGGCGAGTTTGTTGCGTAATACTAAGGGTTTCCGGGTCCGCTCGCTGGCGCGAGCGTCCCGAAATGACGGTGGATGCGTCAGGACGGTGGGTCTTGAGAGAGGCTCAATCAATCCCGGCGCGGCGGCCGTGGGGGACTGGCTTCGGGGTCTCGACCGGCAGTGAGACGTCGCGGCCGAGTGCCGGGGGCGCTTGTTCGGCGATCTGCTCGTTGACCGGCGCGACCTTCATCTCGCCGAGGCGGGCGCGCAGGCTCGGGGTCAGGCCCGGATAGTCGGCGACCGGGGTGAAGTCCGGCGTCTGCTCGACGCCGAGACGCACGCCCGTATAGGCGGCGAGGCCATCGGCGGTGGCGACGATGTCGCCGGCGCGCAGCGAGGTGTCCTGCGACAGGTCGATCTGGGCGAGGCCGGCCGGATCGCGGCCGTTGCAGGTGCAGTCCGCTTTCAGCGCCTTGCGATAGGCGAACGCATTCGGCGAGTCGGCATAGCGCTCGCCGCTCGCCGAGCGGGCGCCGTCGATCTGGCTGCCATAGTAAACCTTGGCATTGCCGGCCGGGCAGAACGCCTGGCACATCTGTGCCGGGCTGGCGCCGGCGCGGAGCTGCAGCGGGAAGTACTTGCCGTCGCAGCTGCGCACGCAGAACGCCGGACCGCCGCCGGCGGAGGCCTGGCGCTGCGGTTGCGGCGGCTGGTTTGGCTGATTGAGGCCGAACGGATCGGCGAAAAAGTTGGCCTGGGCCGGGGCGCCGTGCTGCGGCCGTTGCGGGCCGGCGCCGCCGAACAGGAACTCCAGCAGATTCTGCGCAGAGGCGATCTCAGGAGCGGCGAGCAGCGGCAGCGCAAGCATCGCGCCAAGAGCGAAAACGCGGCGCCGCAGGCGTGAACTGGTAAGCAATTGACGCAAACGCCCACTCCACCGACGCAACCACCCGCGGCAAGGCCGCTGTTGGTCGCGACTTTAGGATGGGATGGTAAACGCCGGGTTTCCGGCGGCGTCCGCGGCGCTCAGGTGTTGAGGAACTCGCTGGCCTTGTACAGCGACCGGAACGGCAGCCCGGCCTCGGCGAAGGCTTCGGTGGCGCCTTCCTCGCGGTCCACCATGGTCAGCACCAGCACGATCTCGGCGCCGGATTCCTTCACCGCTTCGACCGCCTTGATGGCCGAACCGCCGGTGGTGGTGACGTCCTCGACGATGACGCAGCGCTTGCCGGCCAGGCTTTCGCCCTTGGCCAGGCCTTCGACCGACAGCCGCGCGCCGTGCTCCTTCGGCTTCTTGCGGACGAAGAACGCCGCGATCGGATGGTTCTTCAGCCATGACAGCTGCGCGATCGCGCCGGCCAGCGGCACCGCGCCCATCTCCAGCCCGCCGACATAGTCGACCTTCTCGTCGCGCAGCGCCTCGTAGGTCAATTCGGCGAGCAGCGCCGCGCCCTCGGGATCGAGCATCGTCGGCTTCAGGTTGAAGTAGAAGTCGCTCTTGCGCCCCGACGCGAGCGTGATCTCCCCCCGGCCGAATGAGCGGGTGCGGATGATGTCGGCAAGGCGGGCGCGGGACGCGGATTTGGACACGGGCGGACTCTCTGGGCTTTGGCTTTGCGAAAAACGCCGCAATCTAGCCCCGAGACCGCGCCGATGCCAGCGGCGCGAGGGGAGGTATCAACGGTGAAGAGCTTCGGTCACCGGCTAAGTGGACCACGACAGCGCCACCAAGCACAGCGCGCCCCCTCTCCCGCTTGCGGGAGAGGGTTGGGGTGAGGGCGCCCCGAGCAGTGAGTTCGCGATCTGCGGAACGGAGTGCCCTCACCCGTCCCGGCTTCGCTGCGCTACGCCGGGCCGACCTCTCCCGCAGGCGGGAGAGGTGCGCAGTGCCCGCCGCGGATCTGCGATCCACAGCGATCAGCGCCGCTAATGCGCCTCGTCCCAATTGTCCGCCGCCCGGGCGTCCACCTGCAGCGGGACGTTGAGGATCACCGCCGGGAACGGCGCGTCCTGCATCACCGAGCGGACCACCGGCAGCGTCGCCTCGACCTCGGCTTCCGGCACTTCGAAGATCAGTTCGTCGTGGACCTGCAGCAGCATCTGCGCCGACAGCTTTTTCTCGGCGAGCGCGTCTTCCATCCGCACCATGGCGCGGCGGATGATATCGGCGGCGGAGCCCTGCAGCCGGGCATTGATCGCGGCGCGTTCGTTGAAGGCGCGGATCGACGGGTTCGAGGCCTTGATGTCCGGGTAGTGGCATTTGCGGCCGAACAGCGTGGTAACGTAGCCATGCGTGCGGCAGAAATCGCGGGTCTCGTCCATATAGGCGCGGATGCCGGGGAAGCGCTCGAAGTAGCGCTTGATGTAGGCGCCGGCTTCCTCGCGCGGGATGCCGAGCTGATTGGCGAGGCCGAACGCCGAGATGCCGTAGATGATGCCGAAGTTGATCGCTTTCGCCCGGCGGCGGATTTCCGACGGCATGCCTTCGACCGGGACGCCGAACATCTCCGACGCGGTCATCGCGTGAATGTCGATGCCGTCCTGAAACGCCTTGCGTAGCGCCGGGACGTCGGCGACTTCCGATAGCAGCCGCAGTTCGATCTGCGAGTAGTCCGCCGACACCAGTTTGTGGCCCGGCGTCGCCACGAAAGCGCGGCGGATCTTGCGGCCGTCCTCGGTGCGCACCGGGATGTTCTGCAGGTTCGGCTCGTTCGACGACAGCCGGCCCGTCGTCGTCGCGGCGAGCGCGTAGGTGGTGTGGACGCGATGGGTCTGCGGATGCACGTAAGTCGGCAGCGCGTCGGTGTAGGTCGAGCGCAGCTTGCTGACCTGCCGCCACTCCAGAATCTTCTTCGGGAATTCGTGGCCCTGCTCGGCGAGTTCGTCGAGCACCTGTGCCGAAGTCGACCACGCGCCGGTCTTGGTCTTGCTGCCGCCCGGCAGGCCCATCTTGCCGAACAGGATGTCGCCGAGCTGCTTCGGGCTGCCGATGTTGATGTCCTCGCCGGCGAGCTCGCGGATCTCGGCCTCGATCCGCGCCGCGGTCTGGGCGAAATCGGACGACAGCCGCGACAGCACCTGGCGGTCGATCGAGATGCCGCGCCGCTCCATCCGTGCCAGCACGCCGACCAGCGGACGTTCGAGCGTCTCGTACACCGCGGTCATGCTGCCTGCGACAAGGCGTGGCTTCAGCACGCGCGCAAGCCGCAAGCTCACGTCGGCGCGTTCGGCCGCATAGGCGGTGGCGCGGTCGATTCCGACCTGATCGAAGCCGATCTTGTTTTTGCCGGTGCCGGTCAGCTCAGTCAGCGTGTGCAGCGTATGGCCGAGATTGCTCTCGGACAGCGCGTCGAGCCCATGGCTGCCGCGGCCGGCATCGAGCGCGTAGGACATCAGTTGCGGATCGTCGATGTTGCGCAAGGTCAGGCCATGCTGCGCCAGCAGCACTGCGGCAAACTTGATCGCGAAGCCGACCTTGGCGATTCCTGCGGATTCGAGGACCGGCTTCAGCGCATCGAGCGCGTCGCGGGTGCCGAGCTGATCGGGCGCGAGGCCGGCAGCGAACAGGCCGTCGCCATCGCCGGCCTGCTTGTGGCCGAGCGGGATGTAGCAGGCATCATTCGGGCCGAGCGCCAGCGCAACGCCGGTCAGCTCCGCCTGCATCGGATCGATCGAGGTCGCGACCGCTTCCACCGCCACCACGCCGGTGTCGTGGATGCGGGCGATGACAGCGTGCAGCTCGTCCAGCGTGCGCAGCGTCTTGTAGGCGGTGCGATCGACCGGGACCTTGCGGGCGGCCTCGGCCCGCGCGGCCACCAGCGCCTCCGGCGACAGCACGACGCCCGGTTTGCCGTCGCGGCCGCGGCCCGCATTGAAAGGACCACCTGGCCCCGCTTGCGGCGCGCTTCCTCCCCCGCTTGCGGGGGAGGTCTGGGGTGAGGGCTCTTGCCCCGCAAACAAATCGCCGCTCGCGGCAACGCCGCTCCTCGCCAGCGGCGGAACGGCCGACTTGAGCGCCGTCTCCGCCTCGACATCCGACGGGTCGATCTGGGCATATTCGGCAACGCGCCGCGTCAGTGTGGTGAATTCCATCGCCTTGAGGAACGCCACCAGCTTGCGGGCGTCCGGCTCGTGCACCGCGAGCTCGGCGAGCGGCACGTCGAGTTTCACATGGTCGTCGAGCAGCACCAGCTTGCGCGAGATCCGCGCCTTCTCGGCGTTCTCGATCAGCGCCTCGCGCCGCTTCGGCTGCTTGATCTCGGCGGCGCGCGCCAGCAGGGTGTCGAGGTCGCCATATTCATTGATCAGCTGCGCCGCGGTTTTGATGCCGATGCCCGGCACTCCCGGCACGTTGTCGACGCTGTCGCCGGCGAGCGCCTGGACCTCGACGACCTTGGCCGGCGGTACGCCGAACTTCTCGATCACCTCGGGCACGCCGATGCGATGGTCCTTCATGGTGTCGTACATCACCACGCAGTCGGTCACGAGCTGCATCAGGTCCTTGTCGGACGACACGATCGTCGCCGTCGCCCCGGCCTCGCAGGCCTCGCGCACGTAAGTGGCGATCAAATCGTCGGCCTCGAAGCCGGACTGTTCCAGGCACGGCAGATCGAATGCCCGCACCGCCTCACGGATCAGGCCGAATTGCGGGATCAGATCCTCAGGCGCCGGCGGCCGGTGCGCCTTGTATTCGGGGTAGAGCGCGTTGCGGAAGGTGACTTCCGACTTGTCGAAGATGATGGCCAGATGCGTCGGCCGGTTCTCCGGCGGCATGTCGCGCAGCAGCTTCCACAGCATGTTGCAGAAGCCGAGCACGGCATTGACCTGCAGCCCGTCGGATTTGCGGTTCAGCGGCGGCAGCGCGTGATAGGCGCGGAAAATGTAGGAGGAGCCGTCGACCAGGAACACATGGTCGCCCTTGCCGGGCGGCTTGACGCCGGCCGGGGCAGGGGACGTGGCGGAGGAAGCGGCAGGCGTCGCAGCGACGGATTTGGTCGTTTTCGGCATGGCCGCAACTTAAGGCGTCCGGAGGCGTTTGGCACCCCTTTCCAAGCCACCAGATCTGCCGGGGACGCCAACGAAAAAGGCCGGGCGAACCCGGCCATTTCAGCGAAAGCCTCTCGTCCGTCATTGCGAGGAGCGGAGCGACGAAGCAATCCAGCTCGGTGCACGGAGCTGGATTGCTTCGCTTCGCTCGCAATGACGATGTCGCGAGAGTTGATGCCCTACACGAACCCGTGCTTCTTCTTGCTCTCCAGCTCCTGCGCCTTGAACTGGTTGAAGCGGGGCAGGAACTTGTCCCAGTCGATGATGTGGGCGTCGATTTCCGGGCCGTCGATGCAGGCGTGCTTGCGGACCATCTTGCCGTCGATGGTCACCGGCACCATGCAGGCGCCGCACATGCCGGTGGCGTCGACCATGATCGAGTTGAGGCTGGCCACGGTCTTCACGCCATACGGCTTGGTGAGGTCGGAGACCGCCCGCATCATCAGCGGCGGGCCGATCGCCACCACCTCGGTGATGGTGCGGCCTTTGCCTTCCTGGTTGGCCTTCATCATCTCCTCGAGCGGGCCGGTGACGAAGCCTTTGACGCCGTAGGAGCCGTCGTTCGTCGTGTAGATCAGCGACAGCTGGTCGCCGAACTCCTGCTTCAGCTTGCCGACGCGCTCGTCGTCGCCGGTCCAGAACAGGAACTCCTTGGCGCGGAAGCCGGAGATCAGCGTCACGTGGTTGCCGAGCCGCAGGTGCTCGCGCATGATCGGATACACCGGCGGCAGGCCGACGCCGCCGGCGCAGAACACCACGGTCTGGTTGCCCTCATAGCGGTGCAGCTCACTGGCGCGGCCGAGCGGGCCGGCGATGCCGGAGAACGCATCGCCGATCGCCATCCGGTTGATCTCCAGCGACGAGGTGCCCATGCCCTGCACCACCAGATCGATGGTGCCTTTCTCGGCGTCCCAATCGGCCAGCGTCAGCGGGATCAGTTCGCCCTTCTCCCACGGCAGCACGCGGACGAACTGTCCGGCCTGCGCCGAGCGCGCCACCATCGGGGCCCGCACGGTGAACTCGACGATGCCACCGGCGAGCGGCACCTTGTTGACGATGGTCTGCGCCACCTGGCCGAGTTCGGTGTACTTCGCGGCGCGTTCGACCCGGTCCTTGATCTCGGCCGGCGTGAACGGAATCTCGCCGACGATCTCGCGCGCCGCCGCCTGGCCGTCGCCGGCCGCACGGATCGCGGTGGAGCCGCCGCGGGCGGCGTCGCCGCCGGTGTAGACGTCCTTGATCGAAGTCCGCTGCGAGCCTTCTTCGACCTCGATGGTGCCCCATTTGTTGGTCTTCAGGCCCGGCTCGGCGTCCTTCATGATTGGGTTGGCGGTGTTGCCCAGCGCCATGATCACGAGATCGACCGGCACCCGTTCGATCTGCCCGGTCGGCTTCGGGCTGCGGCGGCCGGACTTGTCGGGCTCGCCGAGCTCGTTGACGTCGAGCAGCGCGTGGGTGACGAAGTGGGTGTGGTCGTCGCCGATGAATTCGCGCGGCGCGCGCAGTACCGCGAGATTGATCTCTTCTTCCAGCGCGTGATGCAGCTCCTCGACGCGGGCCGGCATCTCGCTCTTGGTGCGGCGATACACGATGGTGACGTTGCCGCCGAGCCGCTTGGCGGTGCGCGCCGCGTCCATCGCGGTGTTGCCGCCGCCGATCACGAACACGTTCTTGCCCTTCACTTCGGGCAGCGGCGTCTCGTAGCGATCGTCCAGGCCGCGCATCAGGTTGACGCGGGTCAGGAACTCGTTGGCCGACATCACGCCGAGCAGGTGCTCGCCGGGCACGTTCATGAAGGTCGGCAGGCCTGCGCCGGTGCCGACGAAGATCTTCCAGAAGCCTTCGGCCTTGAGGTCTTCGAGCGTCGCGGTCTTGCCGACCACGAAATTCTTCACGAAACGGCCGCCGAGCAGGATGATCTTTTCGACGACGTCGTCGATCAGCGTATTGGGCAGGCGGAATTCCGGAATGCCGTAGCGCAGCACGCCGCCGAGGTCATGGAACGCCTCGAAGATCGTGACCGGGAAACCCTCGACCGCCAGCAAGTACGCGTTGATCAGACCGGACGGACCGGAGCCCACCACCGCGATCGGCGGCTTCACCGCCGCGGCCCACGGCGAGATCCGGCCGGCGAACCGCTCATTGGCGTTCGGGTTGGTGAGCTTCTGATGCTCGGGCAGGTACCATTCGAGCTGGCCGATTTCGATCGGCCGCTTGGTATGGGTGCAGACGCCCTGGCACTGCAGTTCCTGCGGGCAGACGCGGCCGGTGACGTTCGGCAGCGGGTTGCAGCTCTCGATCAGCTCCAAGGCTTCGCGATGCTTGCCGTTGCCGAGCAGATCCAGCATCTCGGGGATGTGGATCTTCACCGGGCAGCCGCCCTTGGCTTCCTTCCGGCCCTGAATCAGCACGCCGAGCTCGCACGGCTTGTCGTCGCATTGCTTGTCGCGCATCACCTCTAACCAGACGAACAGCTCGCACTCGCGCAGCGAGTAGCCGATCGACTGGTAGCCGAGATAGCCCTGGTTCACGAGTTCGAAGTCGATCGCGCGCTCTTCCGCCGGACGGATGTAGGGCGGGATGAACGCTTCGCCCGGCCAGCCTTCCGACAGGTTCTCGAACATCGGGTAGCGACCGCGCAGGTGCACGTCGATCGCCTTGATGAACTTGCGTTTGAACTTCAGCGGCAGCGCCCAGATGAAGCGCTGCAGGATCGTCGACATGTCGTCGCCGCGGGCGAGCAGGTTCCACAGCGTGGTGGTGAAGGCTTCACCGAGCTCCGGCTGCTGGAATTCCCAGATGATCGCCTGAGTGCCGTCCGCGATGAACATGTTGCGCAGCGACGCCGGGTCGTTGACCAGGCGCTTCTGCAAGAGCGCGAGCTGCTTCTGGAAGATGCCGACAGCTTCGCTGTTCTGCAGCTCCTCTAGCTCGCTCTTGGAGCTTTCCAGCGTGCTGCGCGCCTGTTGGTAGCGCAGCACGTCGCTGGAGACCGTTCCGGTGACGTCGCTCATCGAATGATCTCCGCATCGCAGTTGGCCGCTGCGCGGCTCAGTTTGGCCGACAGTTCAGGCGTGACCTTGAGCTTGCTGAACACGCCCGGGATGACGTGGGCGACGTCCTTCGGGGCGCCGTCGACGACGATCTTGGTGAGTTCGAACACTTCCGGCACGTCCTGGTAGCAGCTCTTGCAGTTGGTGCACTTGCCGAGGTCCGCATCGTCGATGTGGATCGGCTCGGCGCCGTTGCCGTTGGCCTGCTTGGCGCCGTTGGTCTGCGCCGCGGCGGCGGCCGGTGCGGGCGCCAGCCCGGCCATCAGGCCGGCGAGCCCGCCGGCGGCCGGCGCGTTCGAAGAGGCCGCCAGCTCGCTCATGCCGCGCGCGATCTGATCGAGCGAGCTTTCGCGGGCCTTGACCTGTTCGTCGTACTGGTGCTGCAGCGCGGCCAGTTCGGCGCTGTGCGCTTCGTCGAGCGCACGGACGTCGAAGCCGCCGAGATATTGCAGCGTGCGCCAGTACTTCCGCCGTTCTTCCACCAGCGCCACCACGGTCTCGCCGACCGAAAGCTTGATCAGCTTCTTGTCGGCATCGGTGGCGTAGATGAACGGCGTCTTGCCGGCGCGCGCGGCCGGATCGAGCGCGACATATTCGTCGATCGGCAGGGCGCCATCGTCCTTCTTCAGCGGCTTGAACTGCTTGCGGAAGCGGACTTCGGTATGGGCGAAGTCGGCCGGCGTCAGCTTGGCCTTGAGAAGCTGCGGCTTGCCGCTCTCATCGACGTACTCGATCGTCTTGGTGGCCCAGTCCTGGTCGGCCTCGGGATTGCCGTCGAGCGAGAACCAGTTGTTGAGCTTGCTGCCCTTGCGCGGGTCGTGGACGAACACCGGATTCATCCGGCTTTCGACCGCAAGACGCGCCTGACGGTTGGCGACGGCGTCGCCGATGCCGTGCTCGGCCTGGCACGGCGTATAGACGTCGAGCACCGCCGGCGACGAGGTGTGGTTCAGGAACTCCATCACGTTCTTCAGGAAGTGGCCCTGCAGCGCGGTCGCGGTCTGCACCACGAACACGTTCGGATGGAACGAGGCGATCAGGCCGAGCTCCTTGCGGGATTCCTGCTTGCCGTGCTGGGCGATGCCGAACCGCGACAGGTCGCTGTCCTGGCCGGTGAGGCTCGCCGTCGAGGTCTGGCCGCCGGTGTTGGAATAGGCGCCGGTGTTCAGCACCACGACCTTGATCGGGGTCTTGGTGGCGAGCAGACGCGACAGCGCACCGAAGCCGATGTCGTAGGTGGCGCCGTCGCCGCCCATGCTCAGCACGGTCGGCAGCATCGAGCGCTCTTCCGGCGTGAATTCGCTCCAGCCGAAGTAGCGGAAGTAACCGTCGTGCTTGGCCGCATCATAGGCGTCGGCCAGTTCGAGCTTGGCGATGCGCAGCGCCCGGAAGTCTTCCGACGCCTTGGCGGTGAGACCTTCGAAGATGCCCTTGGCGACGGCAGGGGTGTCCTGGAACAGGCTGTTCACCCACGGATCGGTGTAGGGGTTGAACGGGAAGGTCGACGCATACACGCTCGAGCAGCCGGTGGCGTTGGCGATCACCATGCCGGACGGGCCGTTGCCGGTCGGGCCGCTCTCATAGAGATACAGCCGCTTCTCCAGCGTCTTCAGGGTCTGGTCGATCCGGGCGGCGCGCGCGTCGTCGCCGGCGACCAGCGCCCGCTTGGCGTTGAGCTGGTCGATCAGGGTCTCCAGCTCGCGGATGTGGTCCTTGCGGCGCTTGTCGTGGATCGCGTGGTTGGTCGAGGTGACCAGACGGATCGCGGTGACTTCGCCGCAGCCGCGGCAGGCGCCATGGCCGCCGGTGGTCGCGTAGTAATTGGCGCGATCCAGCATCAGGCGCTTGGTCTCGCCTTCCGGCTTGGTAGCGCTCTCGGTGAACCGCGCCGGGGTGTTCGGGGTGCGGCTGAGGAATTCGAACCGGGCCTGGAGCTGCTCCAGCATCGGCTCGTCCTGCTCACGATCGACCAGCGCGCCGGGGCCGCAGACGTCGATACATTCGAGACAGCCCGAGCACTTCCACGGGTCGACGCTCACCGAATACAGGCCGCCGGTGCCCGGCTGGCTCTTCTCCATTGCGTCGAAGAACGGCCGGGTGCGGGCCACCGGATACACCGACAGCGCCGCCGACAGCTTGCCGAAGTTGCGGTTCAGCGTGGCGTTGTCGAGCTTCAGCGCTTCGGCTGCCTGCGCCACGATGTCGTGGAATGGCTTGTCGTCCTTGCCGGAGCGATACACGTCGCGGATCGCCTCGGTCAGCGCCGGCACCTTCTCGCGCAAGCTGTCTTGCTGGGCGGGAGCGATGTCGAGCTGCTTGATCGCGGTCAGCAACAGTTCGTGGATGTCATGCACCGCGTTCGGGATCGCAGCGTCGGGGCAGACCAGCGCGCATTCCATACAACCGGTGCAGAGGTCGGCCTTGAACTCCGGCACGTTGCGGCGGAACAGGCCCTTGTCCTTGGCGGCGGCGGAGCCGGCCGGCATGAACATGCCGATGCCCGGCAGCACCGGCGCTTCGGCGATGGTACCGTCGCGGAACGGCGCGGCGAGCACGTCGTCATAGTACTCCGGATCGAGGAAGCCCGCGGCCGAAGCCGGCGCCGCGACGCGGCACATCGAGGCCGAGATCGAGGCGTCGCGCTTGGCCTTCGGGGCGGCCTTGATGGCGTCCTCCCCGAATTCGGCGGTGTCGTAATCGACCTTGTGGGTGGCCTCGAGACCCTCGCGGATCACCGCCATGTTGCCCTCGACGATGTCGCCGCCCTTGGCGCCGAACTTCTTCGAGATCTGCTGACGGATCTTGTTGAGCATCGCGTCCTGCGAGGCGTCGGCGACCACGCGGTCGACGTTGCCGCACACCGCGCCGATGAAGGCGATGCCCATCATGCGGGTTTCGAGTTCGGCGGTCGGTGCGTGGCGCTTGGCCACCGCGAACGCGTCGATCACGTAGAACTTGATCTTCTTGTCGCGGATGGTCTGGCGCGCCTTGGCCGGCAGATCACGCCACACTTCGAGCGGCGACAGGTTGGTCTGCAGGATGAAGGTGCCGCCCGCCACCAGGCCGCGCAGCGGGTTGGTGTGCACGAACACCTTGTGGTCCGGCGAGATCACGATCTCGACGTCTTCCAGCTCGGCGTTGGTGATCTTCACCGGCTCCGGCGACAGCGTGATGTAGTAGTTGGTCGGCGCGCCGCTCTTTTCCGAGCCGTATTTCGGCGCCGACTTCGAATGCATGTCGAGCGCGCCGGCCAGGATGTCGGTGAGCAGCTTGCCGGACGCGATGGTGCCGTAGCCGCCGATCGAGTGGAAGCGGATGCGGAACGCGGAGGGCGGCAGCAGGTTCGGGTTCTGCCCCGTCGGCAGCGCCATGAACTGGGTTTCCGGATACGCCGCCTTCAGCCGGTTCTGCAGCGCTTCCATCCGCGGCGACGGGTTCTCGGTGAAGAACTTGGTGCCGAGATACACGAACGGCGCCGAGTCCTGCTTCTCCATATTGGCGTAGCAGGCGATCAGGTCGCGCGGCTGCAGATCGTGGCCGCCGAGGCCGAAGATCGCGGTGGTGATCTTCGGCAGCTTGGTCAGCGCCGGGATGCCGGCGTGACGCACGCCGGCGTCGCCGTTCTCGCGGGCCTTGCACAGCGCCTGGGTGACGAGCTGGGTCAGCGCGGTGACTTCCGAGCGCTCCAGCACGGTGACGGCGGTCTTGCCCTTCAGCGCTTCGACCAGTTCGGCTTCCGGGAACGGCTGCAGCATCTTGACCGACACCACGCCGACCTTCTTGCCCTGCGAGCGCAGATAAGCCGCGACCGCTTCGGCGTCGTCGGTGACCGAGCCGAGGCCGACCACGACGTGCTCGGCGTCGTCGCACATATAGGTCATCACCGGCTTGTATTCGCGGCCGGTCAGCGCGGCGTATTCGGCCATCGCTTCGGTGACGAAGCGCGGCACCGAATTGGCGAAGTGCGTGCGGTGGTCGACCGCGCCGGCCTGGAAGTCGGGCTGGTTCTGCACGCCGCCGGTCAGGCCCGGATTGTCGATGTCGACCAGCGCCGGCACCAGCTGGCGGGTGCCCTTCTCGGGCGCGTTGATCCACTGCCGCTTCCACTGGCCGCGCAGTTCTTCCGGCACGTAAGCGAGGGTCTCGACCACGATGGTGCCGGCGTTATCGGTCTCGATCGTGTCGGCGTTGTCGTCGAGGAATTTCCTGAGCGAGGCGAGGTCGGACGGCATGAAGTCGGATTCGTGCCGCAGCAGATACTGCTTGAGCTGGAACACGCGGCCCTTGGCGCCGAACAGCATCTCCTGCGCCACGGTCGGGCACTTGATGCGGCCGGCCGGGTCGCCGAGGAATTCGCGCAGCAGGTCCGGCTCCGGCATCAGGGCTTCGGACAGCATGTGCGAGGTCGCAAAGCCGTCCATCGCGTTGGCGACCGGGATCAGCGACATCGCGGCGACCTTATAAGAGATCGCGGCGAGGTCGGCGGCTTCCTGCGGATTGGAGCCGAACAGGATGGTGTAGCCCGACGACAGCAGCGCATAGACGTCGTCATGGCCGGCCATCACGTTCAGCGAGTGCTTCGACACCACGCGCGCGGCGACCTGCAGCACGAAACCGCCGACCTTCTTGCCGACGGTGACGTAGTGCGACTCCAGGCCGTACAGGATGCCCTGAGACGACGAAGCGTTGGAGATGAACTTGCCGCCGGTCAGCGCCGCGCCGAGCGCGCCGGACTGCGCCGAGTGTTCGCCTTCCGGTTCGAAGAAGAACGGATGCTTGCCCCAGACGTTGCAGCCGCCGGACGAGCGGAACGCCTCATAGATTTCCGAGATCTCGGTCGAAGGCGTGATCGGGTAGCCGATGACGCCGCCGCAGACATGCCCCATCACCTGCGCGACCGCGCCGTTGCCGTGGATCACTGAGGGAATGCCAGGATATTTTGCGTTCATGGGGTCCGTCCGTTTTTGCGTGTCTGCGTTGGATCGGCGGAGCGAACCCGCCGTGTTGCGTCGGCCATTTTTTGGGAAAGGTGTATCGATGCCGGGCGGCTGCTGAGGCAGCGGCCGGGCAGAACCTCCTCGTGGCCTTTAGATTGACTGCTCGCGAGGTATCAGGGCCTCGCTGGCAGAGATGTTGCGTTGTGTGCGGTGCAGTAGCACGCAGGGGAAACCCCTGATTTGACGCGCATCAAAGCGCAAAAAATATGGATCAGAGAGCAATAAAATTACGCATCGCCCAAACAACAGGCGGTGCCAGTTGCGTTTGCATCCGCCCCTCGGTCGCATCTTTTCCATTGGTCCAAAAGCAGAATTTCTGCTGGCGCGGGGTCGTTATATACTGTCATATATGACGATGGCGAGCGCAGGGGTATCTGCCCGCCGCTCGTGCTCTCTCGACAGCGGAGCGCCGCCAGACCGCGGCGATGGGCCGATGACCTTCGACTCCCAATGCGATCTGGCTGCTCTGGTCTATGAACGCGGCGAGGACCCGGATCGGCTGCTAGGCGAATTCGCCGCCGACCTCAATTCACAGGGATACCGCGCCGTCGGCCTGGTGCAGGTCGGGCCGCGCGGTGACGAGACCCGCGGGCTGTCCGCCAGGCTGGTGCATTCCGGCGAGCAGATTTCGCTGTATCAGGATCTCGGCCCGATGGCCGAAGGCTGCCGGCTCGATCCGAGCCGCCTGCTCGATGCCGGCGCGCGGGTCGCGTGCGCCCTGGCGCAGGGCGCGGACCTTTTGATCATCAATCGGTTCGGCCAGCAGGAGACCGAAGGCAAAGGCTTGCTGCATCTGATCGTCGAGGCGCTCAGCGCCGACGTCCCGCTGGTGATCGCGGTGCCGAGCCATCGCTTCGACGCCTGGATCAAATTCGCCGACGGCATGAGCGTCCGGCTGAAATGCGAGCGGCGCGCGCTCGATCAATGGTGGGGCAAGCTGCATGGCCGCAGCTTCCGCCGTCCCGCCCACCCTCACGTCAGCATCTGCGAGGCACTGAAGTAATGGGTGGGCGCGACCTGTTGTCGCTTGAAGCGATCGCGACGGGCTTAGTCGACGGCGACCAGCACGTCCGAAGCCTTGATCACGGCCATCGCCGGCTGGCCCTTGGCGAGCTTCAGTTCTTCGGCGGATTCGTTGGTAATCGAAGCAGTTACGATCGCTCCGCCGCCGATGTCGATGCGTACATGCGAAGTAGTCGCACCTTTGATGACGTCGACAATGGTGCCCTTGAGCTGATTGCGGGCGCTGATTTTCATGGCTCTCGTCTCCTTCGTTGAGGTTGGCCGGATCGGGTTTACCGTTATATAGTTCCTGCACATGACGACCAGTCCGACCAAATGACGAGGCTGCCTGGATGTCCATAGAGGCAACCGTCACACTGAAAACGAAGGAGATTTCCGGGGTCGGCCGCGACCGCATCCGGTTGCTCCAGGCGGTGGCGCGCGAGGGCAGCATTACCGCCGGCGCCAAGGCGGCGGGCCTCAGCTACAAGGCCGCCTGGGACGCGCTCGACGCGATGACCAACCTGTTTGGTCGGCCGCTGTTGGAGACCCGCACCGGCGGCAAGGCCGGCGGCGGCGCGCAACTGACCCCGACCGGCGTCAAGGTGATCGAGGCTTTCGGCCGGCTCGAGGCCGAGATGGCACGGGTGTTCCGCAACCTCGAGCCCGAACTCGCCGGCAGCGGCATCACCCCGATCAATCTCGTCTCCGGATTCTTCATGAAGACAAGTGCCCGCAACGCCCTTCGCGGCGTCATCACGGACATCAAGGCCGATACGCTCAGCGCCGAAGTCGCCGTGACGGTGTCGCCCGAGACCACGATCTACGCGCTGCTGACCGCCGAGAGCGTGCGCAGCCTCGGCCTCGTGGTCGGCCGCGAGGCGATCGTGCTGATCAAGGCGCCGTTCGTGATGATCGCGCCGGGCCATCAGCCGCCGCTGGTCTCGGCGCGCAATTGTGTGCGCGGCATCGTGCGCCGCGCGGACGTCTCGGCCGTCAACGCCGAGATCGTGCTCGACATCGGCGGCGACAAGACGCTGGCCGCCTCCGTCACGGCGCGCAGCGCCGACGACCTCAAGCTGGCCCCCGGTGATCCGGCCTGCGCGGTGTTCGACGCCGCTCACGTCATCGTCGCGATCGACTGACGCGATGCAGCGACGATGTTCGTCCCGATCTCATCATTCCGAGCGGAGCGACATCATCACCAAACGAGGCTTGATCACCAAACGAGGCTTGGGCCGCGTCGTGCCGTTCGCCTTGTCGCCATCACCATCAATGCGGACTTCAACCAGTAGGAGACTTCCCTTGAAAGCCATTGACACTCTCAAGCTCGCCCTGTTCGGCGCAGCTTTTGCCACCGGCCTTGCCTCTGTGCCGGCGCTCGCCGATTCCGCCAAGGTCGCGGTCGCGGCGAATTTCACCGAGCCGGTGAAGGAGATCGCTGCGGCGTTCAAGGCCAAGACCGGGCACGAGGTGGTGCTGTCGTTCGGCGCCAGCGGTCAGTTCTACACCCAGATCACTCAGGACGCGCCGTTCGAAGTATTCCTGTCGGCCGACTCGGCGCGGCCGAAGAAGCTCGCCGAAGAAGGCCTCGGCGTGAAGGACAGCGTGTTCACCTACGCGGTCGGCAAGCTGGTGCTGTGGAGCAAGTCGCCGGGCGTGGTGAAGGGCGAAGAGACCCTGAAGCAGGCGTCGATCGCCAAGGTGTCGATCTGCAATCCGGCCGCCGCGCCCTACGGCGCCGCCGCGGTCGAGACCATGCAGGCGCTGAAACTGTACGACGACCTCAAGCCGAAGCTGGTTGAAGGTGCCAACATCACCCAGGCCTATCAGTTCGTGCAGACCGGCAACGCCGAAATCGGCTTCGTGGCGCTGTCGCAGGTGATCGGCGACAAGGACGGCTCGCGCTGGATGGTGCCGCAGAACCTGTACAAGCCGATCACCCAGGACGCGGTACTGCTGAAGAAGGGCGAAGCCAACGCCGCCGCCAAGGCGTTCCTCGACTTTCTGAAGGGCCCGGAGTCGCGCGCCATCATCGAGAAGTTCGGCTACGAAGTCACCACGCCGAAGGCGAGCTGACGTTCGCAATGCTGAAGCCTCTCCGTCATTGCGAGGACCGTAGCGACGAAGCAATCCAGTCCGGTGCTCGCCGCATGGATTGCTTCGCTTCGCTCGCAATGACGGAGGAAGGCCTCGTTTCCTTCACCACCTCAGTCCTGAGGACGTATGCATAGCCTCCCCCCCGACATCTGGCAGCCGGTGTGGCTCACCATCGAGCTGGCGGCGATTACTACGGTGATCCTGCTGATCGTCGGCACGCCGATCGCGTGGTGGCTGGCGCGCTCCAGGGCGTGGTGGAAGGAAGGCATCGCGGCAGTGGTGGCGCTGCCGCTGGTGCTGCCGCCGACCGTGCTCGGGTTTTATCTGTTGGTGCTGATGGGGCCGGACGGGCCGGGCGGCGCGCTGGCGGCGCTGTGGGGTGGTCGCACCGTGGCGTTCACCTTCGGCGGCCTGGTGTTCGGCTCGGTGATCTATTCGATGCCGTTCGTCGTGCAGCCGATCCGCAATGCGTTCGATGCGATCGGCGATCGTCCGCTGGAAGTCGCCGCGACGCTGCGCGCGTCGCCGCTGAAGGCATTCTGGACGGTGGCGGTGCCGCTGGCGCGGCCGGGCTTTCTGGCCGGCGCGGTGCTCGGCTTCGCCCACACCGTCGGCGAGTTCGGCATCGTGCTGATGATCGGCGGCAACATTCCGGGCAGCACCAAAGTGCTGTCGGTGGCGATCTACGACTACGTCGAGACCTCGCAGTGGCGTGAGGCCAACATCCTGGCCGGCGGCATGGCGGCATTCGCCTTCGTGGTGATCCTCACCATGATGATGCTGGAAAAACGAACTGCGCGGATCCGGGCATGAGGGCGCTGTCACCCCCCACCATTCGGGCGGCGTTTCGCGGCCGGCTCGGCGGCTTCAATCTGGATGCCGCTTTCACGGTGCCGGCCACCGGAATCACCGGCCTGTTCGGGCCCTCCGGCTGCGGCAAGTCCAGCGTGCTGCGCTGCCTCGCCGGCCTGCAGCATCTGCCCGGAAGTAGCTGCGAAGTCAGCGGCGAGGTGTGGCAGGACGACACGACCTTCCTGAAACCGCATCATCGCCCGATCGGCTATGTGTTTCAGGAAGCCAGCCTGTTTCAGCATCTCTCGGTAAGAGCCAACCTGCTGTACGGCGCGCCGCACGAGTCGGTTAAGACCCATGCCGATGCGGTCGAGTTCGACGAAGTGATCGAACTGCTCGGGCTGGCGAAGCTGCTGGAACGCTCGCCGCGCAATCTGTCCGGCGGCGAGCGTCAGCGCGTCGCGATCGGACGGGCGCTGCTGTCGCAGCCGAAACTCTTGCTGATGGACGAGCCGCTGTCGGCGCTCGATCGGCTCACCAAGGACGAGATCCTGCCGTTCCTCGAGCGGCTGCATGCGCGGCTGTCGCTGCCGGTGATCTACGTCAGTCACGACATCACCGAGATCGAACGGCTCGCCGATCATCTGGTGCTGATGCAGGCCGGCAAGGTGCTGGCGGTCGGGCCGCTCGCCGAGCTGCAGAGCGATCCGAAGCTGCCGCTGGCGATTGCGCGGGACGCCGCGGTGAATTTCGACGCCGAGGTCGAAAGCTACGACTCCAACTATGGTCTGGTGACGCTGCAGATCGACGGCGGGCGGCTGCTGGTGCCGTCGGCGCCGGCGGCGAGCGGCGAGCTCCGCCGGGTTCGGATCGCCGCCAGCGACGTCAGCTTGGCGCGCGAGCTGCCGCAGGCGAGCTCGATCCTCAATGCGGTGGCGGCGCGGATCGTCACCACCTCGCCGGTCGGTGCCAACGAGATGCTGGTGGTGCTGGCTCTCGGCCGCGAAGGCGACGGCGGCCGGCTGTTGGCGCGGCTCAGCCGGCGGTCGTGGGATCTGCTCCGGCTCGCCGAAGGGGTCGACGTGTACGCGCAGATCAAGGGCGTGGCGCTCGCGCCGGGACGCGACGGCCACGCGTAGTTGGCGGCGATGATGTGCCGCGAGCCGGCACGAACTTCGCATTCTCTTTGCTGATCGCTGCAACGGCGGCGCTGACGACTACGCGACTACCTGTCGTGTCGGGTCAGCGACGGCGTACGTCCGTATCTCATGGAGGAGAATCGACAATGTCGTTCGAAAGCAACCAACTGATGCCGATCGCGGCGCTGCGCGGCGGTCCGGGGACCCCGGCCGCCGACGTGCTCACCGCGTTTGCGCTGCGCCGCAAGGCCGAGGGCATCGATGTCGTCGGCGTGATCGTGCCCCCGGAAGATACCGGCCGCGGCCATCAGGGACACGGGCATGGGCATGGTCACGGTGAAGGCCATGGCGGCGGTCACGAAGGCTGCGAGTGCCGCAGCGAGCTGATCGATATCGCGACCGGCGACCGCTACGCGATGCATCAGGATCTCGGCTCCGGATCGCAGGCCTGCAATCTCAATTCGTCATCGCTGGCTTTGGCGGCGGGGGCGGTCGAACGCGCGGTGGCGCGCAAGCCGGCGCTGGTGGTGCTGAGCCGGTTCGGCGGCCAGGAGGCGGTGCGCGGCGGGTTGATGTCGGCGTTCCAGGCGGCGATCGCGGCCGGCGTGCCGGTGGCGTGCGTGGTGACGCCGAAGGCCGAGGACGTCTGGAACGATTTCGCCCAGGGGCTGTCGGTGTCGCTGCCGCCGGAGGCGGATGCGCTGGAAGCGTGG
>NZ_QUML01000059.1:0-12218 GCF_010907025.1 Rhodopseudomonas sp. BR0G17 | reverse complement strand
CCACACAACAAATCAAAGAGCCCGATAAAGAGGCCTATTACTTCCCTTCGGTCGCGTCCTTGACCAGTTTCTGCACGGTGTCGCCCTGCATTCGGGCGATGTCGTCCTGGTACTTGAGGAGCGCGCCGAGGGTATCGCCGACGACTTCGGCGGTGAGCGCGCGGGCGTCGAGTTCGGTCAGCGCGGTCGCCCAGTCGAGGGTTTCGGCGACGCCCGGCGATTTGTAGAAATCCTGCTCGCGCAGCGCCTGGACGAAGTTCACCACCTGCTGCGACAGCTTGGCCGAAATCCCCGGCACGCGCGATTTCACGATCGCCAGTTCGCGCTCGGCGTTCGGATAGTCGACCCAGTGATACAGGCAGCGCCGCTTCAACGCGTCATGGATCTCGCGGGTGCGGTTCGAGGTGACGATCACGATCGGCGGCGCCGGCGCCTTGATGGTGCCGAACTCCGGAATGGTGACCTGGAAGTCGCTGAGCACTTCGAGCAAATACGCCTCGAACGCCTCGTCGGCGCGGTCGAGTTCGTCGATCAGCAGCACCGGCGCGCCCGCCGTGTCCGGCTCCAGCGCCTGCAGCAGCGGCCGCTTGATCAGGAAGCGCTCGGAGAAGATGTCGCTGGAGAGCTGATCGCGGTCGGTGTCGCCGGCGGCTTCGGCCAGCCGGATCGCGATCATCTGCGCCGACGAATTCCACTCATACACCGCGGAAGCGACGTCGAGACCCTCGTAGCACTGCAGCCGGATCAGCCGGCGGCCGAGCGCGGCCGACAACACCTTGGCAATCTCGGTCTTGCCGACGCCGGCCTCGCCTTCGAGAAACAGCGGCCGGCCCATCCGCAGCGCCAGAAACACCACCGTCGCCAGCGACCGCTCGGCGAGATAGCCGCGGCTCGTCAGCAGTTCGAGCGTGGCGTCGACGGAGGCAGGAGGCGCGGCTGCGGTCATGGCCGATCCGTGTCCAGGCTCACGCCTTGCCGTTGGCTGCGTCGACCGCGCGCTTGGTCAGCACGCCGATCAGATGCGCCCGATATTCGGCACTGCCGTGCAGATCGCTGTTCAACCCATCGGCCGAAACGTGCAGGCCGTCGATCGCCTTGGAATTGAACCGCGCCTTCAGCGCCTCTTCGAACGGAGTAACGCGGAACACGCCATCGGCACCGGCGCCGGTAACCGCAACGCGGACGTCCGACGGACGACGGGCGACAAACACGCCGACCAGCGCGTAGCGCGACGCCTGGTTGCGAAACTTGATGTAGGCGGCCTTCTTGGGCAGCGGAAACTGCACCTTGGTGATGATCTCGTCCGGCTCGAGCGCGGTCGAGTACATGCCCTGAAAGAACTCTTCGGCCTTCAGCTTGCGCTTGTTGGTGACCACGGTGGCGCCGAGCGCCAGCACCGCCGCTGGATAGTCCGCGGTCGGATCGTTGTTGGCGAGCGAGCCGCCGATCGTGCCCTTGTGGCGCACCGCCGGATCGCCGATCAGCGACGCCAGCTCGGCCAGCGCCGGGATCGCCTCGCCGACGATCGCCGAGTTGGCGACTTCGGCGTGGGTCGCGGTGGCGCCGATCACCAGCGAACGGCCCTTCATCTCGATGCCGCTGAGGCCCTCGATATGCGACAGATCGACCAGATGCGGCGGTGCCGCCAGGCGCTGCTTCATCACCGGCAGCAGCGTGTGGCCGCCCGCGATCAGCTTGGCATCCTCGTTCTTCAGCAGCAGATTGGCGGCCTGGCGAACGGTCCCGGGGCGGTGATATTTGAATTCGTACATTGCGCTTCCCTGAGCTTCCTAACGTCTCGTTGGGCGTGCCGCGCGGCCTCGTTGAAGCGGGCCGGCGCAGTGCCGGTCAGCTGCGGTCGGAGTTCGCCATCGCCTTGGCGCCGGCCGCGATCGACACCACGATGTTCTGATAGCCGGTGCAGCGGCAGAGATTGCCTTCGAGCTCTTCGCGAATCGTCTCGTCGGACAGGTCGTGACCCTTGCGGTGCACCATATCGACGGCAGTCATGATCATGCCCGGCGTGCAGAAGCCGCATTGCAGGCCGTGGTTCTCGCGGAAGGCTTCCTGCATCGGATGCAGCGGCGCACCGTCGGCGGCGAGCCCTTCGATCGTCGTCACTTCGTGACCGTCGGCCATCACCGCCAGCGTGGTGCAGGACTTCACCGCCTTGCCGTCGAGATGCACGACGCAGGCGCCGCACTGCGAAGTATCGCAGCCGACATGCGTGCCGGTGAGCCGCAGGTTCTCGCGCAGAAACTGCACCAGCAGCGTGCGCGGATCGACGTTCGCGGTCACAGGGTTGCCATTGACGATCAGGGAAATCTTGGCCATCGGCCCTCTCTTCAATGCGCACCGCCGCGTTGCACGGCGATCATTCGTCTTTTAGTTGTGTTTCTTGAACCGATCTTACGGGGCAACCCCAGGATCGGCAACCGCGAACGGCTCGGGCCGCGCCGGAGCCGCGGCCGTGTAATGACATCCGCGTGATCGGGCGCCGCAGCGCCGTCAGGCCGCGCCGTTGCCGTTCTGCACAGCCTTGGAGAAGTTGGCGAAGAACTCGTCGGCGAGCTTTTTGGCCGAGCCGTTGATGAGTCGCTGGCCGAGCTGCGCCAGCTTGCCGCCGATATGCGCTTCGACATCGTAGGACAGCAGCGTGCCGCCATCCTTGTCGGACAGGCCGACCGTGGCACCGCCTTTGGCAAAGCCGGCAACGCCGCCCTCGCCTTCGCCGGTGATCTTGTAGCCGTTCGGGGGATCGAGATCGGACAGCGTGACCTTGCCCTTGAAGCGGGCCGATACCGGGCCGACTTTCAACTTCGCCACAGCGCGAAAACCGCTGTCGTCTTCGGTCTTTTCAAGCTCCTCGCACCCCGGAATGCAGACCTTCAGCACTTCCGGATCGTTGAGCTTGCTCCACACCAAATCTTTCGGCGCGTCCAACTGGACTTCGCCGTTCATCGTCATGGCCATGGATATTTCCTCCCGGATCGGCGGCCGCCTCGGACGGCGGCATTGCGACTACTTAAGCACGCCGGGCGGCAAAGAAAAAGTATCGCGACACCACCCCGAGCGATCGGCGGCGCTAGCAGTCGTGAGGCGGTGAGATAGGTAGCGCCCGGCCCTGGCGCCAGCGTCAAGCAAGCACGACAGCCGGACAAAAGCGATCAGGAGCGTTGCGCTGCGGCCGGATAGTTCGGTTCGAACGTCGCCGTGTCGGTGCTTGGTACAGCCGCTGATTGCGCCGTTGGCTCGACCAGCATCAGAATCGCGGTGCCGAGAAACAGCAGCAATTCGGTGGCGTGCAGCCGCATCGCTTCGGGCTCGGCAACCTGCGAAGCCATCACCATGCTGGCGAACGAGATCACGCTGCCCAGCGTCAGCGCGAACGCCAGCGCCTCATTGCAGCCGCCGGAGAGACGGACCGAGCGCCGCGTCAGCAACGCCGAGAACACCAGGAGGAAGCCGGCGACCGTCAGCTTGGCGAGCGCCAGCAGCCATGCCATCCGGATGGTCGCCATCGCGCTGAGATGCAGATGATCGCTGACGAAGATCGCCACCGAGATATTGGGCCGGTCGTACAGCGCGTGGATCGGGGTGACGAACAGCCGATACCCCACGATCAGCCAGGTCGGCGTGATGTAGGCCGCCAGCAGAACTCCGTTCACCGAACTGATCCGCCAATCCGTCTTCATCGCCGTGCCCCACCAGCCAGCACGCCGAATCTGACGGCGCGCGGCCAAAGCTAACCCCAGGTTAACCATCAGCAGCAATGGAAAGGCTTTGTTAACCTTAACGGCGATTGACGACTGTGGATGGCACTTTGGGGAGCCCGAGCTCGGCTTTTCGGCACGAAACTTGCGTCGGATTGCACGTGATGGCGGTTGAGACGAAACCTATCCAGACGCGGAAAGCCCCGCCGTGGGGCGGGGCTCCCTGCTGTCGCTTCGGCGCGCAGCCGTCTGGAGAAAGCTGCGGTCGGGCGATCGTTACGTCAGCGGCCCTGGCCGGACCCGCCGTGTTGGCCACCATGCTGTTGGCCGCCCTGCTGCCGGTCCTGCCCCTGCCGGTTCGGATCCTGCTGCTGCTGACCCGGGCGGGCACCGCCGCCCTGCTGCTGCTGGCCGGGGGACGTCTGGCTCGGAGTCGGCTTCTGCTGATTCTGATTCGACATCGATGGTCTCCTTCAGAGTGTCGCGCCCACACCGACAACAAGCATCATGCGCCCGCGGTTGCGCGGATCGGCGTGATCTTTGCGCGGCTTTTGCGCGGCAACATCGCGCCCGGTGGAACCCTGCAGGCCGCAGTCGCCGTCCACAGGGAAGAAGGTTGTAATCGGGCGCTGTTGCCGCGATCGCGACCCACTGTTAGAAAATTCCAAAGCGAAGCGACGTTCCGGCTGCCGGGGCCCTCGCCGCATCGTGTGTGCAATGCGAGCGCGATCTCCGCCGCGGGGCCGTTCGGATTGCAATTCACGACCCTACGAGTCCCACTCTTTCGAGTCCTCTGACGACGGCAGCGCATGGACTATTTCGCCCAGCAGCTCATCAACGGTCTCGTACTCGGCTCGATCTACGGCCTGATCGCGATCGGCTACACGATGGTGTACGGCATCGTCGGCATGATCAATTTCGCCCATGGCGACATCTTCATGATCGGCGGCTTCATCGCGCTGATCAGCTTCCTGATCCTGGTGTCGTTCGGCCTCACCTTCGTGCCGCTGATCCTCTTGGTCGTGCTGCTGGTGTCGATGGCGATCACCGCGCTGTACGGCTGGACGGTCGAGCGCATCGCCTACCGGCCGCTGCGGCACTCGTTCCGCCTCGCCCCGATGCTGTCGGCGATCGGCATGTCGTTCGTGCTGATGAACTACGCCCAGGTGTCGCAGGGCGCCCGCGTCAAGCCGGTGCCGCCGATCATCACCGGCGGCTACACGCTGCACGAGAGCGCCGACGGCTTCAACGTCCAGCTCTCCAACGTCCAGATCCTGGTGGTCGTCACCACCGTGGTGCTGCTCGGCATCTTCACCTGGCTGGTGGCGAAGACCCGGCTCGGCCGCGACATGCGCGCCTGCGAGCAGGATCAGACCATGGCGGCGCTGCTCGGCGTCGACGTCGACCGCACCATCTCGATGACCTTCGTGATCGGCGCCGCGCTCGCCTCGGTCGCGGGCATGATGTACCTGCTGTATTACGGGCTGATCGACTTCTTCATGGGCTTCATCGCCGGCATCAAGGCGTTCACCGCGGCCGTGCTCGGCGGCATCGGCTCGCTGCCCGGCGCGATGCTCGGCGGCCTGCTGATCGGCCTGATCGAGACCTTCTGGTCGGCCTATTTCTCGGTCGAGTACAAGGATGTCGCGGCGTTCTCGATCCTGATCATCGTGCTGATCTTCATGCCGACCGGCCTGCTGGGCCGGCCGGAAGTCGAAAAAGTCTGAGCGGGCGCCGACGTGGCAAAACTCGCGCACGCCGCTGCTGCCCCTGTCGCCGCCGCCACGGTCGGCGTCGGTTTCATCTTCAAGAAAGCCCTGATCAGCGCCCTCGTGGCGCTGGTTTTGTTTTCGCTGATGATCGGGGTCCGTACCGAGGCCGGCCCTGAGGGCGGCCTGATCTACTGGACGCGGTTCGGCGATCTCGCCGGCATGGTCGGCGGCGTATTCGTCGGCTCGATCGTGGTCGAACTGCTGCGGATGTGGTGGGGCCCGGTCGACACCTCGAAGATGATGCCGGCCGGCGCGCGCAAGACGCTCGGCCTCGCCGGCCGCGTCGTCGCCCCGGCGCTGCTGATCTTCACCTTCCTGGTGCCGGTGATCTTCTACAATCAGCGCTACATTCTCGATCTCGGCATCCTGGTGCTGACCTATGTGATGCTTGGCTGGGGGCTGAACATCGTGGTCGGCCTCGCCGGCCTGCTCGATCTCGGCTACGTGGCGTTCTACGCGGTCGGCGCCTATTCCTACGCGCTGCTCGCCACCAATTTCGGCCTGTCGTTCTGGATCTGCCTGCCGCTCGCCGGCATCCTCGCCGCCTTCTGGGGCATGATCCTCGGCTTCCCGGTGCTGCGACTGCGCGGCGATTATCTCGCCATCGTCACGCTGGCGTTCGGCGAGATCATCCGTCTCGTCATCATCAATTGGCAGACGCTGACCGGCGGCCCCAACGGCATCAGCGGCATTCCGCGCCCGACACTGTTCGGCATTCCGCTGGCGCCGGGACCGAACGGATTGGCGGCGCAGCTCGGCATTCCGTTCTCGCCGACGCATCGCCTCGTGTTCCTGTTCTATCTGATCCTGATCCTGGCGCTGATCACCAACTGGGCGACCATTCGGCTGCGCCGGTTGCCGATCGGCCGCGCCTGGGAAGCGCTGCGCGAAGACGAAGTCGCCTGCCGCGCGCTCGGCATCAACACCACCACGACCAAGCTCACCGCCTTCGCCACCGGCGCGATGTTCGGCGGCTTTGCCGGCGCGTTCTTCGCCACAAGGCAGGGCTTCATCTCGCCGGAGTCGTTCACCTTCCAGGAATCGGCGCTGGTGCTGGCGATCGTCGTGCTCGGCGGCATGGGCTCGCAGCTCGGTGTCGCACTTGCCGCAGTGACGCTGATCGGCGGCTTCGAACTGTTCCGCGGTCTCGATCAGTTCCGCATGCTGGTGTTCGGCATGGCGATGGTGCTGCTGATGATCTGGCGGCCGCGCGGCCTGATCGGCCATCGCGCCCCGACCGTGTATCTCGACCACAAGCAGGCGATCTCGTCCGACCTCGTCAAGGAAGGCCACGGATGAGCGCGGACCAGAACATCCTGCGCGTCAGCGGCCTCAGCATGCGGTTCGGCGGCATTCTCGCTGTCAACGACCTGTCGTTTGCCGCGCACCGCGGCAAGATCACCGCGCTGATCGGCCCCAACGGCGCCGGCAAGACCACGGTGTTCAACTGCATCACCGGCTTCTACAGACCGAGCGCCGGCGAGATCAGCCTGACGCATGATGGCGGCGAGACCCACCGGCTCGACCGGCTCAACGACTTCCGCATCACCAAGATCGCCAAGGTGGCGCGCACCTTCCAGAACATCCGGCTGTTCCCCGGCATGACCGCGCTAGAGAACCTGATGGTGGCGCAGCACAACGCGCTGATGCGCGCCTCCGGCCTCACCTTCCTCGGCCTGTTCGGTGCGCCGTCGTGGCGCGCGGCCGAGAAGCAGGCGATCGAACGGGCGACCTACTGGCTCGATCAGATCGGGCTGCGCAGCCGCGCCGACGATGCCGCCGGCAACCTGCCCTACGGCGATCAGCGCCGGCTGGAAATCGCGCGCGCGATGTGCACCGAGCCGGTGCTGCTGTGCCTCGATGAACCTGCGGCCGGCCTTAACGCGCGCGAGAGCGGCGAACTCAGCCAGTTGCTTCGCAAGATCCGCTCCGGCGGCACTTCGATCCTGCTGATCGAACACGACATGAGCGTGGTGATGGAAATCTCCGACCACGTCGTCGTGCTCGACCACGGCGTCAAGATCGCCGACGGCACCCCGCGCGAGATCCGCGACGACCCCCGCGTCATCGCTGCCTATCTGGGCGTCGAGGACGAAGAGGTCGAAAAGGTCGAGCAGGAGCTCGGGCTGTGAATTGCCTCCCCCCATATACTTTGTCATGGCCGGGCTTGACCCGGCCATCCACGCCCGCGGGCAAGGCTGTGCTTGTGTCCGTGGATGCCCGGGTCAAGCCCGGGCATGACGAAAGTGAGCGTGGCGAGGTCGCATCATGACCTCCACCGCCCCCCTGCTCAAAATCGAAAACCTCCGCGCCGCCTACGGCAAGATCGAGGCGCTGAAGGGCGTCGATCTTGCGATTGCTCCCGGCGAGATCGTGGCGCTGATCGGCGCCAACGGCGCCGGCAAGTCGACGCTGATGATGTCGATCTTCGGCAAGCCACGCGCCAAGGCCGGCCGTATCGTGTTCGACGGCGTCGACATCACCACGATGCCGACACACCTGATCGCGCGGATGAGTATCGCGCAATCGCCGGAAGGCCGCCGCATCTTTCCGCGGATGAGCGTCGCCGAGAATCTGCAGATGGGCGCCGATGCCGGCGAAGGCAGCGACGACGAGCGCGCCGCCACGCTGGAGCGGGTGTTGACGCTGTTCCCGCGGCTGCGCGAACGCTTCGGCCAACGCGGCGGCACGCTGTCGGGTGGCGAGCAGCAGATGCTGGCGATCGGCCGCGCGCTGATGAGCCGGCCGCGAATGCTGTTGCTCGACGAGCCGTCGCTCGGCCTCGCTCCGCTGATCACGCGGCAGATCTTCGATGCGATCCGCACCCTGAACAAGCAGGACGGCCTCACCGTGCTGATCGTCGAGCAGAACGCCAACCACGCGCTGAAGCTGGCGCATCGCGGCTACGTGCTGGTCAACGGGCTGATCACCATGAGCGGTTCCGGCGCCGAATTGCTGGCGCGGCCGGAGGTGCGAGCCGCTTACCTCGAAGGCGGCCGCAAGGCGTGAGGTAATCCCTCCCCGAAGGCGCGAGCCCTGCGGCACAATGCGGCAAGCAGGCGCCGACGCTGCCGTATTTTGTCGATGACTTGTCGTGAAAATCAGCCAACAATGCCGGCCGGTTAGGCGCTTCGGGCAGGCCGGAGCGCGGCTATTCGTTTGCAAATCCATCGCAAGGATTCATCGATGAAACTGAAACTTCTCGGTTTGGCATTCGGCGCCTCGCTGGCGCTCTCGACCACGGCGCTGGCGCAGGACATCAAGGTCTCGGTCGCCGGGCCGATGACCGGCGGCGAATCCGCGTTCGGACGACAGCTCAAGAACGGTGCCGAACAGGCGGTGATCGACCTCAACGCCAAGGGCGGCCTGCTCGGCAAGAAGCTGGTGCTCGATGTCGAAGACGATGCCTGCGATCCGAAGCAGGCGCGCTCTGTCGCCGAGAAGATCGCCGGCGACGGCATTCCGTTCGTCGCCGGGCACTTCTGCTCGTCGTCGTCGGTCCCGGCGTCGGAAGCCTATGCGGACGGCAACGTGCTGCAGATCACCCCGGCTTCGACCAATCCGCTGTTCACCGAGCGCAAGCTGTGGAACGTGCTGCGCATCTGCGGCCGCGACGATCAGCAGGGCGTGGTCGCCGCCGAGTACATCCTGAAGAACTACAAGGGCAAGAACGTCGCCATCCTCAACGACAAGACCACCTACGGCAAGGGTCTGGCCGACGAGACCAAGAAGGCGCTGAACAAGGCCGGCTTCCAGGAGAAGATGTTCGAGTCCTACAACAAGGGCGACAACGACTTCAACTCGATCGTGTCGCGGCTGAAGCGCGATGCCATCGATCTGGTCTATATCGGCGGTTATCACCGCGAGGCCGGCCTGATCCTGCGCCAGATGCGCGACCAGGGCCTCAGCACCGTGATGATGGCCGGCGACGCGATGAACGACAAGGAATTCGCCTCGATCACCGGCCCGCTTGCCGAGGGCACGCTGTTCACCTTCGGCCCCGACCCGCGCAACAAGCCGACCGCCAAGCAGATCGTCGAGACCTTCAAAGGCAAGGGCATCGATCCGGAAGGCTACACGCTGTACACCTACGCCGCGTTCCAAGTGTGGTCGCAGGCGGTCGAGAAGGCGAAGTCGACCGACCCGAAGAAGGTGATCGACACCATCAAGGCCGGCGAGTGGGACACCGTGCTCGGCAAGATGGCCTTCGACGCCAAGGGCGACATCAAGGCGATCGACTACGTCGTCTACAAATGGGACGCCAAGGGCGGCTACGCCGAGATCGGCAACTGAGGTAATCGTGGATGTGAGGCGCAGCCTCACAACGACAACAACGTCATGCGCGGGCTCGACCCGCGCATCCATCCGCAGACAAAGCAGCCTACGCCGCATCAGCTCTTGCAAGAATGATGGATTGCCGGGTCAAGCCCGGCAACGACGCGGGTGGAGAGCAGGATCACCTCCCCGCGACAAACGTCATGCGCGGGCTTGACCCGCGCATCCATCAACGAACGATTTCGTCGTAAAGATCATCCCAGCTCGGATTGCCTCGGACGATCAGGTCGATCTTCCATTCGCGCGGCCAATGCTTGATGTTCTTCTCGCGCTGAATGGCGGCGATGATGCTGTCGTGCGCTTCGAAATAGACGAGACGTTTGACGTGGTATTTGCGGGTGAAGCCCTCGACCAGTCCTTCGCGATGCTCATAGGTACGGCGGACGAGGTCGTTGGTCACGCCGACATACAGCGTGCCGCCCGGAGCACTGGCGAGGATGTAGACCCAGTAGGCCATGCCGACCCTCCACCGAGAGCCTCGCTGAAGCGCTTCATCATTCAAGAGGATGGATTGCCGGGTCAAGCCCGGCAATGACGCCGAGAAAAGATTACCGCTGTCATCCGTTCTCGGCCAAGACCGCGATCACTTGCACAGCGTCATGCGCGCGCTTGACCCGCGCATCCATCCGAGCGCGAACGCGCTTACACAAAGGAATTGCAAGGATGATGGATCGCCGGGTCGAGCCCGGCGATGACGTCGACAAATGATTACCGTCACCATCCGTTCCTAGCCAAGACCGCGATCACTTGCACAGCGTCATGCGCGGGCTTGACCCGCGCATCCATCCGAGCGCGAACGCGCTTACAAAAGGAACTGCAAGGATGATGGATCGCCGGGTCGAGCCCGGCGATGACGTCGACAAATGATTACCGCCACCATCCGTTCCTAGCCAAGACCGCGATCACTTGCACAGCGTCATGCGCGGGCTTGACCCGCGCATCCATCCAAAGCGCGAACGCGCTTGCACAAAGGAATTGCAAGGATGATGGACGCCGGTGCGAGCCCGGCGATGGCGAGGGATTCGGGCTCGATGCTCGGCGCGACCAGGACGCCTACCCAATATTCCCCAGCGCCGGGAAGGTGTTCAGCAGCCAGATCGAGACGTCGCTGATGGCGCCGGTGAGGAAACCGATGCCGGTGAGGACCATCAGCACACCCATCACCCGCTCCACCGTGGCGAGGTGTTTCTTCATCCGGGCGAACAGGCCGGAGAATTGTTCGACCATCAGCGCGGCGAGCAGGAACGGCACGCCGAGGCCGAGCGAATAGATCGCGAGCAGCCCGGCGCCCTTGGCCACCGTCGCCTCCGCGGCAGCCACCGACAGGATTGCCGCCAGGATCGGGCCGATGCACGGCGTCCACCCGAACGCGAACGCCAGACCCATCACGTAGGCGCCCCACAGCCCGACCGGCTTCGGAATCGGCAGACGGCCTTCGCGCATCAGGATGTTGATCCGCGTCAGGCCGAGGAAGTGCAGTCCCATCAGGATGATCACGACACCCGCGACGATCGCGAGCTGTGCCGAATAAGCGCGGATCAGGGTGCCGACCAGGCTGGCGCTGGCGCCGAGCGCGACGAACACGGTGGAGAAGCCGAGCACGAACATCGCCGCCGAGATCATCACCGCACGCTTCGAGCTGCGCTCGGCTTCGTCGGCGGCGACGTGCTCGATGGTCGCACCGGTCAGATAGATCAGGTACGGCGGCACCAGCGGCAGCACGCAGGGCGACAGGAAACTGACCAGACCGGCGATCAGGGCGGCGGGGATCGAGACGTCGTGGATCATGGCCGGCTACATGCACCTGCGCTTCCCACCCATGCAAGCCGCTGCGTCAACGTTCCGCGCCTTGTGATCGCGCCCGAGGGATTGCTTCGACCAATTGTTTATGCCGACAATGTTCCCCCTTCAGTCAGCTTTCTGGACGGTTCGATCTTGCACAACCTGATGACCGATGTTGCCGGCGTTCGCGTCGGCCACGCGCACGACCACACGCTCGCTTCCGGTGTCACTGCGATTCTGTTCGACAAGCCGGCGGTCGCCTCGATCGACGTGCGCGGCGGCGGCCCGGGGATTCGCGACGGCGTGCTGCTGGAACCGGTCAACACCGTCGAGCAGGTCGACGGCTTCACGCTGTCCGGCGGCTCGGCATTCGGGCTCGATTCCGGCGGCGGCGTGCAGGCCTGGCTCGCCGAGCGCGGCCGCGGCTTTGCGATCGGCGACGCGACGATTCCGATCGTGCCCGGCGCGGTGGTGTTCGACATGATCAATGGCGGCGACAAGGCTTGGGGCCGGTTCTCGCCCTATCGCGATCTCGGCTACGCGGCCGCCGAAGCCGCCGGCGACAGCTTCGCGCTCGGCAGCGTCGGCGCCGGCCTCGGCGCCCCCACCGCAACGC
>NZ_QUML01000058.1:0-13722 GCF_010907025.1 Rhodopseudomonas sp. BR0G17 | reverse complement strand
ACAACACCCTCAGCTACCACAAACCAAGACAATCCCAGCGCGGATGAATTCTCTCAAAGCACGACATCAATGATCGTCGCAGCGCTGTCACGGGAGCTACACCGCACCGCAGAGACGGCATCGTCCGGCTTTCCCTGGAGAGATTATGGAAAACTCGAAATTCCTCCGCTCGACCGAGCTCTCGAAGAGCGCATTGGCAAAGCGATCGACATGCTCGTCGCCAGGTGGGATTCGAACACCCCGCACTCTAAGCTCAACTCAAAGACATACGGACACAACGACATCCTATCTCTAAGTTGGCACTATGATGTATTCAAATTCTCGATTCGCAATTCAAGCAAAGACCAAGAAATCGCCGACAGCTGCAAGAGACTCTTCCAATCTCGAGCGCAACTATTCGTAAATCCAAGCGAAAAACGACACGCCATCTGCAATATATTTCGCGAACAATCAACTCAAGATCCAAACAACTCAACTATTGGAAATTCAAGCTACATACTACTCCGATTCATTCGATGCCTCCGCGCAATTGATACACCAAACGACCCTGCAATAATCAATTCAATAGCGAGCGCAGCAAAGCGCTTTCGCTCGCGCATCCACGATCACCTTTCACTCGCAGAGATTGTAGATAGCCGATTCGATGCAGCCGAGCTCGCGTTCTGCTTAGAGGGACTACTTCATCTCAGCTCAGAGCAGGTAGACCCCCTGCTATTCGAACGCACGATAACCGTCTTGGCAAAAGCTCAAGAACAAAATACATATTGGCGGTCTGAAACCCCCCTGTTAGTAAGACGAATGGGCCACGTCCTCTTTCCTATAGGGGTTGAGGCCGCCAGATCGATACTCAATTCCATCGCTATTTTTGTGAGATCCGGCTCAGCACGAGGGAGCCGAAGAACCATCCAGCCCCAGTACACATCACTTCTGAAACGCTACTGGGCTTGGCTCAAGACTAGACAGACTGCCATTAAACTAAACGGCAAGCTAGTCTATGGATGGCATTCCGAGTACGTGAGCGACGCCAGACTTATAGATACCTGGGAATCGAGTCAGATACTCGAATTCTTATTGGGCCTAAGAACTATACTCGCCGCAGACGCCGCACACCAATTACTCACTCGATCACGACTTGCAGTTCGATACCCAAAACCACCAAATACCGACTGGAACAATATCATCAAATCAAACGAACCGTGCGGCCGCACGCCGTATGATGTATATCGGCAAATCGGCGAAGATTTTATCGAAAGCCGGAAGGCCAAAGCCGCGCCTGAAGCGCACAATTGGTCAATGTTGTTGTACGGCCCGCCTGGAACCGGGAAGACAACGATCGCCGATTCTTTAGGCGACTTCTTGAACCTTCCGGTTATCACCGTAACGGTGAGCGACTTTCTTGGCGAGGGAGAATCTCGCATGGAAAGTCGTGTCAAGAACATATTCACAGTCATAGAGCGTCAGCCGTCCGCGATCGTACTATTCGACGAAATGGATCAATTCCTTCTGGATAGAAACTCAAAACTTTTTCGCCAACAGGACAGCGTCTTTCAATTCTTGACACCCGGCATGCTCATCAAGTTCGCAAACTTACGCAAGTCCCGGTCGGTCATATTCATCATCGCGACGAATTACGAGGAGCGAATAGACCCAGCGATAAAACGTACGGGCCGAATTGACCGAAGATATCTTCTTTTACCACCCGACACTAATCGACGTTTGGCAATTCTCCGAGAATGCGAGGCCCATCGAAAGCTAATTGACGGAGCAGATCAAAGAACGCGTGAGCATATTTCCGAAGCGTCCTGTCTACTTACATACTCCGACCTGAAGCACGTTACAGCAAAGCCTCACGCTGGCGTTGATAAGTTAATCGAGGACCTAAAGAAGGCCGATCGAACCGTGAAATTTTCCACGCTCTCGTCTCGCCTCAAATGCAGATCGAACGGCCTTGAAGAAGAGATTAAGGGGCTTATGCAACTGATTGATGAGGCGCAAGTTAAGCCAATGGCAAAGGAAGGAGAATGGTTTGGAAGTCGCGAGTTTATTGAATTTGCTAACGAACTTAAGAAAGACCACGAGCATTTATGGAATTACTACGACACACTGAATAATGAGAAAGACAACCGTCGCTACACCAACGACGACACCCGCATTGAGTTTCAGGCTAAGATCCTGACCTGAGATTCCAATTGCTTACCGCGGCTACATCATTGATGGTGAGTGACATAATTAGCAAACTTCTTCAGCTCGCGTTAGGTTGTCCTTCGCCGCGCGCACGTGCCCCCCTGGCCAGGCCCTCTCCCGTACGCGGGAGAGGGAGATCGGACGCTCCGCTCACCCCCCGCCAATTTCACCAGCTTGATGGCGTCGAAATCCTGGACGCCGCCATCGACGCGCTGTGTGTGTAGAACAGCATGTGGGGCTTGGCTGAATACGGATCGCGCAGCCCCGGCGATCGACCATGCGAGGGCCGCGGCGAAAGCTGTCGACACGGTCACAAGCGCGTTCGCCGGGATGAGGGGCCCCCTCTCGACATCGGCTTACCGCCAATTGGTCCGGCTGCGTGACGGAGACACATTCTCCCAACCCGACGACAACTTGCCCCATCATTTCGGCTTGAACGTCCCATCGTCCAGAAAGGACAGGCACATGCCGGCGTCGCCGGCCTGCGGAAACCATTTCGAGGATGCGATCGCTTCGAGTTGCCGGCGCGCTTCCACCGGCGCGACCGCGAGCTTGAATTTCGCGGCCTGAAGCCGCACCTGCATGTTGGGGTGCTCGAAGAGGCTGAGAAGCGCGGTGCGCTGATCGCCGTCGCGCGACTTCAGCTCGTCGGCAATCTCTGCCATCACGCCGTACAGCCGGTTGAACCTCGCGATCTGGTTGCCGAGCAGCGCGTCGTCCTGGTCGACCGTGATTCTGGCAAACGGAGCCACAAGGTCGGGCGTCGCCATCCCGTGCAGATCCGGCTTGCGCATGGCTCCGACCTCTGGCGGCGGTCCGTCTCAATGGGCTGTGCGTATCTCCGCGTCGGCTGCGGGGAATGCGCCGGCAGCTTATCAGCGCTCCACTGTCGCTCGAAATACCACCGATGGAGCAGCCCTATTCTTCAGTCACGAAAGCTGCCAGGACTACTCGCCGACATCAAGGCCGCTCGTGATCGAGTGGTCAGTCGTACGGCGGTTGCGATGCTTAGGCACTCGTAAGATAGGCGGTCGGTGGGTTACGGCGCTACGCGCCTAACCCACCCTACAGCCCTAACCCCACCGTCCGATGGCAGCGCCGCGCTCGGGTCGCCCTCACCCCGGCCCTCTCCCGCGCGCGGGAGAGGGAGAGCGAGCGCTGAGCCTCAGCTCGCGGCAAACTTCACCAGCTTGATGGCGTCGAAGTCCTGGACGCCGCCGCCGACGCGCTTGGTGGTGTAGAACAGCACGTAGGGCTTCGACGAATACGGATCGCGCAGCACGCGCACGCCCTGGCGATCGACGATCAGATAGCCGCGGCGGAAGTCGCCGAACGCGATCGACAGCGAATTCGCCGCGATGTCCGGCATGTCCTCGGCGTCCGCAAGCGGGAAGCCGGCGAGGCTGGCGCGGCCGCCGGCGGTGACCGGCGGCTGCCACAGATAGGCGCCGGAGGAATCCTTGAACTTGCGGATCGCCGCCTGCGTCCGCCGGTTCATCACGAAGCTGGCGTTCTGGCGATAGCCCGGCCGCAGCGCGTAGATCACGTCGATCAGCACGTCGCCGGGCGCGGTGGCGGCGAACGCGCCGGCGGCGCCGGTCGCGATGGTGCCGAGCTTGCCCCAGCTCCAGGCGCTGTTGGCCGCGGTCGGCACGGCGAGGAAGCCCTTCGGCTTACTGACGCCGTCGCCGGACACAAAGGCGATGCCCTCCTGCTCGGCGAACGCCTGGTCGATCTCGCCGGCCCGCCAGTCGTCGATGTTCACTGCAGAGTCGTCGAGCAGCGTCGCGGTCGCGGCCGGCATCGCGTACAGCTCCATCGCCGGAAACGACAGCGCATCCAGCGACGGCGCATTGGTCTGCGGCCGGGCGTCGCCCTCGCCGACCCAGCCGGTCGCAGGCCCGGCGGTGACGAACGGCTTCTTGTACACGCCGCCGGAGATCTCGCGCACGGTCGACAGCGAGCGGATCGGCGAGATCGCGGCGAGCCGCGAACTGATCGACTGCTCGAGCTCGGTCGGCACCAGATAGCCGCCGTCGGGCGCGGAGCCGGCCGACAGCGCCTTGGTCTCCAGCCGGCGCAGGCTGGCGGCCTCGCCGGTGCGCACATAGGCCTCGAACGCGCTCTTGTGCTCGCGCTGATCGGCGGCCGGCTGCGGCCGCTCCGCCGCGAGCTGCGGCCGCGCCGCCTTCAGGGCGAGCTCGTCGAGCCGGCGCTGCTGATGATCCAGCGCGGCGTCGATCCGCGCCAGCTTCTCCTCGGCCAGCACGTCGCCCTTGCCGGTCTCGATCGCCTTCAGCCGCGCGTCGTTCTCGGCCTTGTAGTCCTCGAACGCGCGCATCAGGGCATCGAACACCTGCTGCGCATCGTCGCCGGCAAAGCCGGCCTTGGTCTCGGGGGCATGGTCGAAGGTGGTCATCATGAGATCCCTTGTGGTGATGATGAAGAACGTCGGTCTTTAAAAGTCGTCGCCGCGATCCGCAGCGCGCCCCCTCTCCCGCGCGCGGGAGAGGGCTGGGGTGAGGGCCGCCGCGCAGCGCAGCGCTGGGGCTCACGAGGACGCTTCCTCGCCCGCATCAGCACGCCGTGCCGATCCGGCCGCACGCGGGGAGAGGCCGAGGCGTACGCAGCCGGTGATACTCGCCAGCGCCTGTTTGCGGCCGGCGCGGGTGGACAGCGTCGCCGCGATCCTCCCGCGCCGGATCGGCGATGCCGGTGCCTCCGCGGCATCGCCGGAACTGATCGCTGCCGCGTCGTGGACGCGGCGCCACGCCGCCTCCGCCGCGGCGCGCTGCGGCGAGGGCCGCGGCGTCTGCTTGACGGTGGCGATGCGCGCGCCGTTCAGCAGCGGAAAGGTGACGATCGAGATCTCCCAGAGATCGACCTGGTACAGCCGCCGCACCCGCGTCCTCGGATCGATCTGGCCGCGCACGGTGCGATAGCCGATCGACAGCCCGTCGATCGCGCCGGCGCGCAGCAGCGCCAGCAGCTCGCGGCCGCGCGCCACATCCGGGATCAGCCGGCCGCGGGCACGCAGGCCGCGCAGGTCTTCGGCCAGCTCCAGCCAGACGCCGACCGGCTCGGCGGGATCGTGCTGAAACAGCATCGGGATTTTTCGCAGGCCGCGCTGCTTCAGCGTCTGGGTGAAGGCGCCGGGCATCACCATGTCGCGGGCCTGGTCGATCTCGCCGAACAGGCTGGCATAGCCGTCGATGCTGCCGTCCTCGGCGAGCGACAGCCGCGCCGGCAACGGCGCAGGCGAAGGCGACGGGGCGAGCGCAGGCAACGGGGCAAGCATGTGCGGCCTCGCAAGATACGCGTGAGTGCGGATGGCGGTGGTGAGCGGTGGTCTGCGCGGCGGCGGCGCCCGCGGGCGCGCGGCGGTTACTTCGCGCGCTTGGCCGACCGCTTGCGCGGCGGCGGCTTGGGCGCAGCACGCCGCGGCGCCGGTTTGCGCGGCGCGCCGGACAGATGCGCCAGGAACTCGCGGAAGATCGCCTGCGGATCGCGCGCCGACTTGGTCTCGGCGCGGACGCGGGTGAGCACCATAGACAGCCGCTGCATCGCCCTACTCCTCGTCATGCGCCCGGCGCCGCGCGCGGCGGTTGAACAGATCGAGCGCGTGGACGAAATCATCAAACCGCCGCACCGCCGCCGCCCACTCGCGAAGCACAAACCACAACCCGAGACTGGCCCCGATCGCCCACAACAACAGCGCTACGTGAGCGAGGTCACCGCGCTCGGAAAAGATCTTGATCAGATCGGACATCGGCATCTCGCCCGCAGACCCCCGCGTAGTGGGGAGTCGTCCACCTGCCGTTATTCGGCATCATCCGAGTAACGTTCTGCGCTCGCAGTTCAGCGGCGCAAGAACTTGAAGCCATCGCCGGGTGGCTGCTCGTTAATATCTTCATCCCGCAATACGCGTGGCTCCGGCCCCGGTTTGAAGAAACCCGGGAAACGAAAGGTTTTCGGTGGAAGATCCTTGCCGTCGACCCATTCGATGCTGGTCGGTAGTTCGCCGTCCCGCTCCATGAACTCCTTCACAGCGGGCCACGCTTGCGCGTAGGAAATAAACAGACCGATCGGCCGCAAATCGCCCTCCAGCGTCCGCAACCACTCCTTGATCCGGCTCATGTCACCCTTGGAGTAACAATCAAACGGCTGCCTGGTCCGGCCATCCCATTTGCGGTAGTAAAGGAAAACGCCGAAATCCGGCGTGCCGATCATTGTGAGGCGCGCGGTGACCCGATCGATCCCGGGCTGGCCGTCGGTGCCGTACAATCCCGAAATCTCGAGCCCAAACTCGTCGTTTCCGTGCGGATCGGGAGTCCACGGATTTTCGGCCGGCGCCAGGAAGTAAGGCGCTAGCTCGCCGGGCTCCGGCCAACCGTCCGGGTCCAGATCTTGAAAGTAGATCCGCTTCCTCACTTCCTTCTCCAGACTTGCCATTCGCCCTGCCACATCACGCTCGCGCGACCTGATCTTGCCTCGCGGATCGTGACATACGGATTGCCTAATCCCAGTGCGACTTTCGGCAACACCTGTTCACAGCTCCAGCAAACGGGCTGATCGACTTGCAGCTCGATGGACCGATCCACCAGACTACCAATATATCGACTCGCTCGGATGAGAAGATTGGCTTCTGCATGAAACACAGCATCAAGTGGTCGAGATCCCATATTTTCTCCCCTGATCAATTCAGGGTGCTCGACAGCCATCTGATCGCGCAGTCCTGCAGCCAGATTCCAATCGGCGTTGCTGTAACCTGGCGCATGCGAGTTGACGCCGAAGTATACGTCGCCTTCGATCCTTGCGACCGCAACGGTCCCTTTATCCATCGGCCAGACAAGTCGACCAAATAGATCTGTCCTATTATTGTATATTCGATAACTGTTGATCCATGACGTCCCATCACAGGGGCCGAGCTCCGGGATCCGATTGGTGGGCGACGGATCGAGTGGCGGCCCCAGATTACCGCCGACCCCGGTTCGAAGCCGATCGAGATAGGTCTCCGATTCCCTTGCGCGCGCCTCGGCTTTAGCGATCGCGCCATTGATACTTCCGAAGGACTCGAAGCTGAGCTCTCGCGGTTTCCAGTCCTCATCGTAGCGGCGGATTTCGGCCAGAGCCGCTTCGCCGCGGGATGTCGCCAGATCCAAACGGACCAACTGCTCTGTCGACGCCCCCGGAAACCAGGTCGACAGCGGCGGTCGACGGCCTTGAACCTCTTCGAGGTTGTCGCCGACGTCGGTTGCTTCGGAGTTGGGGATCGGCCGTGGATCCTTCCAGGCCAGATCATCAAGGTGCTTAAGCCAGGATTTCAGGTCGGCTGGGCTTTGAGCCCCAAATGCGAGCGCGGAGTTTGCGTCGGCCGAGATATCACTGTCTGTGAGCTCGGCTTCCTGCTGCACCTCCAATGGCCCACTTCCATCTGTCCATCGACCGCCGCCCGTGTGGCCTGCGGGTATCCGGGGTTGGTTCGGATTGAACTTGCGGTCCAGCGCTGCGAACACTTCCGATGAACTTACGCCGGGCTTCAGGAAGCGTACCACATCCGGCCTGATCCAGCGGGCCGCGTCAGGCCGCACGAAGCGATGCGCATCAGGCCGCATCCAGCGCGCGCGCTGATGCGAGAGCCACGCTGACTCGTTATCATTCATCGTCGTGATCCGCTTAAACTCATAACTAGTGAGGGCGATCGTACTAGCACCCGAGCCTATCGCGCTTCGGTGCCGGCTCACCCCAACCCGTCCCCGCCGTCGATCGGCGCGTAGCCGACCGCTTCGCGCTTTTCGTTCAGGGTGAGGAACGGTGCGCGGGTGACGCGGTCCCAAAGCGCGGTGCGGTCCGGTGACAGCGCGTCGATCCGGTCGGTATCGATCACCAGGCGCACGCCGTCTCCGAATTGCGGCGAGAGCCACTGCGCCAGCGCGTTGCCGACGCGCGTCGCCAGCGGCAGCACGGTCTGGCGGACGAAGCTGCGGTTGGCTTCCTGATAGTTCGAGAAGGTGTTGTCGCCGGGAATGCCGAGCAACATCGGCGGCACGCCGAACGCCAGCGCGATCTCGCGCGCGGCGGCGTGCTTGGCCTCGAGAAAATCCATGTCCTTCGGCGACAGCGCCATCGCCTTCCACTCCAGCCCGCCCTCGAGCAGCAGCGGCCGACCGGCATTGGCGGCGCCTTCGTAGGTGAGCTCCAATTCGCGTTTCAGCCGTTCGAACTGGTTCTCGCTGAGCACGGCGCCTTCCGGGCCGGCATACACCAGCGCGCCCGACGGCCGCGCGGAATTGTCGAGCAGCGCCTTGTTCCAGCGCGCCGCCGCGTTGTGGGTGTCGACCGCGACCGCGGCGGCTTCGAGCGGCGCCAGGCCGTAATGATCGTCGAGCGGGTGGAAAAACGTCAGATGCAGGATCGGCGGAACCGGAGCGGCATGCTGATCGAACCGCACGGTGCGACCAGCGACGCTGTAATCATACGCCTCCGCCCAGCCATCGGCGCCCGGGATCAGTTTGATGCGATCGGGCCGCAGCGCGTAAAGCTCGTGCACCGCCTCGCCGAGCGTCACCGCCTCGATATAGGCATTTCCGGCGAGCAGAAGATGCGCGTACAGCGTCTCCAGCAGCGCAGTGCCGTCCTGGCGCGGATTGGGGTGCGCTAACAAACCGGCGAGCGGATGCGCCTCCTTCTCCTGCGCGCCGTCGAATACGCCGAACACGCAGGCGGCTGCATTCTCCGCCACCAGCCTGACGCAGCGATGCACGATCGCATTGCGCACATAACCTTCGCGCGCCAGCCCCGAGTAGTCGCGCGGCGTGAACCGCGCCACACCGCTGCGCTCAAATGCCAGCAGCGTCGCGGTGCGCGAGGTCTTGACCTCCGGGGGAGCGAGAAAGGCCTTCAGCCGATCGAACATCGCTTGCGTCCTCGCTTCAGCAGCCATTGAGCGCGAAGCGACGGGCTTCGCATTTGAGCGATCAGATACGTTTGAGGGAATTGAGTTGAATGGCGTTGTGGGCGCGCGATGTGCCGAATTGATAGGACGTTGTGGGCGTTCGGTCGCCACAACGCAGAGATCCGGCCCTGTCGGGTCGCACCCAAAAGCGAAGCGCCGAGACTTGCTCGGCGCTTGTTCGACGCTTCGTATTCGATGTGACCGGGTGCTGAGCAGAACGCTCGCTGCTACACCCTGAACCACACAAACCAGATCACGCCTAACACCAGCACGGCCAGGCCCGTGCTGATGGTCAGCAGAGCCAGCACCGAGGGGCCACGTTCGCCTTGTCGGGCCTCGACCGGATTTTCGATGATTCGACCTTCATCACGAGTCGCCATGACCCCTCCTCGCTGTTGAGCGCTATCGACATTGCTATCGATGCGCCAACGCACGATCGAAAATCCTGTTCCGAGAGGTTCGGCTGGCAAATGGCGCAAGGCGGGAACTCGATAGCGCGGCTCAGCTGCGGTGAGTGCCGCCGCGATGGCCGCGTTCGACGCCACGACCATCGCGGTCGCCTGTCCGCCGAAGAGTTTTCAGCGGGGCCGTCAGAACCCAATTGTGGAGCATGGCCGGAAGCTACCGGGGCAGCGTGACGCTGTCAAGGATTATTTTCTTAAGTCCGATGATCCCGGCAGGGGCTGCTCGTGGCGGATCTGGCTGCCGAGCAACAGCCCGGCCAGCAACATCATGAAGCCCATCGCGGGCGGTGCGAACAGCGCCTCTTCCTGGAACAGGCCGTTGGTCAGCACCACCAGGATGCCGAATGCAGCCATGCCGAGCAGCAGGATGCCGGAACGGGCGTAGAGCCGCCAACACCACCACGCCACGACCGCGTAGAAGCCGAGCGGAACCAGAGCCGCCACGCCCATCTGATACAGCAGAACGCCGACCGAGCTTTCGGCGGCCCCTTCGACCGCGCCGGCCTGTTGCGCGGCCTGCCAGTTGATGCCCGAGAATCCTTCGGTGAGGTTGCCGCCGGATCCCAGCCCGCGCCCCAGCGGCGCCGCCAGAAATCCGTTCCACCCGCCCATCAGGCCGATGACGTGATAATCGCCGATCTTGAGGCCGCTGTGGATCACCAAGACGGCATAGAGCGCCAGCACCCCGATGGCGCCGAGCAGCACCAGCACCGGGCCGATCACGACCGTCCCGATCCACGCGGCCCCGACGAACAGCACCATGATCGCCGCGCCTTTGACGCCGCATAACAGCATCAACACGAAGGCCAACACGCCAAGACCGGCACGGCCAATCGCAAACAGGAACAGCGAGAAGAAACCGATTCCGTAGGCGAAGCTGACCGGGCTGATATTCGGTCCGTACAGCCGCAGCATCTGGCCGAGGCCGAGACCGCTGAGCAGCGAGGTGTTGAAGAAGTCGACGACGAACAGATCCTTGATGCCGACGATCACCTTTCCGGTGGTGCGCATCTCGCGCTCCCAGACGCCGGATTTCGCCGCCTTGATCTCTTCGAGCCGCCAGTAGGCGTGCCCATTGGTGAGAGCGAGCCAAGTATCGCGGAACAGGAATTCGACGGCGCCGCAGATCAGGATCATCACCGCGATGATGACGATATAGGGCGTCACCCGAATCCGATGGTTCGCAGCCGCCAGCAACGCGAGCTGGAACAGCAGCAGCGGCAGCCCGATGTTGCGGAGATAGATCGCCGATGCCTTCGGCTCACGGCCGAGGCCGATCACGAAGTAGATCCCCATCACCGCCAGCACGGCGGTGCTCGCAAGCAGCATGCGGTTCAGACCGGGCGATCGCCGTGACAGGATCGACTGTACGAACGCCACCAGCCACATCACCGCGCAGATCAGAAAGTTATAGCCTTTCAGAATCTCGAGCTCGGACGGGTCCGTCAGCAGCGACGAATACAGCGAGACGAAGACGTTCTGGAACACCAGCACGAAGATCGCGATCACCGGCCCCTGCGCCGGCATCAGCAGGGCGATCGCAACCGCGATCAGCGTCTCGACCGAAATAGCAAGAACCGGACTGGCGATATGCAGCAGCGGCGAGAATGCGGTCGCCCCGAGCGCGACCGCGAAGGTCAGGAGAATCCGGGCCAGCGGTTCGCCCGACGGATCGGCGGCGGACCAAGTTCCCGTTCCCGATCGTGCATCGCCTAAGGCCGATGTGCCGGCGAGCCGCATGCTTCAGACCTTCGGTTGGCTGTCGGACGACGAACCCAAACGGTTAGCCGCGAACGCCGAAGAAGCGGTTAACCATCGTGGCGTCCGACGAGGCAACGGAGTTCCCGGCTCGTGAGGTTAAGCATTCGGTAAGGATAGACGACCTTCGGCAAGCGTGATGAGCTTGCTGACAGCTCACGGGCCGATCCGACTCCAGCGAAGCCTGATCGGGCTGACGCAGACCGACACTCCAAAGTTGGAGGCCTTATGGCCCAAACATCCCGCCTACCAAAAGGGGCGGAGACGAGAGTTACTTCATCGCCTCGCTGACAGAGGTGTACTTACCCGCCAGACTGTTGCCGAGCGTCGTCACCACGCCGAGGATCACGATGCTGAGGCCCGCGGCGATCATGGCATATTCGATCGCAGTGGCGCCGCGCGTGTCAGCCCAGAAGCGGGAAATCAGGCGTCGCACGGCACTCTCCTGTGTTCGCGACCACATCGCCCTCGGGTTCTTCCGGGGCAGGCTGGAACCGTAGAGGTGACAAGTTACAGGAATCTTGACGGCATCCCGATACTGCGAGCGATCAGGCCCGGGCGGCCGGCAGCACCGCCGGATCAGCCGGAACCAGCCTGGGGCCGGATACGCTCAGCGCGGCGCGGCGATCGAGCACCGCGTGGTGGAACTGCTCCAGCACCAGGCTGAACGGCTCGAGGTCTTCAATCGCGCCGTCGTCGTAGCAATCCAGCGTGTCGTGCAGGATCTTGTCGATCTCGTGCTGCAAGGCGTCCAGCGCCTCGAGTGACTCTGCCTTCCGGGCCTTGGCGACCATCGCCAGCGCACGGTCGCGCATCTTGGCGCCGGCTTCGCGCTCGTCGCGGCTCAGATAGCTGCGGAACCAGGCGCCGGCCGAACCGAGGCCGGACAGCAGCAGCACCAAGCCCCAGATGTAGTCGCTGTTGCGCTCCATGAAGGTGCGGTCGGTGCCGTCGATAAACGCGGCGGCGCCGGGGTGGGCCGGCAACGCCGCATCCTTCTCGGTGTCGGGCGCTTCGATTTTGCCGGCGAGCGGCATCTCGCGGGCGATCTGCTGCCGGGCGGCAAAGATCTGCCGGGTCAACTTGGTGACCGTCACCGAGGACAGCGACTGCCGCGCGATAATCAGGTGGTTGACGCTGACGGTGTCGACCTTGTCCTCGGGCCGCGCCGGCTGGGTCGAGAAGATGCTGCCCGGGATCTCTTCGGAGTCGTAGATCGGGTACTTCTTGGCGATGGCGTCACCGACATCGACCGGCAGGAACCGCGGCTCGCCCCGCGCCTTCGCGGTCGCGGCGATCGCTTCGCCGGTGATCTTGCTGTCGAGCGGCCCGACCGCCAGGAACGCATCGAGCGCAGGATCGTGCGCCATCTCGGCGAGCTGGCCGGTGGCGAACTGCTCCTTCTGGACCTTGTCGGGCGCGACGCCGGACTCGGCCAGAATGATGTCGAACAGTTTGATATTGGCCGGCGTCCGCCCGATCACGCCGACCCGGCGGCCGGCCAGATCGGCAATCGTCTTGACCGACTTCTTGCCCTTTCCGGCCGACGACGGCGCCCACAGCACCACCACGTTCTTGCGCAGCACCGCGACCGCCTGCGCGTCGGCAGGCAGGTCGAGGTCGGCGCGGGTCACCGCAAGGTCCGCCTTGTGGTCGCGAAACGCCTCGATGCTCGGCGTCGCCCCACCCGTCACCAACGGCACCAGCCGCACCGCAGCCCGATCCCGAGCAAAACTCTGCGCCAGCGCCTGCACCAGCTTCAGATCGTCGCCGCCGCCCGGCCCCACCGCGATCTTCAGGCTGACGGGCCGTAGCTCGTAGAACACCAAGGCAAGCACGCCGACCGCAACCAGAATGAATGTCAGCACCGCCGCCAGCACAAAACGCTCGCGATTGCGGCGTCGCCGCTTGCGGAAACTGTCGCTGCCACTGCCGTCCGGGGATGCCATCCCGTCACCCGCTTCTCGCGCCGGGGCGGCGCCGGCTCACGCCCTGCGCCGAGCTTACGGCCGTTGTGCGGCAGAGTACTCAATTTTCAAGGGCGGGGTATCGGCAAATCCGACCGTCGACGCCTACTCCGAAAGCGCGAGCGTCGGTTCGGGTCCGGCCAGTTTGCGCTCTTCCATCACGACAATGCACAGCGCCGAGGCCGTCAGCATCAGCGCCGCCGCGGCGAACACCCAGCGGAACGCCGCGACCATCTCGGCGGACCCGACGCTGCCGACGACATGGCGATGCTCGGCGCCGCCAAGCTGCACGTCGCCGCCGAGCGCGATCAGCAGGATCGCCGTGAATCCGGCCACGGTGAACGAGGCCATCAGCGCCCGGAAGAAGTTCATCGCGCCGGTCGCGGTGCCGATC
>NZ_QUML01000057.1:0-14031 GCF_010907025.1 Rhodopseudomonas sp. BR0G17 | reverse complement strand
CGCGCGGCCCGGCGCGGGCAGCACCCGCCCCTGCGGCGGCAGATCCGGGACCTCTTCCTCTTCGTCGTCGGCAGGCGGCGGCGCGCCACGCGGCACCGTTCCCGGCGGCCGCGGCGGCGGATCCGAGAAGATGTTGCCGATCTGCGCCTGCGCGGGAGGCGCAAACGCGATCAACGGGGCGACGATCAACGCCGCAAGACCGACTAGGCTCAGGCTTCGGGACATTCCGCGCGGCTTCAATCGACGAATCAGGCTTGCGACATTCTACAGCTTCGGGCCGCTCGCATTGGCCTCCCGGTTAACACGGGGAATACGGCGGGGAAAGGGCGTGGCGGCTCCGGCCGACGCGGCTGGCTATTGCGAGGAACTCCTGAGATATTGGTTTCAAATCCCGGCGGTCCTACCGCCGGCGAATAAGCAAGCCCCGGCTCGAACCGGGAAGCAAGAGGAAGCCCCATGCCCGCCAAGCTCGATCCCGACGCCGCTGCCGTTTACAAGGCCTTCCAGGACGCCGGACGCCCGGCTTACGAGACACTGACCGCCGACGAAGCCCGCGCCTACTACTCGGCGGCGCGGCTGGTCAGCAATCCCGATCCGGCCGAAATGGCGTCGGTCCGTTCGATCGCGATCCCCGGCCCGGCCGGCGATATCCCGGCCCGGCTCTACACCCCGAACAAACTCCGCCAGGACGAGGGTCTGGCGCCGGCGCTGGTGTTCTTTCATGGCGGCGGCTGGGTGATCGGCGATCTCGAGACTCACGACGTCGTCTGCCGCGGCATCGCCCATGACGGCGAACTGCTGGTGATCTCGGTCGACTACCGGCTCGCGCCCGAGCACAAATTCCCCGCTGCCGTCGACGACGCGATCGCCGCGACGCGCTGGATCGCTGACAACGCCAAGATGCTCGGCATCGATCCCGAACAGCTCAGCGTCGGTGGCGACAGCGCCGGCGGCAACCTCTCCGCGGTGGTCGCGCTGCATGCCCGCGATCACGGCGGCCCCTTGCTCGCCGGTCAGGTGCTGATCTATCCCGCCACCGATTTCTCGATGCAGCATCCGTCGCACAGCGAGCCGGAGACCAGCGTGCTGTTGACGCATTCGGTGATCCGTTGGTTTCGCGATCACTATCTCGGCGGCGCGCAGGATGCCGACGACTGGCGCGCCTCGCCGGCGCGTGCCGAAACCCTTGCGGGCCTGCCGCCAGCCTTGGTCATCACCGCCGGCGCCGATCCGCTGCGCGACGAAGGCGACGAATACGCCCGCCGCCTCGCCGACGCCGGCGTCCCGGTGGTGCATCGGACCTATCCGGGGCAATTCCACGGCTTCTTCACCATGGGCAAGCTGCTGCCGCAGGCCAACGTCGCGGTGCGCGAGATCGGCGAGTGGCTGAAGGCGCTTTAGCCGCAGGCCGGCATTGACCGGCGTCAACGTGACCGCGCTCCAGCCGTCCGAGGATTTGCGCGGTCAACAGGGAGCAGCGGCGCGTGGGCGCCGGTCGTCACGACGGAATGACTGAACTTGCACGCACGCGCTGGGGCGGCCTTGCCGATCGCAAGGTCGAGGCCAGTGGTTTCTTCCGAACCGAACAGATCGACGGCGTGTGGTGGTTCATCGATCCGGACGGCGGACGGTTTCTGTCCAAGGGCGTGGTCTCCGTGCAGTTCGACCATGACAACGTTCAGGGCACCGATCGACGGCCGTATCGCGAAGCCTGCACGCGCAAGTACGGCAGCCGCGAAGCGTGGCGCCGCGTCGCGGCCGACCGCCTCGCCTCCTGGGGCTTCAACACGCTCGGCGCCTGGTCGGAGCCGGAGATCGCAGGCGCCGGCGCCGTTCCCCTCGCCTCCGCCGCCGGCGTCGTCTATGTCGCGACCGCCTTCGGCGAACAGCGCGGCGGCTGGCCGCTGTGCGACATCTTCGATCCGGAATTCGAGCAGTTCGCACGCGCGCACGCGCGCAAAGTCTGCACGCCGCAGAGCGACGATCCGCACGTGCTCGGCTGGTTCACCGATAACGAATTGCCGTGGGGACCGGATTGGCGCGGCGAAAACGAACTGCTGCCGACCATCCTTCGCGCGATGGGGGCACCATTCTCGCGGCGCGCCGCGTTGGCGCTGCTGAAAAACCGCTACGACAGCATCGATCAGTTCAATGCGGCGTGGCAATGCGCTCTGTCATCGTGGGACGATCTCGCCGCCGCGCCGCTGCAGGCGCCGCCGTTCCGCCGCAACTTCTTCACCAACGATCGGGCGCAGGAGCACGATCCGATCGCGCACACTTACTTCGCGGATTGCGATGCCTTCGCCGGGCTGCTGGCCGAGCGCTATCTGTCGGTCAGCGCCGCTGCGATCCGTGCGGCCGATCCCAATCACCTCGTGCTCGGCGCCAGGTTCGCCTACGTGCCGCCGCAGGACGTCGTCGAAGCGGCCGGCAGATATTGCGACGTGATCAGCGTCAATTGCTACGATCCGCTGCCGGACGCGGTGATCGAGGGCTACGCCAAAACCGGGCGGCCGTGCCTGATCGGCGAATACTCGTTCCGCGGCGATGATGCAGGTCTCCCCAATACGCACGGCGCCGGACCGCGGACGCCGACGCAACGTGAGCGCGCGGAAGGCTTCACGCGCTACACCACCGCGGCGCTGCGCCATCCGGTGCTGATCGGCTACCACTGGTTCGTCCACGCCGACCAGCCGGCGCAAGGCCGCTGGGACGGCGAGGACTCCAACTACGGCGTCGTGACGATCGAAGACGAGGTCTACCCCGAGCTGACCCAGGCGATGACGACTCTCAACGCCGCAGCCGAACGGATTCACGCCGAGACCGCGCCGGTGTTGGCCTGATCACGGAGCCGCCGCGATCGTCACGCCGCCTTCGCGGCGCGGCGCAGAGCTTGCGGCGGGTGACCAAAGGCGCGGATGAAGGCACGGCGCATCCGCTCCGGATCGCCGAAGCCGGTGGCCTGTGCGACCAACTCGATCGCCTCACCTGAAGCCTGCACCCGGCTGCGCGCCACTTCGAGCCGCAGCCGCTCCACCGCCTTCGACGGCGTGGTGCCGGTTTCATCGCGAAACGCGCGGGCGAAATGCCGCGTGCTCATCCCCGCCTGCTCGGCCAATTGCTCGACGGTGAGCGGAGTGTCCAGATGTTCGCGCATCCACGACAGCAGTCCGACGAACCGCCCGGACGGCGCCTGCAGCTCGATCAGCGACGAGAACTGCGACTGACCGCCGGCGCGCCGCTGCGCCACCACCAACTGCCGCGCGACGTCGCGGGCGATCGCATCGGAGTAATCCTCGGCGATGATCGCCAGCGCCAGATCGATGCCGGCGCTGATGCCGGCCGAGGTCCACACCTCGCCGTCGCGCACGAAGATCCGATCCGGCTCCAGCCGAACCTGCGGATAGCGCGTGCGGAAGTCACGACTGCGCCCCCAATGCGTGGTGGCGCGCCGGCCATCGAGCAGTCCGGCTTCGGCCAGCACATAGGCGCCCGAGCAGACACTCGCGATGCGGCAGCCGCGTTTCGCCGCGGCCTTCAGGAACGCCTGCAGCCGCGGACACTGCGCCGCCGCGCGAACCCCTTCACCACCCGCAACGATCAGCGTCCGTATCGCCCGATCATGGCGCAGGCCGCGCGCCAGCAGCTCGGTGCCCGACGAACTACGCACCGCTCCGGCCTCTGCCGCCATCACTCTGATGGCAGGCGCCAGCTTCGCGTAGCGTGCGGCGATCTCGAACGCCGCGATCGGCCCTGCGGCATCGAGCAGTTGGAAATCCGTATAGATCAGCACGCCGATCATGAAGCGCCTCGCTGAGGGTTTGTCTGAAAACGAGGGAAATATGCCATTTCGGCCAAAACCCGAGCATGCCAGATTGGCTCCGTCAAGCGCTGACACGCGCCAGGCCGTTTCACGGAGACCATCATGACCACCACGACCATCGGACTGCTGCTGTTTCCGAACCTGACGCAGCTCGACCTCACCGGGCCGCTGCAGGTGTTCTCGAGGTTGCCGAACGCGAGAGTGTATCTGGTGGCCAAGACGATGGCCCCGGTCACCAGCGACACCGCGCTGATGCTGCCGCCGACCATCGACTTCGACCGCTGCCCGCAGCTCGATGTCATCTGCGTGCCCGGCGGCGCCGGCACAGACGACCTGGTCAATGACGAGGACACCCTCGCCTTCCTGCGGCAGCAGGCGGAACAGGCGCGCTATCTCACCTCCGTCTGCACCGGCGCGCTGGTGCTCGGCGCCGCGGGCCTGCTGCGCGGCTACCGCGCGACGACGCATTGGTCGGCGCTGGAGGATCTGGCGGCGTTCGGGGCAATTCCGGAGCGGTCGCGGGTCTGCATCGACCGCAATCGTGTCAGCGGTGGCGGAGTGACCGCCGGAATCGATTTTGCGCTGACGCTGGTGGAGCTGCTGGCTGACCGCCCGACCGCGCAGGCGATCCAGTTGATGCTGGAGTACAATCCGGCGCCGCCGTTCAACGCCGGCTCGCCGGACACCGCGCCGCAGGAGGTGGTGGCGATGCTGAAACAGCGGATGCAGGGGGCGCGTCAGCGCCGCATCGACGCCGTCAAGCGTGCGGCCGATCGGCTGTCACGCGATTAAAGGCGGCGACCTGTCAGGCCGCCGCGGAAGCGAGAAGCCTCAGGCGCCGGGGGTCCAGGGCTGATAGTCGCCCGTCGCCTTCGGCCGGCGGCCGGTCGACAGCGTGGAGCCGGTGGGGCGATGCGCCAGCGGCGTGCCGGTCCGGTTCGGCTGGTGCGGCTTCATCCACTCGCGCGGCGTGAAGCTCTCCTGGGTCGGCGGCACATCCACAACGTTGTGCAGCCAGCCGTGCCATTCCGGCGGGACCCGGCTCGGCTCTGCATAGCCGTTGTACAGCACCCAGCGCCGCTCGAAGCCCAGCGTCGGGTCGATCTTGCCGCCCTTGGTGCGGAAGTAGCGGTTGCCCTGATCGTCGGTGCCGACCAGCTCGCCGAACCGCCAGGTCCACAGCTGGGTGCCGAACGTGAAGCCGTTCCACCAGGTAAAAATCCGCAGCAAAAACAGTTTCATCTCGGCGCATCCTCGGCGACAACAGAGTCCCTGATGCCACCAGCGGGCCCGCTTGTCCAGCCGTTGCGAATGCCTGCGAACAAGCGCCACGACCAGGTTCCGCAAAATCACCGCAATTCATTCAGCCCTTATACAACTGAACGGGATCAGCTTTCGCCGATAAGCGGCGGAATGGGAACGACGGCGATCCAGCCGGGTTGAGACCGCGGGCGTTCCAAGCCAATCCCGTCGATGGAGCCGATAATGTTGAATTTGAGAACCTTGAGTGCCGTGGCCGCATTGGCCATCGCCCTTCCCCTGACGGCGACGCCGAGCTTCGCGCAAGGCCCCGCAGTGGCGGGTGGCGGTGGTGGTGGCGCGCCGGCCGGTGGTGGCGGCGGCGGTGGTCCCGCCGTGGCCGGCGGAGGTGGCGGCGGTCCTGCAATGGGGATGGGCCGCGGCGGCGGTGGCGGTCCCGCGTTCGGCGGCGGCGGAATCAGCCGCGGCGGCCTGGCCGGCGCGGCAATCGCCCGTGGTGCCCCGGTCGGCCCGCGAGTCGCAGGCGGAGGCGGTGGCTGGCAAGGTGGCGGCGGATGGCACGGTGGCGGCGGCCGGCATTGGCACGGCGGGGGCTGGCACGGTGGCGGTTGGCGCGGCGGGTATTGGCCGGGTGCCGCCGTGGGCGGTGTCTGGGGAGCCCCTTACTCTTACGGCTATTACGGCGACCCGTATGATTACGGCTACTACGACGAGCCGACCGTCACGGTCGCGCCGGACGACGATGGCGGCGACGCCTACTGCCGGCGCCGGTACAAATCATACGATCCGGCCTCCGGCACCTATCTCGGCTACGACGGCCGTCGGCATCCCTGCCCGTAGTAAATCCCTTATCGTCTCGACGAGCGGCGCCTCCACGGGCGCCGCTTTTGTTTGGCACGGTGCAAACCTGCGGCGATCGGACTCACCGAGCGTTGATCGTTTTGCCGTGTTTTCGCCCCCAAATCGCTGCAAGCGAAGGGCCGTCCCAACGGGCGCCTTCACTTCCCCTGGCGATACTGCCAGAATCGCCGAATCGCCCCCACAGGGAGGCCGCAGCGTTTTGCATCCATCATCATCACAACGCCGCCCGCGTTTCACGGTCGTCCTGAAGGCATCGACGGCGATCCTGGCGCTCAGCTTGGGCTTTGCGGGATTGATCGAGGCTGCCGACGCCGCCAGCAAGGTGCCGCTCCCGAAGCCGCGACCGCTGGCGCGGAGTGCCGCCCCCAAGAACGTTGCGAAGTCACTGCCGGCTCCGGATCCTCGCCCCTCGACCAAGCTCCCCGTCACCAGCCCTGCTGCAGCGGTCGAGCCGATGCGTCAGCGGCCGCCCACCGCAGCGCTGCACAAGCCGGCGACGCGCTCTGCGATCGCTGCGACCGCATCGACCTCCTCCGCCGATGCCGGCGCGCTCGGAAACGTCATCGAACTCGCCCGCAAAAAACGGGCCGGCGAAGCCACCGAGGTCGCCAACACCATCTCCGATCCAGTCGCGCGCAAGCTTGCCGAATGGGTGATCCTGCGCAGTGAGGACAACGGCGCGAGCGTCGAACGCTATGCGGCGTTCGTGCGCGCCAATCCGAGCTGGCCGTCGCAGAGCTTCCTGCGCCGCCGCGCCGAGGCCGCGCTGTGGGACGACCGGCGCGATGATTCCGCCGTGCTCGCTTACTTCGAAGACGAGCGCCCTTCGACCGGCAAGGGCAAACTGGCGCTGGCGCGTGCCGTGCTGGCGCGCGGTGACCGCCGCACCGCCGAGCAATTGGTGCGCGACGCCTGGCGCAACGACACCATGTCGGAGGCGACCGAAACCACCGCGATGGAGTTGTTCGGACCGCTGATCACGCCGAGCGACCACAAAGCGCGGATGGATTCGTTCCTGTACGGCGACGATCTCGGCCCGGCGCTGCGCGCCGCCAAGCGCCTCGGCGCCGCTCAATTGGCCCTCGCGCGAGCGCGTATCGCGGTCGACAAGAAAGCGTCGAATGGCAAGGCGCTGCTCGCCGCCGTCCCATCCGAACTACACCACGACCCGGGCTTTCTTTTCAGCAAGATCCAAGTGCTGCGCCGCGATGACATGATCGCGGAGGCCGGACGGCTGATGCTGACGGTCCCGCGCGATCCGGCCCGGCTGCACAATCTCGACGAATGGTGGATCGAGCGCCGACTGGTCGCGCGCAAGCTGATCGACATCGGCGATTATCGCCTCGCCTATCTGGTGGCGCGCGATGCAGCGACTCCGACCAAGGCGATCTACAGGACCGAACATGAATTCACCGCGGGTTGGATCGCGCTGCGGTTTCTGAATGATCCCGCGACGGCCGCACAGCACTTCGCACGACTCGGACGCGACACCACCAACCCCACGGCCCTCGCACGCGCCGGCTATTGGCAGGGCCGCGCCGCCGAAGCTGCCGGGCGCATCCAGGAGGCGCGCGCCGCTTACTCGGCATCGGCGGCGCATTCCACCAGCTATTACGGTCAACTGTCGCGCGCGAAGCTCGGTCTGGCGCAGCTCGATCTCAACGGTCCACCATCCGGTGGCCGCAACGCCGACCGGCTCGAGATCGTCCGCGCGGTGAGCCTGCTCTATGCGATCGATGAAGGTGAGATGGCGATTCCGATCTTCGCCGATGTCGGCGAGAACGGCGATGTCGACGCACTGATCGGGCTGAGCGAAGTCGCAGAACGGCGCAACGATGCGCGTGCGATGCTGCTGGTCGGCAAAGCCGCACTCAATCGCGGTCTGCCGTTCGATCACTACGCCTACCCGGTCAACGGCATTCCGCAGTTCCGCTCGGTAGGCCCCGACGTCGAACGCGCCATCGTCTATGCGATCGCCCGCCAGGAGAGCGCCTTCAATCCGGCAGTCGTTTCGCCTGCCAATGCGTACGGCCTGATGCAGGTGACGCCCGACGCCGGCAAATACGTTTGCCGCCGCCACGGCTGCACCTTCGATCTACAGCGCCTCAAAACCGATTCGGTTTACAACGCGGCGCTCGGCGCCGCCGAACTCGGCGGCCTGATCGAAGACTATCGCGGCTCCTACATCATGACCTTCGCCGGCTACAACGCCGGCCGCGGCAGCGTCCGCAAATGGGTCGAACGCTATGGCGATCCACGCGATCCGAAGGTCGACGCGGTGGATTGGGTCGAACTGATTCCGTTCGCAGAAACGCGCAACTACGTGCAGCGGATCATGGAGAACCTGCAGGTCTATCGCGCCCGCTTCGGCGGCGGCCACCGTTTGCAGATCGAAGCCGACCTCCGCCGCGGTGCCGGCGTCGGGACCGAATAGCGGCGCTGGCTTTAGCGGTCGGTATCCGTTCCAGAGCATCCTGCCCAGCAGCCCAGCGCATCGCCGAATTTCGCGCACGATCATCGCTCTGCTGAGAGCTCCGTCGCGGTGCGGCTTTGCCTCGAGCCCCCAGAGAGACGCCGGTGCACGCGCGCCTTATGTCTCGCCAATCGCAGCGGCAGCATCTCAATTCACGCAATCGGCCCACGACGTGAGACAACGAATGGGAGACAACGAAAAACCCCGGCGGTTGCCCGCCGGGGTTCATCAGATCTCGCTTCGAGAAGCGGGGATCAGAAGTTGCGCTGAACGCGGAGGTTGCCGCTCCAGACGCCCTGGTCCTTGAACTCGTAGTTCGCCTGCGGCTTGGTCGCCGAAGCGGTCAGCGGCAGCACGCCCGAGGAGGCCTGGTCAAGGTAGGTGTAGAGAACTTCGCCCGAGAACGTCAGGTTCTTGACCGGGGTCCAGCGGGTGACAGTGCCGACCTGAGCAATCGCGAAGTCCGGATTGCAGTTGAAGCCGGCGGTGTTCGCAACGCCGAGAGCGCCGCAGATCAGAGCAGTCGCGGTGCCGTTGTAGTCGATCTTGGTGTACGAACCGAACAGCGAGCTCGACCAGTAGGGGTTCCAGTTGTGGTTGAACGCACCACGGACGCCCCAGGCATTGGTCTTCTCGATGCCGGTGCCGGTCAGGTTGTTGAGGCCGGCGAACACGCCGTCAGCCGCAACACCGAACGCGACGCTCTGGTAGGTACCCGGGACCGAGTTGTTGCCGTAGATCGCGAACGAGTTCGGGCTCACGCCGCCCAGCACGTAACGGGTCGCGCCGTTCGAGTAGGTCGCCGTGATGTTGATGCTGTCGCCGGGGCCGGTCGGCAGGTTCTTGAGCGACAGAGCGCCCTGAACAGCATAGCCCCAGGTGTCGCTCGGATGACCGGAGGTCTCAAGCGCGGTGTTGTAGTAGCTGGCGCGAACCTGGTGCGCCGCGGCCGAAACCTGGAACAGACCCCAAGCCTGGTCGACACGGATCTTGCCGACGATGTCGGGGATCGAGGTGCCGGCGTAGGAGTTGGCGCCGTAGGCCAGGAAGTTCGGAGCGGACGAGACGTTGTACAGCGCCGACTGCAGGTACGACGACTGATCTTCGAGCGAGATCGAGGCCGACACGCCGTTGCCGAATTCCGCGGTGTACGACACCTGGTTGATGCCGGTGACGTCGTCGTAGCCGCCGATCAGGAACGAGGTGTTGTTGCCCGGATAGCCGGTCCAGGGCGTGTCGAACTGCGACACTGCCTTACCGAAGGTGAAGCCGGCGAACTGCACGAAGGCGTAGTACACGCCGAGCGAGCCGTTGGCGACGGTGTCGGAGCCAGTGGTCCACTGGAACACCGCATCGAAGTAGGTACGAACCACGCCGTACTCGGTCGCGGTGCGGGTATCGATGTTGATGTCCTGACGAGACCGGAAGACGTAGTCGTTCGCGAGGCGGTTCTTCTGGCCAGCGGCACCAGCCCAGGCGGGCGAGTTGTACGCGCCGCTGCCGGCGAGCGTCAGGTCGGCGCGCAGGTAGCCGCCGAGCTTGATGCAGGTATCGGTACCCGGGATGTAGTAGAAGCCCGCGCCGTAGATCGAGCAGACCTTCACGTATTCGACCGCCTTGGCCTTCAACGGGAGATCGGCCGCCTGCGCGCCGCCGACGGCGAGAAGCGCCGCCGCTGAGCCGAGGAACAGGCCCTTAACGATGTTCATGTAAACCTCCAAGTTGCTCTGTCGGGAAGGTTCCGATCCGCAAAGTGCAAGCACCCGCTGTGGTCCCTTAATCCCAGAAACCCGCCTAGCCGCTTCGCGCCTTTGGACACACCCGCTGAACGCGAGGGACTTAAGCGAACCACCTATTACGGGGCGACCTCGGGATGCCCCCCTCCGTCGCACCACGACAATTACCTAACAGTGATGCACAAGCAACAAGGGAGCCATGCTCTGGCCCCGTTTTCGGGAGGGGTGTTGCACAAATAGCACTCACCCGTTTCCGACGGCTGACACAACCATCTGTTTTAATTACACTTTCTAAATTGAGTTCGGCGGGTAATGCCGCACTGCAACAGTCGGGCCGCGGTGGATGAGCTGCCCGCCAAGCGGCAAATACGCGGTCTGCAGGGGCGGAGTCCTGAGAATCGATTCCTCTGCTGGGACGAATCCGAACGTCTCCGCGACACCGGCGGAGCTGCCAACCGGCGAAATGCAAGCGCCCTGCCCCGCGTCGAGCCGACATTCTCGTGCACAGGCCCAAAGGTCGCGGTGCAATCTGCGCAATCCCGCTTGCGAGCCGCGACCGTGTCGGGCATATCGAGCGCACCGGAGACGTGGCCGAGTGGCTGAAGGCGGCGGTTTGCTAAACCGTTATAGGGTTGTAAAGCCCTATCGAGGGTTCGAATCCCTCCGTCTCCGCCATTCCCGCCGATTCCCCTCTCTGGCGGCGATACAGCCACCGATCACCGCACATCCACCCAGCAGGCAGATAGGCCGCCGCTTGGACGTGACGGTGCGCCGTTGAATCGGGTTGTGCGACAGCGGATACACAACTCACCTTTTCGCGTCAGGGAAAAGAGGACATGCCTAAGCTCGCAGCTGACGCGTCCTTAGGACTGGTCGAACAGTTGGATCTCGCCCCAATGCGCGAAGGTCCGCTGGATGGGCTGCGCTTCACGGTGAAAGACAACATCGACATCGCAGGGCACAAGACATCCTATGGCAGCCCAGCGTGGCGAGACGCACATCCGGCACCAGCTCACAACGCCCTTTGTGTCGATCAATTGCTGGGTGCCGGTGCGCGCTGCGTCGGCAAGGTTGTCGCCGATGAGTTTACGTACAGCCTCGACGGGGAGAGCTTCTATTTTGGCACACCGCGCAACGGCAAAGCGCCGGATCGTGTTCCTGGTGGCTCCTCCAGCGGCTCTGCGGCCTCGGTCAGCAATGGCCTTGCCGATTTCTCGCTCTGCACGGATGCGGGCGGCTCCATCCGTGTTCCGGCAAGTTTGTGCGGCCTTTGGGGGATGCGCCCCTCTCTTCACCGGATTTCCGAGGCAGGAGTCCTGCCGTTTCAGCCAAGCGTCAGTACCGTAGGTGTGTTGGCGGATCGCTGCGACGTGCTTGATACCGCGATGCGCGTCTTGCTCAATGGACGGACATCCTCCTCGGCTTCGCTGAAGCGCATTTTCGTTCTGCAGGACGCACTAGAGCTTGCCGACGCCGCCGTTTAGGAACAGTTCCGGGGCGCCCTTGAGCGCCTGGTGTCCGACACCGGCATTGACTTCGTGCCGATCAGATTTTCCGAGATCGTTGGAGAGGCCTGCGCGCTGCAAGCGTGCAACCTGAACGCGTTGCGCGATCTGCAAACAGCCGAGTTTCAGTCGACTGTGGGGAACTGGATCGAAGCCTTCCGGCCAGAACTCGGCTTCACTTTCGCGATGGCTTACGGAAACGTCCAAAAGTTCGACCGTATCGCGGCGCTGGACAACATCGCTCGGTGTGAACGTTTATTCCATCAGATCAACGCCTTCTTCGCGCCCGACACGATCATCTGCTTTCCCACGACACCGAAGATCGCCCCGAAGAAAGGGTCCCTGAACACGCTGGAAGCGGTTATGGATTTCTATGATCCGACAATGACCATCACTGCATTTTCCGGCGTGGCGCACTTACCGGAAGTCTCTGCTCCGATGATGACCGTCGAAGGTTGTCCGGTTGGTCTGTCCTTCGTCGCGGGCCACTATTGCGACGAGTTCCTGTTGAATGCGGTAAGAGAGCTGCCCCACTGATCCTGGCCCGTTTAGGGCTTTGCTCTTGCCAAGATTAAGAGGGCTATAGCGTCGGTGTAGTTCTCTGCTTCATCGGCTTCGGTCCGCCAGTTTTGTGACGCCTGCCCAGTGGCACCTCAATAGAATCAAAATCGCCGACTGCCTTCGTGGCGATCGCGAAGGCTTTTTCGATCACACCGTCCCGCAATCCTCTGCCTCAGGTTTCGCCTCAGGCGTCGAGCTGCCCGAGATGCGCGGCGAGATCCGAGATTGCCCCAGCGGCGTTCACGGTCGCGAAATAGCTGTGCCATCCGGACGCCGCGATGCCGGCCATCAGGGCATCAAGGGATTCGCGGTCAGGCGCACGCCAGACGGCAAAAAAGAGCTGCGGCGCACTGTACGAAGCGGCGGTGTCGACTTCACCAAAGGCGAGAGGCTCGATGCCCAGCGCGAGAAGCCCCCCCATTCCTGCGCCGATCTCGGCGAACAGCGCCTGCCGATCTTGGCTGGACAGTGCGAGCCATTCAGGTGTGGGATCGTAAAGCTCGATCAAAATCTGAGTCACACGTAGTTCCTTGCAAGACATCAAGACTAGTCGATCGACCGTAGCGCCCGCTTTGCGATCCGCTGCGTTGCGCTCGGCGCAGAATGCGCGAGCCATTCATCGACGAGGTGGCGCACCCATTCGGGCCTCGTCTTGGCGGCATCGTTCAGCCAGTTGCCGACCGAATCCTGCACATAAGCTGCCGGGTCAGCCCTAAGCTGATCGAGCAGCACGCGGCCAGGCTCAGGATTGGCCTTGAGTGCCGCGATATGTTTGCACCAGACACCACGGGGCCGTGTCGCCTCACTGGCGAAGCGACGGATGCGCTCGGAAGGATCGGCCGCCCAATCCGATAGAATCGTGAGAGCATCGTCCAGACGCTCAGCGATTGCAGGACGCACCGCCAACCATGCCCATTCGCGAACGCCGAAGTGTGGATCGTCGGCGAAGGGGCGAATGGCCGCGAGCCGCTCCCGCAGGCTCATATTCTGCGCTCCAATGATGAAGCAGCCCCAGCCGCGCACCGTGTCGCTGCGATGATGGTGCAGTCTCTCGATCACAGCCGACCCGGGCCACCTCACCAGCAGTTGGCCCATCGCCGCCATACGCGCCGAGATGCCGAGACGGCCAACGGCATCGACCTCGGCTGAGCAGCGATCGGGAGCCTCGGGAAAGACGGACCGGAACAGGATCGGCGTGTCGACCACCAACACTTCAGCAAGGGTGGCGGCTTCAGCTTGACCGCTATTCAACGCAGCAGCGCGGCCGTCACGCCGGGTCATCATCGCCCCCTTTCAATCCCGCGCGGCCGGCATCCGTGCGAACATACGCCTTTGCGAGGAGGCGACGGAGCGAAGCCCTTTCCGTTTCCGAGAAGTCTGAAAACAGAGAGGCAATCCAACGACCATGCGTCGCCGTAAGCTCCCTCGCCAATCGGCGCCCCTTTGGCTTCAGGCGCACAACAAGCTTGCGGCGGTCTTCATCGTGCGAGAGGCGATCAACATAACCGTCGCGCTCCAGGCCATCGAGCAGCCCCGTAATCGTGCCGCGGGTCACGCCTGCCTGCTCGGCTAGCTCATGCGGCGACAGGCCATCTTTCGTGTCGCTCAAAAGGAACAACAAAACGAACTTGCCTTCCGACACGCCATGCGCCCCGAGCCGGCTCGCACAATCGCGGTCGATCGCAGTCGTCAGTGTCAGGAGCTCGAAGCACAGCCGCATACATTCGACCGTGCCCTCGTCGTGGGCTCCCGCTCGTTGGAGGAGAGCCCCATACTTCTCGTCGAGCTTGATCATAAGCCACCATATAATAT
>NZ_QUML01000056.1:0-14568 GCF_010907025.1 Rhodopseudomonas sp. BR0G17 | reverse complement strand
ACCCCTCCCCGCAAGGGGGAGGGGAGCAGGCTTCGCTTCGGGGAGAGGTCATACCTCCACACCAACGGACGTCGCATGACCGACCTCCTCACCCTTTCCGGCGTGCATACCAATATCGGGCGCTATCACATCCTGCAGGGCGTCGACTTCGTGGTGCCGGAGGGGCAGACCACGATGCTGCTCGGCCGCAACGGGGCCGGCAAGACCACGACGCTGCGGACCATCATGGGGCTGTGGCCGGCGTCGCGCGGCGAGATCTCCCTTGGCGGCCGGCGCATCGAAGCGATGGCGACGCCGGATATCGCGCGGCTCGGCGTCGGCTACGTGCCGGAGACGATGGCGGTGTTTTCCGATCCCACCGTGAAGGAAAACCTGATCCTGGCGGCGCGCGACGGCGAGATGGACGCTGGGCGCCTCGATTGGATCTTCGGCTTCTTCCCGGCCTTACGAAAATTCTGGCTGTCGCGCGCCGGCTCGCTCTCCGGCGGGCAGAAGCAGATGCTGTCGATTGCCCGCGCCATCATCGAGCCGCGCGAGCTGCTGCTGATCGACGAGCCGACCAAGGGGCTGGCGCCGGCGATCATCGGCGCGCTGATCGATTGCTTCGCCGAACTCAAGCGCACCGGCGCCACCATTCTGCTGGTCGAGCAGAATTTCCACGTCGCCCAACAGATCGGCGACAGCGTGGTGGTGATGGACAATGGCGGCATCGTGCATCGCGGCGCCATGGCCGAGCTTGCCGCCGACGTGCCGCTGCAGGAGCGCCTGCTCGGCCTCAGCCTGGAGGCGCATCAGTGACTTTACGCGATCCCCTCTCCGTCATTGCGAGCGAAGCGAAGCAATCCAGAGCCCGTGCACGGAGCTGGATTGCTTCGTCGGCTTCGCCTCCTCGCAATGACGATCGGAGCTGACATGACCGACGTTCCCGTCCCCGCGCCCTCCACCTCCGATCCGCTGCCGCAAGCCAAGCGAGATCTGCTGCCGGTGCTACTGCCGGCGATCCTGGCGCTGTTGATGCTGCCGCTGGTCGGTTCGTTCTCGTCCTGGGTGACGCTGACGGTCGCCAGCCTGGCAATGGGCATGATGATCTTCATCATGGCATCGGGCCTGACGCTGGTGTTCGGGCTGATGGACGTGCTGAATTTCGGCCACGGCGCTTTCATCGCGGTCGGCGCCTATGTGGCGACGCTGGTGCTGCTGCCGCTGGCGGCGATGTCGGGCGCGGATTCGCTGCTCACCAATCTCGCCGTGCTGGTGCCCGCAGTGCTGGCCGCGATGGCGGTGTCCGGCGCGCTCGGCGTGGTGGTCGAGCGGGTGCTGATCCTGCCGGTGTATGGCCAGCATCTGAAGCAGATCCTGATGACCACCGGCGGACTGATCGTCGCTGAGCAGGCGCTGTATGCGCTGTGGGGGCCGCAGATCATCCCGCTGCCGCTGCCGACGTCGCTGCGGGGCTCGTTCATCATCGGCGACATCGCCATCGCCAAATATCGGCTGCTGGTGATGCTGGTCGGCCTCGTGGTGTTCGTCGGCATCCAGCTGACGCTGAACCGCACCAAGATCGGCCTGTTGATCCGCGCCGGCGTCGAGAACCGCGAGATGGTCGAAGCGCTCGGCTATCACGTCAAGCGGCTGTTCCTCGGCGTGTTCATGGTCGGCTCGGCGCTAGCCGGGCTCGGCGGCGTGATGTGGGCGCTGTATCGCGAGCAGGTCCACGCCTCGATGGGCAACGAGCTCACCGTGCTGATCTTCATCGTCGTGATCATCGGCGGGCTCGGTTCAGTCGGCGGCTGCTTCATCGGCGCGCTGCTGGTGGCGATGGTCGCCAATTACGGCGGCTTCCTGGTGCCGAAGCTGGCGCTGGTCTCCAACATCCTCTTGATGGTCGCGATCCTGATGTGGCGACCACGCGGGCTCTATGCGGTGACAAGTCGATGATGATCCTGTCCGGCGATCCGCCGCGCAGCCGGGTGCTGTCGCTGCTGCTGATCACGATCGTGGTGATGCTGGCGATCACCCCGTTCGTATTTCCCGGCGCCAAGCCGCTCAACGTCGCCGCCAAGATCTGCATCTTCGCGGCGCTGGTGGCGTCGTATGATCTCCTGCTCGGCTACACCGGCACGGTGTCGTTCGCCCACACCATGTTCTACGGGATCGGCTCCTACGCGGTGGCGATCGCGCTGTACGGCATGGGGCCGAGCTGGGCGGCGGTCGGCGCCGGCATCATCATCGGCCTGCCGCTCGCGGCCTTGCTGGCACTCGTCATCGGGCTGTTCTCGCTGCGGGTCGAGGCGATCTTCTTTGCGATGATCACGCTAGCGGTCGCTTCCGCCTTCCTGGTGCTGGCGTCGCAGCTGTCGTGGCTGACCGGCGGCGAGGATGGCCGCAGCTTCAGTCTGCCGGAGCTGCTGCGGCCCGGCACGGTGTTCGTCAAAGACTTCTTCGGGGTGCGGATCAACGGCCGGATCCTGACCTACTACATCATTCTGGTCGGCTGCGCCGGCATGATCCTGGCGCTGCTGCGGGTGGTGAACTCACCGTTCGGCCGGGTGCTGCAGGCGGTCCGCGAGAACCGCTTCCGCGCCGAGGCGCTGGGCTATCGCACCGTGTTTCATCTCACTTACGCCAACGTGCTGGCCGCGCTGGTCGCCGCCGCCGCTGGCGTGCTCAATGCGATGTGGCTGCGCTATGCCGGACCGGATACGTCGCTGTCGTTCTCGATCATGCTGGACATCCTGCTGATGGTGGTGATCGGCGGCATGGGGACGATCTACGGCGCGATCATCGGCGCCACCATCTTCATCCTGGCGCAGAACTATCTGCAGGCGCTGATGGGCGCCGCCTCGACCGCAGCCGCCGATGCCGGGCTACCGCTGCTGCCGAACCTGCTGCATCCCGACCGCTGGCTGCTGTGGCTCGGGCTATTGTTCGTCGCCAGCGTGTACTTCTTTCCGACCGGAATCGTCGGCCGATTGCGCGGGACGCCGAAGGCCGCCGAGTAGCTCGACGAAAGTCTTAGGAGCGACCCATTCGGCCGGATCGCTTCGAACGATTCCAGCCTTCGGCTTTTTAGTGCCGCCTCTCATATCCCAGAGGTTGATAGCAGCGCCGCCACTCAGCGCATGGGTGCAGGATTTCGGTATTAAACTGCCTGTTCGCGTCCCGCGATACCTCTCGGGCGAGTACCCGCGCCGGTAAAATAAGAAGCAGTTTCTGCGCTCGATCAACATCGTTTGCAGCGCACAAAGTATCCTGTTGCCGCTGAACAGGCGCCCTCCCATAGTCCGCGCCTTTGTCGACCTAGGACATTCTCCCTACTCCAGCACCATCTTCACGCTGCGGCAGGGGAGCGTCCGACCAAACAGGAAGTTGGAATGATGCTGCTCTTGGTCCTTACCGCGATCGCTTTCGTCGCCACCGCCGTGGTGGCGCGCGTGCTGGCCGCCTCCGCGCCGGAAGGCAAATTGTACTGCCAGGCGGCCGGTGCCGCTTCGATGGTGGTCGGGCCGTTTATCACGCTGGTCGCCGCCTTCGTGCTCGGCAAGGCCGGCATCGGCGGCGAAGTGCTCGACGCCACCGCGATGCTGCGGGTCGCTGCGCTGCCGGCGTTCGGCACGCTGTTCGTCGGCCCGATCGTGTTCTGGTTCTTCCGCCGCCAGCGCCGCACGGTCGTAGCCGCCTAAACGACGCGCACCGAACGCGCGATCGCGAAGACAGGTTCGGCGGCGCCTCTCCGCCGCCGAACTGCGGGCCGGCAGGAATCATCCCGCCCCGCGTGATTTCCAGGAATTCTCTTCCCTTAAGAACGGCATTTTCGAAACCGCACTGCAAAGTTTCATGCGGACGCATCTATTTTCGGCTGGGCCATTGTGTTTCGGGGGCCGCCCCCCAAGTTCCTGACATCCGTAACTGTCCAGGACGGCCCCATGTCGACTTCCAAGCTCTTCGAACCTTACAAGCTCGGCCCGATCACCCTCGCCAATCGCGTCGTGATGGCGCCGCTGACCCGCAACCGCGCCGTGCCCGAGGGGCTCGTCCCGAGCCCACTGGCGGCGGAGTATTACGGCCAGCGCGCCAGCGCCGGCCTGCTGATTACCGAGGCCAGCCAGGTGTCGCAGCAGGGCCAGGGCTATCAGGACACGCCCGGCATCTACTCGCAGGCCCAGGTCGAAGGCTGGCGCAAGGTCACCGGCGAGGTGCACAAGCGCGGCGGCAAGATCTTCATCCAGCTCTGGCATGTCGGCCGCATCTCGCATGTCGACCTGCAGCCGAACCACGGCGCCCCGGTCGCGCCGTCGGCGATCCGGGCCAACACCAAGACCTTCGTCGGCGGCCAGTTCGCGGACGTCTCCGAGCCGCGGGCGCTCGAGCTGTCTGAAATCCCCGGCATCATCGAAGACTTCCGGAAAGCGGCCGCCAATGCGATCGCGGCCGGCTTCGACGGCGTCGAGATCCACGGCGCCAACGGCTATCTGCTCGACCAGTTCGCCCGCGACAGCAGCAACAAGCGCACCGACGAATATGGCGGCTCGATCCAGAACCGGGCGCGGCTGATGCTGGAAGTCGCCGCGGCGGTGGCCAAGGAGATCGGACCGGAGCGCACCGGCATCCGGATTTCGCCGGTGACGCCGGCCAACGACGTCTCGGACTCCAACCCGCAGGCGCTGTTCGACTACATCGTCGACGAGCTCAACAAGCTGAAGCTGGTCTACATCCACGTCATCGAAGGTGCCACCGGCGGCCCGCGCGACATCGCGCCGTTCGACTACGCAAGCTTGCGCAAGCGCTTCGGCGGCACCTACATCGGCAACAATGCCTACGACCTCGCGCTCGCCAACAAGCAGCTCGACGCAGGCGCCGCCGACCTGATCGCGTTCGGCAAGCCGTTCATCTCCAACCCGGACCTGGTCGAGCGCCTGAAGCGGAATGCTCCGCTGAACGAGCCCGACAAGTCGACCTTCTACGGCGGCGGCGCCAAGGGCTACACCGACTACCCGACGCTGGAGTCGGCGCAGGCGGCGCAGTAAGCCGCACGCACCGTCATTCCGGGGCGCGAGCGCAGCTCGCGAACCCGGAATCCAGCAGTTGCTACGACGAGATTCCGGGTTCGCTCGCTCCGCGAGCGCCCCGGAATGACTCGGGGAGAAGGCTTACTACCCACCTCTCCACTCGTCATTCCGGGATGCGCCGCGCCAGCGGCGCAAGCCTGGAATGACGTGGAAAGACAATGCAAAAGCAAAAAGGCCGGGATCGCTCCCGGCCTTTCGATTTTGCAGAGACCTCATCCTGAGGAGCCCGGCGCAGCCGGGCGTCTCGAAGGATGATGCGGCGCGCGTCGCCTCATGGTTCGAGACGGCGCTGCGCGCCTCCTCACCATGAGGCTTCGCGAGTGCTTACTTCGCCTCCGCGCGCTTCGGCGGGGTCGCCGGCCAGGACTTGATCAGGGTGTCGTAGTCGATGGTTTCACCCTTCGGCTTCTCGTTCGCCAGCTTGCGCTGCGGCGCGATGTTGCCGTCCTTTTCGGACTTGGCGTACCAGTACTCCGCGGTCTCCTTCTTGTTCAGCTTCGGACCGCATTCGCCCTGCACCTTCGACTTCTCGAGACGTTCGAGCACCGAGTCCTGCGCCGCGGCAAGCGAGTCCATCGCCTGCTGCGGGGTCTTCGCACCGGACGACGCGTCGCCGATGTTCTGCCACCACAGCTGCGCCAGCTTCGGATAGTCCGGGATGTTGTTGCCGGTCGGCGACCACTGCACGCGGGCCGGCGAGCGATAGAACTCGATCAGGCCGCCGAGCTTCGGCGCACGTTCGGTGAACGACTTGTCCCAGATGTCGCTCTCACGGATGAAGGTGAGACCGACATGGCTCTTCTTCAAGCTGACAGTCTTGGAGGTGATGAACTGCAGATACAGCCAGGCGGCCTTGCGGCGGTCCGCCGGGGTCGACTTCAGAAGCGTGGCCGAGCCCACGTCCTGATAGCCGAGCTTCATGCCTTCCTTCCAGTACGCGCCGTGCGGCGACGGTGCCATGCGCCACTTCGGCGTGCCGTCGGCATTCATCACCGGCAGACCGGGCTTCACCATGTCGGCGGTGAAGGCGGTGTACCAGAAGATCTGCTGGGCGACGTTGCCCTGCGCCGGCACCGGGCCCGACTCCGAGAAAGTCATGCCCTGCGCCTGCGGCGGCGCGTACTTCTTCATCCAGTCGAGATATTTGACGATCGAATACACCGCCGCCGGACCGTTGGTGTCGCCGCCGCGCTCGATCGACGAGCCGACCGGACGGCAGCCTTCCATGCGGATGCCCCATTCGTCGACCGGCAGACCGTTCGGCAGGCCCTTGTCGCCGTTGCCGGCCATCGACAGCCAGGCGTCGGTGAAGCGCCAGCCGAGCGACGGGTCCTTCTTGCCGTAGTCCATGTGGCCATAGACTTTGACGCCGTTGATTTCCTTGATGTCGTTGGTGAAGAACTCGGCGATGTCCTCATAGGCCGACCAGTTCACCGGGACGCCGAGATCGTAGCCGTATTTGGCCTTGAACTTGGCCTTGTAGTCCGGATTGGTGAACCAGTCGTACCGGAACCAGTACAGGTTGGCGAACTGCTGGTCGGGCAGCTGATACATCTTCTTGTCGGGCGCCGTGGTGAACGACGTGCCGATGAAGTCCGCGACATCGAGCATCGGATCGGTGACGTCCTTGCCCTCGCCGGTCATGTAGTCCGACAGCGCGACGGTCTGGTTGTAGCGGAAGTGCGTGCCGATCAGGTCGCTATCGTTGATCCAGCCGTCATAGACGTTCTTGCCGGACTGCATCTGGGTCTGCAGCTTCTCGACGACGTCGCCTTCCTGGATCAGGTCATGCTTCAGCTTGATGCCGGTGATCTCGCTGAACGCCTTGGCCAGCGTCTTGGCTTCGTATTCGTGCGTGGTCAGCGTCTCGGAGACGACGTTGATCTCCATGCCCTTGAACGGCTCGGCCGCCTTGGCGAACCACTGCAGTTCCTTCATCTGGTCTTCTTTGGACAGCGTCGAGGGCTGGAACTCCTCGTCGATCCACTTCTTCAGGACCGCGTCGTCCGCAGCACGCGCCGGCGACAGCGTCATCGACGTGGCGATCAGCGCCGCGGCGCTCACCATCGTCATCAGCCGCAAACGGCTGAGGTGGGTCTTTCGTCCAATCATCGTTCGTTTCCTCCGTTGAGCGACATCATTCAGGTCCAGGTTGATCCCGGATCTGTTCCTCGTTCGCCGGGATCAGACGGTGCGGAAGATCGCAACGGCTGAGACCAGCGACAGCAGCGTGGCGAGCCACAGGCTCGACACTTCGACTCCTTCTCCGATCGGCAGCGTCAGTAGCGGATCGGTCCCGACCAGCGCGATCCAGACCAGATGAATCACTGCGGCCAGGATCAGCGACAGAAACAACCGGTCGCCGCGCGTCGTCGGAATCCGCAAGACACCGACGCGCTCGACCTCGGGATCAACCACAGCGAGCCAGGTCATGGTCGCGAGCGTACCGGCCAGCGCGGCGAAGAACGCCGCGGTCGGCCAGGTCCACGCCATCCATGCGAAGGAATCCATGATCAGAGCCCTCCCCGTCGATTGTTGCAGGCGAAGAGCCCGTCCCCGTCATTGCGAGCGAAGCGAAGCAATCCAGAGCCCAGCACACGGAGCTGGATGGCTTCGTCGCTGCGCTCCTCGCAATGACGATGGGGGTGCGGTCGCGTCATCATTCCCTCACACCCGTCCGAGCGCGAAGCCGCGCGCGATGTAGTTGCGGACGAACCAGATCACCAGCGCACCCGGGATGATGGTGAGCACGCCGGCGGCGGCGAGCAGGCCCCAGTCCATGCCGGCGGCCGACACGGTGCGGGTCATCACCGCCGAGATCGGCTTGGCGTTGACCGACGTCAGGGTGCGGGCCAGCAGCAGTTCGACCCAGGAGAACATGAAGCAGAAGAACGCCGCGACGCCGATGCCGCTGGCGATCAGGGGCATCAGGATCTTCACGAAGAACCGCGGGAACGAGTAGCCATCGAGGAACGCAGTTTCGTCGATCTCCTTCGGCACGCCGGAGACGAAGCCTTCGAGGATCCACACCGCCAGCGGCACGTTGAACAGGCAGTGCGCCAGCGCCACCGCCCACGGCGTGTCGAACAGGTTCAGCGCCGAATACAGATTGAAGAACGGCAGCGCATAGACCGCGGCCGGCGCCATGCGGTTCGACAGCAGCCAGAAGAACAGGTGCTTGTCGCCGAGGAAGCGATAGCGCGAGAACGCGTACGCGGCTGGCAGCGCGAACGAAATCGACAGCACGGTGTTGATAACGACGTATTGCAGCGAGTTGATGTAGCCCGAATACCAGCTCGGATCGGTGAAGATCGTCCGGTAGTTCTCCAGCGTCGGCTGGTGCGGCCACAGCGTCATGGTCGAGACGATCTCGCCATTGGTCTTGAAGCTCATGTTGACGAGCCAATAGATCGGCAACATCAGGAACAGCAGATACAGCGCCATGATGATGCGGCGGCCGGGGATCGAATGCATCACGCGCTCCCTTCGGTCGGCTGGCGCTCGGCGCCGGCATTGGTCATCACGGTGTAGAACACCCAGCACACAATGATGATGATCAGGTTGTAGACGATCGACAGCGCCGCGGCCTTGCCGAGGTCGAACTGACCGAGCGCGATCTTGACCAGTTCGATCGAGATGAAAGTGGTCGAATTGCCCGGCCCGCCGCCGGTGACGACGAACGGCTCGGTGTAGATCATGAAGCTGTCCATGAACCGCAGCAGCACGGCGATCAGCAGCACGCGGTGCATCTTCGGCAGCTGGATCGCCTTGAACACCGCCCAGCGCGACGCACCGTCGATCTGGGCCGCCTGATAATACGCATCCGGGATCGACTTCAGGCCAGCGTAGCACAGCAGCGCCACCAGGCTGGTCCAGTGCCAGACATCCATCACCACCACCGTGGCCCAGGCGTCGAAGTCGTTGGAGACGTAGTTGTAGTTGAAGCCGAGATGATTGAGCGTGTAGCCCATCAGGCCGATGTCGGGGCGGCCGAAGATCTGCCAGATGGTGCCGACCACGTTCCACGGGATCAACAGCGGCAGCGCCATGATCACCAGGCAGAACGCCACCGACCAGCCGTGGCGCGGCATCGCCAGCGCCACCACGATGCCGAGCGGCACCTCGATCGCCAGGATGATCGCCGAGAACGCCAGATTGCGCCACAGCGAGGCGAAGAACCGGCCACCGAGATCGGTCGACGGATCGAGCAGCTCCTTGAACCAGCCGACCCCGTTCCAGAAGAACTGGTTGTTGCCGAAGGTATCCTGCACCGAATAGTTCACCACCGTCATCAGCGGCAGGATCGCCGAGAACGCCACGATGGCGAACACCGGCAGCACCAGGAACCAGGCTTTCTGGTTGACGACCTTGTCCATCAGGCGACCTGCTCCAGTGAGCTGCCTTCGACGATTTCGCTGTCGGCATAGACGTGGATGCGCGACGGCTCGAACCGCAGCGCCGCTTCATCTCCGCTCGGCGAGAAGCCATCCGGCACCCGCGCGGCGATCTTGACGTCGCCGACCCGCACCGACGCAAACCGGATGCGGCCGAGATCGTCGATCCGTTCGACACGGCCGGTCATCAGGCCGGGGGCCTTGGCGGTGAGGTGGACGAATTCCGGCCGCACCCCGATCTCGATCTTGCCGGCGGGCAGCTTGTCGTAACTGCGCGCGAGCGGCACGCGATGGCCGGCGACCAGCGCCTCGCGGCCCCTCACCTCGGCCGGCACGATGTTCATGCCGGGCGAACCGATGAAGTAGCCGACGAAGGTGTGGGCGGGGCGCTCGAACAGTTCCTCTGGCGTGCCGCTCTGCACGACGCGGCCGTCGTGCATCACCACCACGGTGTCGGCGAAGGTCAGCGCCTCGGTCTGGTCGTGGGTGACGTAGATCATCGTCAGGTCGAGCGCGCGGTGCAGCGCCTTGAGCTTGCTACGCAGCTCCCATTTCAGATGCGGATCGATCACCGTCAACGGCTCGTCGAACAGGATCGCGGCGACGTCGCTGCGCACCAGGCCGCGGCCGAGCGAGATCTTCTGCTTGGCGTCGGCGGTGAGCCGCGTCGCCTTGCGCTTCAGGTTCGGTGTCAGATCGAGCAGGTCGGCGATCTCGGCGACGCGCCGGTCGATCTCGACCTTCGGCACACCGCGGTTCTTCAGCGGGAATGCCAAATTCTCGCGCACCGTCATAGTGTCGTAGATCACCGGAAACTGGAACACCTGCGCGATGTTGCGCTCGCGGGTGGAGAGCGCGGTGACGTCGCGGCCATCGAACAGGATCTTGCCGCGCGACGGCGTGACGATCCCCGAGATGATATTGAGCAGCGTAGTCTTGCCGCAGCCCGACGGGCCGAGCAGCGCATAGGCGCCGCCCTGCCGCCAGGTCATCGACACCGGCTTCAGCGCATAGGCCTGCGGCGGCAGGTCGTCACCGACCAGATAGGAGTGAGCAAGATCGACGAGATCGATGCGCGCCATCGGGCTGTCCCCTCAGATCGGCTTCGGCGCGGCGACGAGGCGATCGGCCGCGTCGAACACGAACAGATTGGCGGGGTCGAGGATGGCGTCGAGAGTCTGGCCCGGCTCGAACTCGTGGATGCCGTGCAGCACCGCGACCCAATAGTCATCGCCGCGCTTCAGATGCACGAAGCTCTCCGAGCCGGTGATCTCGGTCACCGCGACGGTCGCCTGGAACGCATGCCGCTCCGGATCGGCGCTCTTGACCTCGATCTGATGCGCACGGAAGCCGACGCGGTAGGCGCCGTCGGAGAGCCCCGCGAACACCCCGGTTGCCGGCGCGGTGACGCCGCCGGAGTAGTGCACGGTGCCGGCCTTCTTCTCGGCGCCGACGAGATTGAGCGGCGGATCGGAGAACACCTGCGCCACCCGCATGGTGTCGGGCTTGCGATAGACTTGCGGGGTCGGCCCGACCTGCAGCGCCTGACCTTCCCACATGCAGATGGTGCGGCCGCCGAGCAGCAGCGCTTCGGACGGTTCTGTGGTGGCATAGACGAAGATCGCGCCGGAGGCCTCGAAGATCTTCGGCAGCTCGGTGCGCAGCTCCTCGCGGAGCTTGTAGTCGAGGTTGGCGAGCGGCTCGTCGAGCAGCACCAGATCGGCGCCCTTGACCAGCGCGCGGGCGATCGCGGTGCGCTGCTGCTGGCCGCCGGAGAGCTGCAGCGGCGTGCGCTGCAGATACGGCTCGAGCTTAAGCAGCTTCGCGGCCTCGGCGACGCGGCGCTCGATCTCGGCGCGCGGCTTGCGCTGCACCCGCAGCGGCGAGGCGATGTTCTCGTACACCGTCAGCGACGGATAGTTGATGAACTGCTGATACACCATCGCCACCGAACGGCTGCGCACATCGGCGCCGGTGACGTCCTTGCCGTCGACCAGCACGCGGCCGGTGGTCGGTTTGTCGAGGCCGGCGAGCAGCCGCATGATCGAAGTCTTGCCGGACAGCGTCGGCCCGAGCAGTACGCTCAGCGTACCGCGTTCCAGCGTCAGCGATACGTTGCGGATCGCCGGAACGCCGTCCAGCACCCTGGTGACATTCTCCAGGCTGACGCTCATGCCCGGCCTCCCGCTTGCTGCTGGGGCTTCTCGGCGGCACGGCGGTCGGTGATCCACTGATCGAGCGCGGCGACCGCGGCCGGTGTCAGCCGCAAGCCGAGCTTGGATCGCCGCCAGACGATGTCGTCCGCGCTGCAGGCCCATTCGCGGCTCATCAGATAGCGGACCTCGGCCTCCGTCAATGTGGCGCCGAAGTCGCGGCCAAGATCGGCCGCCGACTTGGCCGAGCCGAGCACGTCGCGCGCCCGGGTGCCGTAGGCATGCACCAGCCGCGAGGCATGAGCCGAAGCGAGGAACGGATAGTCGCGCAACAGATCGCCGATCAGCGCCGGGCCGCCGTCGATCGGGAAATCGCCGCCCGGCAGCGGCTGATGCGCGGTCCAGCCCTGTTTGGCCGTTCCGCTCTTCAGGTACGACGACAGCTTCTCCAGCGCCTCTTCGGCGAGCCGGCGATAGGTGGTGATCTTGCCGCCGTAGATCGACAGCAGCGGCGCGCCGCCCGGGGTGTCGAGCTCGAACACGTAGTCGCGGGTCGCCGCCTTGGCTTCGCTGGCGCCGTCGTCATACAGCGGCCGCACGCCCGAGAACGTCCACACCACGTCGGCCGGCGTTACCGGCTTGGCGAAATAGCCGCTCACCGCCTTGCACAGATAGTCGATCTCTTCCGGCGTCGCTTTCACCTGCGACGGATCGCCGTGATAATCACGGTCGGTGGTGCCGATCAGGGTGAAGTCGCCCTGATACGGAATCGCGAACACGATGCGGCCATCGGCATTCTGGAAGATGTAGGCGCGGTCGTGATTGTAAAGCTTGCGGGTGACGATGTGCGAGCCCTGCACCAGCCGCACCTTGTAGCGGGCATCGACCCCGGCGCCGGAGCCAAGCACGCCCTCGACCCACGGCCCGGCGGCGTTGACCAGCGCTCGCGCCTCAATCGTGCTGCGCGCGCCGCTGCCAACATCTTCCAGCGTCACCTGCCAGATGCCGCCCTGCTGGCTGACCTGCACCGCGCGGGTGCGGGTGCGGATCTCGGCGCCGCGCTCGGCGGCATCGCGCGCGGTCAGCACCACCAGCCGCGCGTCGTCGACGAAGCAATCGGAATACTCGAAGCCTTTGGTGTAGCGCCCGGGGATCAGCGGCTTGCCGACTTCGTCATGCGCCAGATCGACCGAACGGGTCGGCGGCAGCAGCTTCCGGCCGCCGAGATAATCATACAGGAACAGCCCGAGCCGCAGCCGCCAGGCGGGACGCAGGCCGTCGTGATGCGGCAGCACGAAACGCAGCGGCCCGATGATATGTGGCGCGATCTGCCACAGCCGCTCGCGCTCGATCAGCGCCTCGCGCACCAGGCGAAACTCGAAATATTCGAGATAGCGCAGCCCGCCATGGATCAGCTTGGTCGACCACGACGAGGTGCCGCTGGCGAGGTCGTTCATCTCGCACAGGAACACGGAATGTCCACGGCCCGCCGCATCGCGCGCGATGCCGCAGCCGTTGATCCCGCCCCCGATGATCGCGAGGTCGTACACCATCCCCACCGACGCTCCTCACCGCATCGCAGCATTTTGCTGCAATGCACTTTCGCTTCTGTCGATTTACGCTGGAAAACGAATAAAGCACAAACCAAAACGAAAGCAACTGTGATCTGCAAAGGGATCGCGTTTCCCCGCGCGAAATCGCCCAGAGGCTGGGAGACAGGCACAACTGGGGATGTGGGAGGCGGTTTAGGCCGCGGATTCGTCGAGCTCGGGTTTCGCCGGGCAGGCTTCGATTACCTCGATACCATTCGCATCGCAGATCGCCTGCAAGGACGGCGGCAGTGCCCGGTCGGTGACGAAGGTTTGGATCTGGCTGAGATCGGCGATCCGCACCGGCGCGTTGCGCTCCAGCTTGGTCGAATCCGCCACCAGCATCACGCTGCGCGCATTGGCGATGATCGCCTGCGAGGCCTGGACTTCGCGATAGTCGAAGTCGAGCAGCGCCCCCTCTTCGTCGATCGCCGAGGCGCCGATGATCGCGTAATCGACCTTGAACTGGCCGATCAGGCTGGTGGCGGTGGAGCCGATCACCGCGCCATCGGCCCGCCGCACGGTGCCGCCGGCCACGATCACCTCGATCCGCGGATGCCGGTACAGCAGCATCGCGACGTTGAGATTGTTGGTGATGACCAACAGGTCCTGGTGCGCCGACAGCGCGCTGGCGACCTCTTCGGTGGTGGTGCCGATGTTGATAAACAGTGAGCAGCCGTTGGGAATCCGCGCCGCCGCCGCCGCGCCGATCGCCTTCTTTTCCTCGGCGGCAACGAAGCGCCGCGCCTCATAGGCGAGATTGGCGACGCCGGAGGCGATGATCGCGCCGCCGTGGATTCGCGTCAGCGAGCGCTGGTCGCACAGATCGTTGAGATCCTTGCGGATGGTCTGCGCCGACACTTCGAAGCGCCGCACCAGATCCTCGACCATCACCCGGCCCGAGGCGCGGGCGAGGTTGAGGATTTCAGACTGACGATGGGTCAGAGCCGTCACGCACGCACCTTGCAACGTTGATGCGCCATGGTGCGGCTGTTCGCACGTCAGGTCAACGCGCGGCGCGAGACAGCTGCGCTCCGCAACACGCACGGCCTCATGGTGAGGAGGCGCGAAGCGCCGTCTCGAACCATGGCTGCTGGTACTGCTCGGCCCACCCTTCGAGACGCCCGGCTGCGCCGGGCTCCTCAGGGTGAGGACTCAGTGACCGCAGCAAGGCCGCATGACGGGCCAAAACGGAGGCGACGGCCGTTTGGACTCACAAGCCGCTAGGCCGGCCGCACCATCTCGAACATCGCGTCGGGGCGGATCTCGAAATAGTCGCCGCGCCGGCCGGCGCGCACGATCGGCCGCGCTGCGGCGGTCTGATAGACGCCGTCTTCGATCAGGCGCTTGTCGATGTGCACCA
>NZ_QUML01000055.1:0-15536 GCF_010907025.1 Rhodopseudomonas sp. BR0G17 | reverse complement strand
GTGCGGGAGAAGCGCGGGGCGGGGGCCGGCTGGGTGTGGCCCTCGTGATTGATGAATACCTCGCGCGCCACCATGTGCGGATGCTTGGTGGCTTCGGACATCGTCAGCACCGGTGCGAAGCAGACGTCGGTGCCTTCCATCAGCTTGCACCATTCGTCGCGGGTCTTGGTCTTGAACACCGCGGCGAGCTTCTGCTTCAGCGCCGGCCACTGCCGGACGTCCATCTGGGCGTCGTAGTCGGCGTCGGTGAGCCCGGCAATCTGGCGCAGCAGCGCGTAGAACTGCGGCTCGATCGAGCCGATCGAGATGAACTGGCCGTCGGCGCATGCATAGGTGCCGTAGAAGTGCGCGCCGCCATCGAGCATGTTGCTCTCGCGGCCTTCCTTCCAGCGGCCCGCCGCGGTCATGTCGAAGAACATCGTGATCAGCGAGGCGGCGCCGTCGCACATCGCGGCATCCACCACCTGGCCCTTGCCGGACTTCGACGCTTCGAGCAGCCCGGCGAGGATGCCGACGACGAGATACATCGAGCCGCCGCCGAAATCGCCGACCAGGTTGAGCGGCGGCACCGGCCGCTCCTTCGGGCCGATCGCCGCGAGCGCGCCGGTGATCGAGATGTAGTTGATGTCGTGGCCGGCAGCCTGCGCCAGCGGGCCGGTCTGGCCCCAGCCGGTCATCCGCGCGTACACCAGCTTCGGATTGCGCGCCATCACCACGTCGGGGCCGAGGCCGAGGCGTTCCATCACGCCGGGGCGATAGCCTTCGATCAGCGCATCAGCGCCGTCGAGCAAATTCAGCACCTCGGCGACCGAGGCTTTGTCCTTCAGATCGACGGTGACGACGGTGCGGCCGCGCGCGGCGGCGCCCTGCGGCTTCTGGCCGGCGCGCACCAGCGTGATCACCTCGGCGCCCATGTCGGCGAGCAGCATCGAGCCGAACGGGCCGGGCCCGATGCCGGCGAATTCGACGATGCGGGTGCCGCAGAGCGGGCCGCTGACGTTGGCTTTCGGGGTCGGCTTGGGGGAGGCGGCTACTGTGTCTTGCACCTTGGGTGTCCATTGTTGTTGTCCGCGCGCGGCGCGGAGCGGTTGTTGTCAGGATCAATCATCATGCCCGGTGTGCTCCGGGCAAGTGACTTTTCGTCCCAGCGCCGCATGCCGCCATGCTGCGGCACCGCACAAAAACAAAGCGGCGCGCCACCTGCGCGCCGCTTGCCGTGAAGTGGAATTAATTAGCCTGCGGCTTGGACCGCGCGCTGCGCCATCACCTTGATCAGGTTGGCGCGGTAGTCGGAGGTGCCGTGGATGTCCTCGATCAGGCCATCGTCGGATACCTTGATGCCGTCCAGCGCCGACGCCGACCAGTTCGCCTGCAGCGCCTGTTCGATCACCGGCACCCGCATCACGCCGTCCTGCGAGGCGCCGGTGGCGGCGGCGCGGATTTCGCCGCTCTTCAGCTTGGCGACGAACACGCCGGTCAGCGCGAAGCGCGACGCCGGATTGCGCATCTTGGCGTAGCCGGCTTTCTCCGGCACCGGGAACGAGATCGCGGTGATCATCTCGTTGTCGTCCAGCGCCGTCATGAACAGCCCCTTGAAGAACTGATCGGCCGGGATCTCGCGCTTGTTGGTCTTCACCGTGGCGTTCAGCGCCAGGATCGCGGCCGGATAGTCCGCGGCCGGATCGTTGGTGGCGACCGATCCGCCAATGGTGCCGCGATAGCGCACCGCCGGATCGCCCAGCACAGAGGTGAGATGCGCGATCGCCGGGATCAGCCGCTTCACGTCGGCATTGTGCATGATGTCGTAGTAAGTGGTCGCCGCCTTGATGGTCAGCGTGTCGCCGCTGGCTTCGATCCCGATCAGCGCCGGAATCTTGGCGATGTCGACGAGATCGCCCGGCGCTGCGAGCCGCTGCTTCATCACCGGCAGCAACGTGTGGCCGCCGGCGAGGAATTTGGCGTCGCTGCCCTTGGCGATCAGCGCCACGGCTTCGTCGACCGAGGAGGCGCGGTGATAGTTGGTGGAATACATGGGTATCTCCTGTCAGAGATCGATTGTTTGTCTGTCCAACAAGCTCTCCGTCATTGCGAGGAGCGAAGCTCTGGATTGCTTCGCGGAGCCTGTGCCCGGACCGCGCGAGGCGCCGATCCGGGTGCTCGCAATGACGGTCTTATTCGGCCGCCTGTTGCAGTTGCATCGCGTGCCACACCCGGTCGGGTGTCGCCGGCATTTCCAGCCGGTTGTTGCCGATCGCATCGGTGATGGCGTTGATCACCGCCGCGGATGCGCCGATCGCGCCGGCCTCGCCGCAGCCCTTGACGCCGAGCGGATTGCCCGGACACAGCGTCGTGGTGTGCGAGATCTGGAACGACGGCACGTCGTCGGCGCGCGGCATCGCGTAGTCCATGAACGACGCGGTCACGAGCTGGCCGCTGTCGTCGTAGATCGCGTTCTCCAGGATCGCCTGACCGATGCCCTGCACCAGGCCGCCATGGACCTGGCCCTCGACGATCATCGGGTTGATCAGCCGCCCGAAGTCGTCGACTGCGACGAAGTTGACGAACGAGGTCTTGCCGGTGCCCGGATCGACCTCGACTTCGCAGATGTAGGAGCCGGCCGGGAAGGTGAAGTTGGTCGGATCATAGAACGCGCTTTCCTTCAGGCCGGGCTCCATGCCATCCGGCAAATTGTGCGCCGTGTAGGCGGCGAGCGCGACCATCGGCAGCGCGATTGCCTTGTCGGTGCCGGTGACTTTGAATTCGCCGTTCTCGATGACGATGTCGTTCTCGGAGGCTTCGAGCTGATGCGCCGCGATCTTCTTGGCCTTGGCTTCGACTTTCTCCATCGCCTTGAAGATCGCCGACATGCCGACGGCGGCCGAGCGCGACCCGTAGGTGCCCATGCCGAACTGCACCTTGTCGGTGTCGCCGTGCACGATCGACACTTGCCCGATCGGGATGCCGAGCCGGTCGGCGACCAATTGGGCGAAGGTGGTCTCGTGGCCCTGGCCGTGGCTGTGAGAGCCGGTCAGGATCTCAATGGTGCCGACCGGGTTGACGCGGACTTCGGCCGACTCCCACAGTCCGACGCCGGCGCCGAGCGAGCCGACCGCCTTCGACGGCGCGATGCCGCAGGCCTCGATGTAGCAGGAAAGGCCGATGCCGCGCAGCTTGCCTTCGCTCTTGGCCTTGGCCTTGCGGCCTGCGAAACCGGCATAGTCGATCGCCTTCAGCGCGGCGTCGAGCGACGCGTTGAAGTCGCCGGTGTCGTACGCCATGATCACCGGGGTCTGATGCGGGAACTGGGTGATGAAGTTCTTGCGCCGCAGTTCGGCCGGATCGACCTTGAGCTGCCGCGCCGCGGTCTCAACCAGACGTTCCAGCAGGTAGCACGCTTCGGGCCGCCCGGCGCCGCGATAGGCGTCGACCGGCGTGGTGTTGGTATAGACGCCCACCACTTCGGTGTAGATCGCCGGGATGTTGTACTGGCCGCTCAGCAGCGTCGCGTACAGATAGGTCGGCACCGACGACGAGAACAGCGACATGTAGGCGCCGAAATTGGCGTAGGTCTTGACCCGCAGGCCGAGCATCTTGTTGTCGGCATCGAACGCCATCTCGGCTTTCGACAGATGATCGCGGCCGTGCGCATCGGTGACGAAGGCTTCGTTGCGGTCACCGGTCCATTTCACCGGGCGGCCGGTCTTCTTCGAGGCCCACAGCGCCACCATCTCTTCCGGATAGATGAAGATCTTGGAGCCGAAGCCGCCGCCGACATCGGGCGCCACCACCCGCAGCTTGTGCTCGGGGGCGATGTTGTAGAACGCCGACAGCACCAGCCGCGCGACATGCGGGTTCTGCGAGGTGGTGTAGAGCGTGAAGTGCTCTTCGGCCGGATTATACTCGGCGACCGCCGCGCGCGGTTCCATCGCGTTCGGCACCAGCCGGTTGTTGGTGAGTTCGATCGAGACGACGTTGGCGGCCTTGCTGAACGCCTCGTCGGTCGCCTTCTGGTCGCCGATCTCCCAGTCGTACACGATGTTGCCGGGCGCTTCGGGGTGAAGCTGCGCTGCGCCATCGGCAATCGCCGCCTTGATGTTGGCGACCGCGGGCAGTTCCTCGTAATGCACCACCACGGCCTCGGCGGCGTCGCGGGCGAGGTTCTTGCTTTCGGCGATCACCACCGCGACCGCCTGGCCGACGAAGCGTACCGTCTCCGGAGCCATCGCCGGCCACGCGCCCATCTTCATCGCCGAGCCATCCTTGGAATGGATCGCCCAGCCGCAGATCAGGTTGCCGACCTTGTCGTCGACGATCTGCTGGCCGGTGAGCACGTCGATCACGCCCGGCATCGCCTTGGCGGCGTCGAGTTCGATCCCGGTGATCTTGGCGTGCGCGTGCGGGCTGCGCACGAAATGCGCGTAGGTCATGCCCTGCAGCTTGATGTCGTCGACATAGCGGCCGCGGCCGGTGATGAAGCGGCGGTCTTCCTTGCGCGCGACGCGCGCGCCGATACCCTCGATGCCCATGTACAATTCTCTCCCTTCGACTGCTTCAGCCGCGCGGATTCGGAACGTCGCGGGTCGCAGCCATCATTCGAACGTGTGGTCGGCGACGAAACGGCAGGCGGGCAGGCGGCCTATTCGGCGGCCTGCGCCACATTCATGCGGGAGGCGGCGTCGAGCACCGACTTGACGATGTTATGATAGCCGGTGCACCGGCAGATGTTGCCTTCGAGCTCGTGGCGCACAGTCTCTTCGTCGAGATTGCCGCCGTAGCGGTGCACGATGTCGATCGCCGACATGATCATGCCGGGCGTGCAATAGCCGCACTGCAAACCGTGATTGTCGCGGAACGCCGCCTGCATCGGATGCAGTTCGTCGCCCTTGGAGATGCCTTCGATCGTGGTGATGTTGGCGCCGTCGACCTGGCCGACCAGCGTCGTGCACGACTTCACCGCACGGCCGTCGATATGCACCACGCAGCAGCCGCACTGGCTGGTATCGCAGCCGACATGGGTGCCGGTCAGGCCGAGGTGATCGCGCAGCAGATGCACGAGGAGTGTTCGATCCTCGACATCCGCCGTCACGAGCTTGCCGTTGACGGTCATTGAGACTTTGGACACGCGTCAGTCCTCCCGATGAATTTTTAATTGTTCCAATTAGAAGCGCGGCAGCCAGACTTTGCAACTGGGATTTTCGCTGCTCGGAGTGGCGCGAGCGTCAACCATCGATGACGGTTTGGTGACCGCAGCAAACTACGCGGTCGGTCGCCATGCCGGATGGTCGCTGGCGGCGGCAGCTTGGCTGTTAGCTGGAACAGGAACTTCAAATCTGCACGGGCTACGTTGCGGTGCAGCGAAAGGAACTGTGCGATGCACCGGCTGAGATATCAGCCGGTGCATGTGAGCTTAGGCGGAGTTAATCAGGCGTTGTTCGCCGCGTGCAAAAGTGCACGCACCGAAGCCGTGGCGACGTCCGGATCGATCCCTGTGCCGAACACCGTGCGGCCATCGGAGGTACGGCATTCGACATAAGCGGCGGCCTGCGCGGTAGCGCCGGAGCCGATCGCGTGCTCCTGGTAGTCCGCGACGTCGAGCACCGGGCCGCCGGCGTCTTGCAGCGCTGCCACCACGCCGGAGATCAGGCCGTTGCCGCGGCCCGACAGCGATCGGACCTCACCGTCGATTGCGATACGGCCGATGAACGTCCGCTGCCCCACCGGTCCGGTCTCCTTGTAGTCCACCAACACGAACCGGTCGGCCGGGCGTTGCAGATAGCAGCCGGCAAAGCACTGCCAGATGTCGGAGGTGTTGAGTTCGCGGCCAAGATCGTCCGCCAGTTTCTGGACGTGCGTGCTGAAATCGGCCTGCATCCGCTTGGGCAGCTTCAATCCCTTGTCCTGCTCCAGCACCCAGGCGACGCCGCCCTTGCCGGATTGCGAATTGACACGGATGACGGCCTCGTAGGTCTCGCCGATGTCCGCCGGATCGATCGGCAGATACGGCATCTCCCACAGACCGTCATTGCGCTGCGCGTGCGCGACGAAGCCCTTGCGGATGGCGTCCTGATGCGAGCCGGAGAAGGCCGTATGCACCAGCTCGCCGGCGTAGGGATGCCGCGGATGCACCGGCAGTTCGGTGCAATGCTCGACCGTGCTCACCACCTCGCGCATCGCCGGGAACGACAGCCCGGGATCGATCCCCTGGGTGTAGAGGTTCAGCGCCAAGGTCACGAGATCGACGTTGCCGGTGCGCTCGCCATTGCCGAACAGGCAGCCTTCGACCCGATCCGCGCCGGCGAGCAGGCCCAGCTCGGCCGCCGCAACCCCGGTGCCACGGTCGTTATGCGGATGCAGGCTGATGACCACGGACTCGCGCCGCGAGATCTGGTGGCAGAACCACTCGATCTGGTCGGCATAGACGTTCGGCATCGCGACTTCGACGGTTGCCGGCAGGTTGAGGATCGCCGGGCGCTCCGGGGTCGGCTGCCAGACGTCGAGCACGCGCTCGCAGATCTCCAACGCAAAGTCCGGCTCGGTGAAGCAGAAGGTCTCGGGCGAATACTCGAAGGTCCAGTCAGTGCCAGGACGCTTCAGGCTCTCGTCGAGCATCGCCGTGACACCTGTGATCGCCAGATCGACGACGTCCCGCCGCTCCATGCCGAACACCACGCGCCGGAACAGCGGCGCCGTCGCATTGTAGAGATGCACGATGGCACGCTGCGCCCCCTCCAGCGACTCGAACGTCCTGGCGATCAGGTCGGTGCGCGATTGGGTGAGAACCTGGATCGTAACGTCGTCGGGGATCCGGTCGTCGGCGATCAGGCTGCGGACGAAATCGAATTCGGTCTGCGAGGCCGACGGAAACGCAACCTCGATCTCCTTGAAGCCGATCGCGATCAGCATGTCGTAGAAGCGCTGCTTGCGCTCGACCCCCATGGGATTGGCCAGCGACTGATTGCCGTCGCGCAGGTCAGTGGACAGCCAGCGCGGCGCCGACGTCAAACGACGGGACGGCCATTGCCGGTCCGGCAGGCCGACCGGCGTGACGAAGGGGCGGTATTTGGTTTCGGGATTCTTCAACATGATCGATATCCGTTGCGCGCGGAGGAAAGGTCAAAGCGGGCACGGCTGGATACGGCCGCCAGGCTGCCGTCAGTCCCGGCGACCGCCAGTAAGTCGAAGCGCAACGGACAGAAGCTGGTCGTGGTGAGCCGGCAGGGCGCGGGTGCTCGGACCGCAGGTCTCGACAGCCGCCGACACCGCGTAAAGCGGTCGGGCAAGGCTGGAGACGATAGGAGCGATCGAGAACACGGGGGTATCCACGGACCTCTGGGGGACTGTCCCCTTACTTAAAGCAAGACGCTTGTGATAATCTCGCGCGGAAAGATCAATTATCGTCGCGAAAGGATCAGGTGGGGCGATGCGGGCGCAGGCGGTCACCGATCATGTTGCCGTCGTCAGCCAGGATGCGCCGCGCTTCGCCAGCCGCCGTCATTCCCATCCGCAGGCGCAGCTGATCTACGCCGTCACCGGCGTCGTCTCCGTCACCACGGCCGATGGGACCTGGGTGGTGCCGCCGAGCCGCGCCGTGTGGGTGCCGGCCGGTGTCGAACACGACACCAGAAGTCCTTCAGCCGTCCAGTTCCGCTCGCTGTTGATCGACCCGGCGGAGGTTGCGGGACTGCCGGTCGTCTGCACCGCAATCGAAGTGACTCCGTTGCTGCGCGAACTGATCCTGCGGCTTGTCGCCGTTGCGGACGCGCCCGGGCGCGTGGAACTCGGGGACGTTGTCACGCAGCTCCTCCTGATGGAACTGGCAAGTCTGCCGGTCGAGCCTCTCAGTCTTCCGCAGCCTCAGCATGCGCAGCTGGCTCGGTTTTGCGATCAGATCCGCGACGAGCCTGCTGCTGCTGTGTCGCTCGAACAAGCCGCTCGGGCGCTGCATATGAGCCGGGCGAGCTTCATGCGGCTGTTTCAGCGTGAAACCGGAATGAGCTTCCTGCGCTGGCGGCAGCAGGCGCGCTTGTTGCACGCCTTGTCGCTACTCGCCGAAGAACAGTCGATCCTGAACGTGGCTCTGGCCTGCGGCTATGAAAGTCCGAGCGCTTTTTCGGCAATGTTTCGCCGTGTCCTCGGAAAATCACCAAGTGAGTACTTCGCCCCTGTTGGACTAAAGTCGGTATCTTGAGCTCTGCGCCCCGGTTTACGCGGCCTTAGACAATGCCGCGTAGTTTCGGAGTACCCGGTACGGTTCCGGGGTAAGTCGTTTTCGACGGGGTAGATCAAGTGAGTGGTACGACGGCCGCCGGAGCGCGGGATAAATCCTTTGCGCTGCCGGCTTTGCGCTTTCGTGGCAAGGTGACGCTGGGCTTTGCGGTGGTGCTCGGTATTACCGCCATCAGCATGGGGCTGGCCTACCTCGGGTTCGAACGAGTCTCGGATGGCGTGGTCGCCTACCGCGACGGCGTTCGGCAGTCGGATCTTGCCCGCAACATCGACCGCGAGATGGTCGGCTACGAGGCGCGTGCGCGCTACTACGTGCTGACCGGCAAGGAAGACGATGCCAAAGCGGCGCTGGCCGCCGAAGCCCGTCTCAAAGACGCCATCGCCGCGTCGCTGCAGGGGGCAACCAAGCCGGCGCAGCGCGAGGCGCTGAGCCGCCTGTCCACTGAGTTCACCACCTTCACTAAGCTGTTCGCCGACATCGTCGCGCTGAAGACCGATAGCGCCCTGGTGATTCAGAACGGGGTGACCCGCGGCGGCCTGAACCTGCGCTACAAATTCGACGACCTGGTGAGCGCGGCCAGCGACCGTGAAGATTCCAGCGCCGAGCTCGGCGCCAAGCGCGCCGCCGAGCAGTATGCCGGCGCAATGACGCTGGCGAATACGTTCACGATCAATTCCAGCATTCCGGTCGCCGACAACGCGCTGGCGCGGCTGAAATTCGTCGAAAACTCACTGAACATCGTCAAGGCCGACGGCGAGATCGCCGCCGCCGTGACTGAGATCTTCACCATGCTGGGCGAGTACCGCCAGGCTCTGATCAAGCTCTCCGACAACGTCAAAGCGATCGACGCCAAGGGCGCCACCATGGTCGGCTCCGCCGCGGAAATCATCCGCGCTGCCGAAGCGATCAAGGCCGACCTGCTCGCCGATCAGCAGCGGCTCGAGCGGGAGTCCGACGCAACCGTCACCACGACCGAACGCATGGTGGCGATGCTCGGCATCGGCGGCTTCCTGCTCGGTGCGGTGCTGGCGGTGCTGCTCGGCCGCGGCATCTCGCGTCCGATGCAGGCGATGTGCGCGGCAATGCGCCGACTGGCCGGCGGCGACTTCAACGTTGTGCTGCCGGGGCTCGGCCGCCGCGACGAAATCGGCGAGATGGCGGCAGCGGTCGAGGAATTCAAAGTTCAGGCGGGCCGCAAGGCCGAGCAGGACGCGATTGTCCGCGAGCGCGAGGCGGAGGCGGGCCGCGAAGCCCGCCGTGCCGAACTGATCGGCTTTGCCAGTGAGTTCGAAAGCGCGGTCGGCGCGATCGTGGCGCATGTTTCCGATGCTGCAGCCCAGCTCGAAAGCGCCGCGGCGACGCTGACCCGTACCGCCGAAACCACCCAGTCACTCTCCGGCCAGGTCGCGGGTGATTCCCAGCAGGCGTCGTCCGGCATGCAGGCGGTGGCTTCGGCGACCGAACAGCTGTCGGCTTCGGTGGGCGAGATCGGTCGCCGGGTCGGACAATCGAGCGCGATCGCCGAAGCGGCGGTGGCGCAGGCGCACGAGACCGACGACCGCATCGGCAAGTTGACCCAGGCGGCGCAGCAGATCGGCGAGGTGATGCAACTGATCACCACGATCGCCGAGCAGACCAATCTGTTGGCTCTCAATGCGACCATCGAAGCCGCGCGGGCCGGCGAAGCCGGGCGTGGCTTCGCGGTGGTGGCGGCCGAAGTGAAGTCGCTCGCCACCCAAACCGCGAAGGCGACCGACGAGATTTCCTCACAGGTTGCCGAGATGCAGGAAGCGACCCGCGATTCGGTGACGTCGATCCAAAAGATCGGCAGCACGATCGCCGAGATATCGACGATCTCCGCGTCGATCGCCAGCGCCGTCACTCAGCAGGACGCCGCGACGCGGGAGATCGCCAGCAGCGTTCAGGGCGTGGCGCAGGGAACCCAGCGCGTCGCCGGCAATATCGCCGAGGTCAATCGCGGCGCTGCCGAAACCGGGGCGGCTTCCGCCCAGGTGCTGCAATCCGCGCGCAGCCTGTCGTCCGAAAGTGCGCGGCTGCGCACCGAGCTCGATCGATTCATGGCGAACATCCGTGCTGCCTGATCGCTTCCTGCCGCGCGCAACCTCCTGAGCTTGCGGCAGGCCGCCGCAGGTTCGCCGCGTGCATTGGAACCGTTCCGGCGCTCTCCCGTTGACCCGACGCAAATCGGTCCATCGCTTGCCGGTGGATCGCCACGTTCGGCGCTGGCGGCGTGGCACACCGCAGCCGGAGTGGGAGTGTATGGCCGACAGCGTCAGTGCCGCGATCAACGAGCCGCCGCAGGCTCCGGTCCTGGCGACCGCCGACGGCCGGGTGATCGACACCGATATCCCGGCCCGGCTCGATGGTCTGCTCTGGAGCGGCTTTCATACCCGGGTGGTCGGCGCGCTCGGAATCACCTGGATCCTCGACGGTCTTGAAGTCACGCTCGCCGGAGCACTGGCGGGCGCGCTCAAGGAAAGCCCGAGCCTGCGCTTCTCCAATCTCGATATCGGGCTCGCCAACAGCGCTTATCTGGCCGGTGCTGTGATCGGCGCGCTTGGCTTCGGTTGGCTGACCGACCGGATCGGACGCAAGAAGCTGTTCTTCATCACGCTGGCTTTGTACCTCGCCGCAACCGCGGCGACGGCGACATCTTGGGACGTGATGAGCTACGCGCTGTTCCGGTTTCTCACCGGTGCCGGCATCGGCGGCGAATACACCGCGATCAACTCCACCATCCAGGAGCTGGTGCCGGCGCGTTATCGCGGCTGGACCGATCTGGTGATCAACGGCAGTTTCTGGATCGGCGCCGCAATCGGCGCAGTCTGTGCCATCGTGCTGCTCGACCCTGTGGTGATCAATCCCGATTATGGCTGGCGGCTGGCGTATCTCACGGGCGCGATCATCGGCCTCGTGGTGTTCGCGATGCGCTGGTGGATTCCGGAGAGTCCGCGCTGGCTGATGATCCACGGCCAGCCCGAACGCGCCGAAGCGATCGTTGCCGATATCGAACGGCATGCACGCCACGCACCCGATCGGCCGCGCGTGCTGCCGACTATCAGGCTGCGGATGCGCACCCACACGCCGATCCTGGAAGTCGCGCGGACGCTGTTTTCGACCTATCGGCAGCGTTCGCTGGTCGGGCTGGTGCTGATGGCTGCGCAGGCGTTTTTCTACAACGCGATCTTCTTCACCTACGCGCTGATCCTGACCGACTTCTTCGGCATCCCGGCCAATCACGTCGGCTGGTACATCCTGCCATTCGCGGCAGGCAACTTCCTGGGGCCGCTGCTGCTTGGCCGGCTGTTCGATACGCTCGGCCGCCGCACCATGATCGGCTTCACTTACGGCGTGTCGGCGATTCTGCTCGCGGTGTCGGGCTATCTGTTTTCGATCGGCGCACTCAGCGCGCAGAGCCAGACGATTGCCTGGATGGTGATCTTCTTCTTCGCCTCGCCGGCAGCGAGTGCCGCCTATCTCACCGTCAGCGAGACGTTTCCGCTCGAAGTCCGTGCGCTGGCGATCGCAATTTTCTACGCGATCGGCACCGGCATCGGCGGCGTCGCAGGGCCGGCGCTGTTTGGTGCGCTGATCGACACAGGTTCGCGCGGCAGCGTGTTTGCCGGCTATTTGTTCGGCGCGGTGCTGATGATGGGCGCAGCCGTCATCGGCTGGCGCTATGCTATCGCGGCTGAGCGCCGCTCCCTCGAACAGGTTGCGCGGCCGCTGGCCGCTACAGAGGATACTTGATGACGACGAAGATCGAACAACCGTCCAAGCCGGCCACCTCGAATCAGGTTCCGGTTCCGGGCGCCTTGGTCCCGCATCTCGATAAGTGTGCGTTGTTGCTCGATATCGACGGTACGCTGCTGGACCTGGCGCCGACACCGCGCGAAGTCTGGGTGCCGCCGGAATTCGAGCAGACGTTGAAAAATCTGCTCAGCAGAACGTCGGGGGCGTTGGCTTTGGTCAGTGGCCGTTCAATCAACGATATCGACCTGATCTTTGCGCCGATGCGACTGCCGGCGGTCGGCGGTCATGGCGCAGAGATGCGATTGTCGGGCAATGGCGATGCGGTTGCGACGCAAGCACCGCCGCTCGATCCGGAACTCAAGAGCCGGCTCGCTGCGATTGCGCGGATCAGTCCTGGTATCTTGTTGGAGGACAAGGGCTACTCATTGGCGCTGCATTATCGTCTCGCACCGCACACTGAGAAAGCAATCTACGAATCAGTTGCGGCGATTCGCGCGGAGAATCCCGATGCGCCGCTCGAAGTGCTGCCAGGCAAGGCTGTGTGCGAAATCAAGCATTCAGGCTTCACCAAGGCAACCGGCGTGCTGGAACTGATGAAATACGCGCCATTCAAAGGCCGTCGGCCGATTTTCATTGGTGATGACGTCACCGACGAGACGGTATTCGCCATCATGCCGGAACTCGACGGTCTCGCATTTTCAGTCGGACGTCACAGCGAACTCACCGCTGGTCACTTCGATGAACCGCGAGATGTGCGCAATTGGCTCGCACGTCTACTCGAACCGAGCAGTTAGTTCGCGCGTTGAGTACGGTTCCGGACCAAAAAACATCGCAAAACGCTTAGTTCTCAGAAAAGTTCCAGACTTGCCATGGAACGATCACGATGAATGGATGTTAATCTCCGCAGCGTCGCATAGACGCACCAGACAGTTGGGGAGTCGGAGGGAAACGTGAACCTGGTCGTGGTTTCGAACCGAGTTGCCCGAGCGTCGGGAAACGAGCCGATGACGGGAGGGTTGGCAGCAGCGCTGCTACCGGTGGTGGAAAAATCCGGAGCGATCTGGGTCGGCTCCAGCGGTCGGGTTCGTGATGGTGTTCATCGCGAACCTTTCGCCGAGATCGAGCCGCTCGGCACTGGCGCTCTCGCGATGCTCGATCTGCCCGCCGCGCATTACGGCGGTTACTACGAAGGCTTTGCCAATTCGGCGTTGTGGCCGGCGCTGCACTCCCGCCCGGATCTGATCCGGGTTTCCCATGATGATTATCGCTCCTACCGCGAAGTGAATGCCTTCATGGCGCGGGCGCTGCTGCGCTTTCGCAAGCCGGACGCGGCGTTCTGGATCCAGGATTACCACTTCCTCGCGCTCGGTGCGGAACTGCGCCAGCTCGGCGTCCAGCATCCGATCGGGTTCTTTCTGCATACGCCGTGGCCGTCGCGGGCGACCATCGGCTGCGTGCCGCATCACCGCGAACTGATCGAGGCGATGCTGGCGTACGATCTGATCGGGTTCCAAACCGAAGAAGATCGCGGCAACTTCCTCGGCTATGTCGCCTCCGAGCTCGGCCTGAAGGTAACAGGCGGCGTCGTAACAACCGCGCACGGCACCACGCGCTGCGACGTGTTCGCGATCAGTATCGACGCCGACGCATTCGCCACCCAGGCGCAGAAGGCGATGACTCACCCAGAGGTTTCGCGGCTTCGTAAGAGTCTGCACGGCGAGAAGCTGGTCATTGGTGTCGATCGGCTCGACTACTCGAAGGGTTTGATCAACCGCGTCAAAGCGTTCGACAAGATGTTGAGCGACCGGCCTGCGTTGCAGCGGGCGGTGTCGCTGCTGCAGATCGCGACTCCGTCCCGCGGCACGATCGAGGCCTACGGCAATCTGCAGGGCGATCTCGCCAAGCTGGTCAGCGACGTCAACGGCCGGCTCGGCGAGGTCGACTGGACCCCGATCCGCTATCTCAACAAGGGTTATCGCCAGAGCGTGCTGGCTGGCCTTTATCGCTCCGCTCATGTCGGACTGGTCACGCCGCTGCAGGACGGCATGAACCTGGTGGCCAAGGAATATGTCGCCGCGCAGAACCCGATCGATCCCGGCGTGCTGGTGCTGTCGAAGTTCGCCGGCGCCGCCAACGAGCTCGATACGGCCCTGCAGGTGAACCCGCACGACATCGACGGAATGTCGCGCGTGATCGCCACCGCGCTGGCGATGCCGCTGACCGAGCGACGGCTGCGCTGGGAGGCGATGATGGCCAAGCTGCGCGACAACAGCATCCGCCGCTGGTTCTCGGATTTCGTCGCTTCGCTGGAAGGCGCGCATGCCGCCAACCGCAGCGTCGGACCGATTCCCCTGGCGCCCCCGGCGCAGCCGTCCTCGATCATGATGGCAGGCGGCTGGTCGCGTCGCACGCCCCGGGCCGTTGGCGGCGCAGTGCTCCAATAGGGGAGCGCGTGGGGCGTCCGCCCGAGGGGTGAGGCGGATCTGGCCGTCCGCCGCCACCGGCGATCCGAACCAGCGAGCCTCGCTCTGGCGGGGTCGTCGACGATCCGTCCAGGGCTATTTCCGGCAATATTTGACGTGAAATCCGTCGCCGGTTGGCGCAACCGCTTGCCAAATCCGCGCGGCGCGGTCATGAGAGGGCACCCGGAGAGGTGGCCGAGTGGTTGAAGGCGCACGCCTGGAACGCGTGTATACGGGAAACTGTATCGAGGGTTCGAATCCCTCTCTCTCCGCCATTTCGGCCCCGGTGCCGGTTTTTCCTCCATGGCTGTTCTGATGTCGGCTCGTTCCCGGGCGCTTGGTGCGTTTGCCGGTGGACGCCCGCCCGACCACGGTCTGCGCGCAATCTTCCCCGCCGCCGACGCCATGCGAAAAAATTCGTCCCTCTTTCCGGCCTAGGAACCTTCCGAGGGCGGGCGCGTCTCTCCTGAGAACGGAAAATCGAGGGCCCTCCCGCCACTTTTTTACGGACCCGGCCGGCGAATGGAGCCGAGTTCCTAATTCCTGCTTTGCGGAACACCCTGAAAAGTCGTTTGATTTCAGTCGCTTCGACGGGGCGAATTTTGAATTTCGCGAAACCTTCATTTTCCGCTTGCGGACCCGGAAGAGGGGGGCTATAGAAACACCCACACGCCGCCCGCGGGTCGGGCTTCTCTCTCTTGGCTCTCAGCCGAGGGAGAAATTGGCGCCTCTGACGCTCCTCACTTCGTTGAGTGACGCAACAGCCGATAGTTGTCGGTTGGAGCTTCTCTTCGTCGTCGATGGGTGTCCTGCTCTCTCTTTGTAGAGAGTGTGAGATCTTCGGATCTCGGGCTGTTTGACAAGTGAAGAAGAAGAAAGAGAAACGTGGACGGCGAAGTCCTTGCGGGTCTCGGTTTTAGGAAGCTTCGGCTTTCTGGGATTGGGGCCGGACGAAAGACTTCGGCGGTACACGTTTTCAAGGAAACACCATGTTCGCGAGCGCTGTGAAGCGCTGCGACGAACCGGCGATCTTCGGATTGCTGGTGATGGTGGGACCTCGTCAAACGTTGTGA
>NZ_QUML01000054.1:0-18403 GCF_010907025.1 Rhodopseudomonas sp. BR0G17 | reverse complement strand
AAGTCGGCGAGCGCCCATTTGTTGGGCCAGCCGCCCTGCAAACTGCGGGAAGCTCGGAACACACCTAGGTTTCGACGAGTCCGGTGGTTTCACCGGTCGCGGTGGAGTCGCGCCGGCCATGCGGCAGCGCCAAATAAGATTCCGATCCCATTTCTGTGAGACGGGAGACGGTGCGATTGAATTCCAGCGCCTCGAAGCCTTCCGTGGCGCGGTAAAGCCGGGCCGGCTCAGCAGCGGCTGAGGCCATCAGCTTCACCGAGTTGTCGTACAAAGTATCGATCAGCGCGATGAACCGCTTGGCGGCATTGCGATCGGCGTAGTCCATCACCGGGACATGATCGATCATCAGCGTGTGATATTCATGTGCGAGCCGCAGGTAATCGCTGGCGCCCAGCGGCTTCTGGCACAGATCGGCGAATGAGAAGCGCGCGACGTGATGATCGGCCTGCGGCACGTGCAGGATACGGCCCTTGATCGAGATATCGCGCGGCTCACCCTTCGTCGTCCCGGTGATCCGGTGCCACGCCCGGTCAATCGTCGCGGTCGCCTCGGCATCGTCGGGCGTCAGCCAGACCTTCATGCCGGCGAATTTCTCCAGACGGTAATCGGTTCGCGCGTCGAGCCGGATCACCCGCATATGCCGCTTCACCTGACCGATGAACGGCATGAACAGCGAGCGGTTGAGGCCACCCTTGTAGAGATCATCGGGCGCAACGTTCGACGTCGCCACCACCACGGTGCCGAGCTCGAACAATTTGGTGAACAGCCGGCCGAGGATCATCGCGTCGGCGATGTCGGTGACGTGAAATTCGTCGAAGCAGAGCAGCCAGGCTTCGTCGAGGATCGAGGCCGCCGTCAGCTCCATCACGTCGGCATCCGGAATATCGCCGCGCTTGATCGCCTGACGGAAGCCGTTGATGCGGTCATGGGTCTCGGCCATGAACTCGTGAAAATGCGACCGCCGCTTCAACGCGATCGGGCTCGCGTCGAAGAACAGATCCATCAGCATGGTCTTGCCGCGGCCGACCTCCCCATGGATGTAGAGCCCCTGCGGGGGGGCCTGGCCGGCATCGCCGCCGCCGAACAGGCGGCCGAAAAAGCCCTGCTTCTTCGGTGGCTTATAGCCGTCGAGCGTCTCGTTGAGGAGCGTGAAGGCCTGCACCGCGCGAGCCTGCGCCGGATCGGCTTCGATGCTGCCGGAGGCGATCAGGGATTGATATTGCTGGCGGAGCGAGTGCGGCGAGGACATACGGCCTTTTACCGCCTGATCGGGCGGCAAAATGCAAGCCGGGAATCGGTCGGAGAGCTATGCGCGATAACGAGTTGCCTTGGTCAGGCATTCAGCTCGTATGGCGCTTCGACGATATAGGGACCGCCACCGGTCGAGGCGCGGGCCGAATACAGCACGAACCGCTCGGCCTTGAACACCTTGGACGGGAAGTAGCCGCGGATCGACAGATAGTCGGCGACATCGCGGCTGGAAACGTCGCCGCGCAGCCGCGCCAGGGTGACGTGCGGGGTGAACTTCCGTCCCTCGGGATCGAGACCGACACGCTGCATCAACCGCTCGAGTTCGGCCTGCAGCTCGATCAGCGGCTTCGACGGCACCACCGAGGCGACTACTGCGCGGGGCTTCTTGCCGCCGAAGCTCGACAGACCCTGCAGGGTGACTTCGAACGGCTTGCGATTGACCCGAAACAGCGTCGAGGCGATCTCGTTGGCGGTGACGCCGTCGATGTCGCCGATGAACCGCAAGGTGAGATGATAATCGTCCGGGTCGACCCAACGCGCCCCCGGTAGTCCGCCACGTAAACTCGACAGGGTCTGGCCAATCTCGGCCGGAATCTCCAGTCCCGTAAACAAACGCGGCATCGGCACACCCTCGAACCTGAGGCCGATTGCGGCTGCCTATCCCGATCGTGGGGACCGTCCCGCGTGGGGCACGGCAGTCCGCAAAACGTCCGGCGAATCAACGATACGATTGTGTAGCGCGTTTGTGTAACAGCGCTACAGCGCAGCCCTCGCGGGGCCCAAAAAGCTGAGGGCAATCCGGCCCTTAAGGCGGAACTGCCGCGTTCTCAGCGGCTTTGCACCAGGAGCGGGCGGAGCAGCGCCTCGACACTGGGCAAAATCCGCTCGACGATAATGTCGACGCCCGCCGCGGTCGGATGAATGCCGTCGGCCTGATTGAGGTTCGACACCGCCGCGACGCCGTCGAGGAAGAACGGATACAGCGGCACGTCGTATTGCTTGGCGAGGTCCGGGTAGATCGCGTCGAACTGCGCGGCGTAGTCCTTGCCGTAATTCGGCGGCGCCAGCATGCCGGCAAGCAGCACCGGCAACTTACGTGCTTTCAACCGCTTCAGGATCTCGTCGAGCGCCTTGCGCGGGACCTTCGGATCGGTGCCGCGCAGCGCATCGTTGGCGCCAAGCTCGACGATCACCGCGTCGGCATCGGGCGGCACCGACCAGTCGAGCCGCTCCAGGCCGCCGCTGGCGGTATCACCCGACACGCCGGCATTCACCATCTCGGTCTCGATGCCCTTGGCTTTGAGCGCCTTTTGCAGCTTGGCCGGAAACGCATCGGCAGCCGGCAGGCCATAGCCGGCGGTCAGCGAGTCCCCGAGCACCACCACTTTCAGCGGCTTTGCAGCGGTCTCGGCCCGCGCACTTTGTCCAGGCAGCGCCGCCATCATTCCAAGTCCCAGGACCAGCGCGATCGTGCGCGCCCACCCCTCGACCGCCACGATTGAATAGCCATATGAGGCAGCCATGGACAGTCTCATTGAACCCTCGTCATTGGCCGGCGGCGCGCCGGACAGCATCGCGATCTCCAACGTCAACCTGTCGCTGGGCAGCGGCGCCGCGCGGGTGCACATCCTCAAGGATATCAGCCTGCGCGTCGGCACCGGCGAGACGATCGGGCTGATCGGCCCGTCCGGCTCCGGCAAGTCCACCCTGCTGATGGTGATGGCCGGGCTGGAGCGGCCCGACAGCGGTCAGGTGGTGGTGGGCGGCACCTCATTCAATGGTTTGGACGAGGACGCGCTGGCCCGCTTCCGCGGCCGCCAGATCGGAATCGTGTTTCAGTCCTTCCATCTGATCCCGACCATGACGGCGCTGGAAAACGTCGCGGTGCCGCTGGAGCTGGCCGGTCAGGCTGGTGCCGCGGACCGCGCGGCCCGCGAGCTGGCCTCGGTAGGTCTCGGCGAGCGGCTGCACCATTACCCCTCGCAGCTCTCAGGCGGCGAGCAGCAGCGCGTCGCGCTCGCCCGCGCGCTCGCGCCCGATCCGGCGATCCTGGTGGCCGACGAGCCGACCGGCAATCTCGATGAGACCACCGGCAAGCAGATCGTCGATCTGTTGTTCGCCAAACATGCCGAGCGCGGCATGACGCTGGTGTTGGTCACGCACGATTCCGGGCTGGCGCAACGCTGCGACAGAGTGGTGCGACTGCGCTCGGGCCGGATCGACACCACGCAGCCGGGCTCCGCCGCACGCGCACGGTCGGCCTGATCGATGACGGTCCTGACCGAGACGTCGCTCCGCACCCGTTCGTGGTCGCTGCCGCTCCGCTACGCGCTGCGCGAGATGCGCGGCGGGCTGAACGGGTTCTACGTCTTCATCGCCTGCATCGCGCTCGGCGTGATGGCGATCGCCGGCGTCGGCTCGGTCGCAGCCAGCCTCGGCGACGGGCTCGCCCGCGAGGGCCGCACGCTGCTCGGCGGTGACGCTGCGTTCTCCCTGATCCAGCGCGAAGCGACGCCGAACGAAGTGGCGTTCCTGCGCAGCCGCGGCGATGTCTCGGTCGCCGCCACGATGCGCGGCATGGCACGCACCGACGATGGCCGCTCGGCTCTGGTCGAGCTGAAGGCGGTCGACGGCGCCTATCCGCTGCTCGGCGAACTCAAACTCGAACCGCCGATGCCGGTGGCCGACCTGCTCGCCCGGCGGGACGAGACCTTTGGGGCCGCCGCCGACCCGGCCCTGCTGGCGCGGCTCGATCTGAAGATCGGCGACAAGGTTACGATCGGCAGCGCCACCTTCCAGATCCGCAGCGCAGTAGCGGCCGAGCCGGACAAGCTGTCCGGCAATATCGGCTTCGGTCCGCGCTTCTTGATCAGCGACGACGGCTTGCGCGCGACCCAGTTGCTGCAGCCCGGCAGCCTGGTGCGATGGACCTACCGGGTCCGGCTGCCGGACAACGGCACGGACGATCGCGCAGCGCAGCGGCTGGTCGATGACACCCGCGCGGCGCTGCCGCAGGCCGGCTGGGAAATCCGCACCCGCGGCAACGCCTCGCCGCAGCTCGAACGCACCATTACCCGTTTCACTCAATTCCTGACCCTGGTTGGCCTCGCCGCGTTGGTGGTCGGCGGCGTCGGCGTCGCCAATGCGGTGAAGAGCCATATTGATCGCCGCCGCGACGTGATCGCAACGCTGAAGGCGGTCGGCGCCACCGGGCGCGACGTGTTCGCGATCTATCTCACCCAGGTGATCGTGCTGGCGCTGATCGGCGCGGCGATCGGGCTGGCGCTCGGCGCCGCGATGCCGTTCGCGCTGGTCGGACTGTTCGGGCAGTTACTCCCGCTTCCGGTGGTGGCGGCGCTGCATCCCGGCGAGCTGGCGCTATCGCTGGTCTACGGCCTGCTCACCGCGCTGGCGTTCGGACTGTGGCCGCTGGCGCAGGTGCGTGACGTGCCGGTGGCGATGCTATTCCGCGAGGCGGCGACCGCCGACGGCCATCGCCCCCGGCTGAAGCACATCGCCTTGATCGCCGCGGTCGTCGCGGTGCTGCTCGCGGTGGTGATCGGGCTCGCCTACGACAAGCGCGTCGCGCTGGCGGTGATCGGCGCCACCCTGGCGATCTTCGTGCTGCTGCGCGGCGTCGCCGCCGGACTGATGGCGATCGCGCGCCGGCTGCCGCGGTCGCGCATCACCATGCTGCGGCTCGCCGTCGCCAACATTCACCGCCCCGGTGCGCTGACACCATCAGTGGTCCTGTCGCTGGGTCTCGGCCTCGCGGTGCTGGTCACCGTCTCGCAAATTGACGGTAACCTAAGACGGCAGTTCAGCGCTGCGCTGCCCGAGAAGGCACCGACCTTCTTCTTCATCGACATCCCCTCCAGCGAGACTGATCAATTCGGCACATTCCTGCGCCAGATCGCGCCGAACGCGACGTTGGAAGACGTGCCGATGCTGCGCGGCCGGATCGTCGCCGCGCGCGGCGTTCGCGCCGAAGACCTCAAGCCGGCGCCGGATGCCGAGTGGGTGCTGCAGAGCGATCGCGGCCTGACCTATGCGGCCGATGTCCCGGCCGGTTCCAAGGTGGTCGAGGGACGGTGGTGGCCCAAGGACTACAGCGGACCGCCGCTGGTGTCGTTCGACAAGAAGCTGGCACAGGGACTTGGGCTGTCGATCGGCGACAAGGTCACCGTCAATGTGCTCGGACGCGAGATCACTGCCACGATCTCGAACCTGCGCAGCATCGATTGGCAGAGCCTCGGGATCAATTTCGTCCTGGTGTTTTCACCGGACACCTTCCGCGGCGCGCCCCACACCCATATCGCCACGCTGACCGAGAGCGGCAGCACGCCGCAGAGCGACGCCGCGGTGATCAAGCAGGTCGCCGACCGGTTTCCGATGGTGACCTCGGTGCGGGTGCGCGAGGCGCTGGAGACGGTCGGCGGCGTGGTGTCGAACCTGGTGCTGGCGGTGCGCGGCGCCAGCGCGGTGACACTGATCTCCGCCATCCTGGTGCTGGGCGGCGCGCTCGCAGCCGGCCATCGCCACCGGGTCTATGACGCGGTGATCCTGAAGACGCTGGGCGCCACCCGGGCACGGCTGATCGGGGCCTTCGCGCTCGAATATGCGCTGATTGGTCTCGCCACCGCGGCGTTCGCCGTGCTGGCCGGCTCGGTCGCCGCGTGGCTGATTGTCACACGATTAATGACGCTGAGTTTCGCCTGGCAGGCCGGCTCGGCGGCCGGCGTGGTGGTGGCCGCCCTGGTGGTCACGGTCGGCCTGGGACTGATCGGCACGTGGCTGGCGCTCAACCAGAAACCGGCTTCCGTTTTGCGAAATTTATAGTATGCAGCGCCGGCGGAACGGGCGGCGCGGCGCGCTGGCGCACCGCTCTGGCGGGTCCTGTTAGGACTGGGAAATGGCCATTTTCGACCAAGGTCGGACGCCGATTTCTTTACCCTTCAGAGCGGAGCGACATTCAGCCGCGCATTAAAGCTTGCCCCGTCCGTGTTAGTTTCCCACATATCAGCATGGGTCGGACGGCTCGATGAACAGACGTTAATTTTGGGTCCTGACTAGGATCTTGGCTCAACTTTAAGCGCACATTCTTCGCCACCGTCCGGATAAATTAGTACTGGCTTTCGCCACCCTTCGCGACCGGCCAGACCAACTCGGGATCTCGACCATGTCGGACTTGGACCGCAACTACACTTCTCCCTTCGGCCGGGCCGCCGGACGCGTCGAAACCGCGACCGTCGACGCCGGGCTGCGCGCCTACATGCTGCGCATCTACAACTACATGACGATCGGCCTGGCCATCACCGGCCTGGCGGCGCTCGGCGTCTATATGGGCGCCGTGACCACGGACGCCGGCGCGGCTGCCGCGCGGGTCGGCAACACCATGCTGACCTCGTTCGGCGTGGCGATGTTCGTCAGCCCGCTGAAGTGGGTCTTCATCCTCGCCCCGCTGGCGATGGTGTTTGTCATCTCCTTCGGCATCAACCGCCTGAAGCCGGCGACCGCACAGCTTCTGTTCTGGGCGTTCTCGGCGCTGATGGGCATCTCGCTGTCGTCGATCTTCCTGGTGTACACCCACACCTCGATCGTCCGGGTGTTCTTCATCACCGCGGCCGCGTTCGGTGCGCTGAGCCTCTACGGCTACACCACCAAGCGTGACATGACCGGGATGGGTTCGTTCCTGATCATGGGCCTGTTCGGCGTCGTGATCGCCAGCCTGGTGAACCTGTTCGTCGCCTCGTCGATGCTGCAGTTCATCGTCTCGGTGGTGGGCGTGCTGGTGTTCGCCGGCCTGACCGCCTGGGACACCCAGCGCCTGAAGAACGACTACATCTACGGCTACGGCTCGATGGGCGGCGACGTCGCCGAGCGGGCCGCCATTACCGGCGCTCTGTCGCTCTACCTGAACTTCATCAACCTGTTCACGCTGCTGCTTCAGCTGCTCGGACAGAAGGAATAACGGTCTCCTCCCAGACCTGACAGCTCGAAGCCCCGGCCCAGCGCCGGGGCTTTTGTTTTGGCGGAACGAACGTCCGAACCAAGGGACTTCCGCAGGGCATCTCACAGCAAACGCCTGTCATCGCCGGGCTCGACCCGGCGATCCATCCTGCTGCAGGCAGCCTCCTGCAAGCCAGCCAAGCGTCATGGCGAAGAGGATGGATACGCGGGTCAAGCCCGCGTATGACGCTGAGATTGGCGATCCGCTCCGAGTCCGAATTTCGCATGTCCGACCTCGTCATCCGCCCTGCGATCACCGCCGACCTGCCGGCCATCACCGCGATCTACGAGCAGGCGGTGCGGTTCGGCACCGCGACCTTCGAGCTGAGCCCGCCCGACCTTACCGAGATGACGCGGCGGTTCAGCACTCTGACCGAAGCCGGCTTTCCGTATCTGGTCGCGGAGGCGGACGGGGCGATTGCCGGCTACGCCTATGCAGGGCCCTACCGGCCCCGGCCGGCCTATCGGTTCACGGTCGAGAACTCGATCTATCTCGATCCGGCGGCCCACCGCCGCGGCATCGGCAGCGCGCTGCTGCGTGACCTGATCGCCGCATGCACCGAGCGCGGCTTCCGCCAGATGATCGCGGTGATCGGCGATTCCGCCAACGCCGCCTCGATCGCCCTGCACCGCAAGGCCGGCTTCGCGCCGATCGGCACCCATACCGACGTCGGTTTCAAGTTCGGTCGCTGGCTGGACTCGGTGCTGATGCAGCGGACGCTGGGCGACGGCGGGCAGACGGTGCCCGAAGCAGAAGCACGGCCGAACAGCTCATAATGCCGTACCCTCCGCGAAAGCAGAAAGGGCAGTGACGCGGGGGGCGCCGAGACGCTTCGCCCCGGCTCCGCCGCAGCTCAGGTCAGACCAGCGCCAGCTTGCGGTCGATCACCAGCAGCACACGTTCGAGTTCATGGCCGCGGCGCAGGATCTGGCCGGAAGCGCCGATGACGCAATACGCGCCCTGTTTGCGGGCGAGCCGCGGATCTTTGACGATGCGATAGATCGGGACTTCCGAGGCGCGGCGGAAGATCGAGAACACCGCGGTGTCTTTCAGGAAGTCGATGGCGTAATCGCGCCACTCGCCGGCCGCGACCATCCGGCCATAGAGATTGAGGATGCGATTGAGCTCCAGGCGGTTGAAAGTGACCAGTCCCTGCAGCGGTGCGGTGCCTGGGCGCTCCGCTGCGCGGCTCTCGCTGGGGTCAGCCTCCCCGGAAATCATATCCATCGGCGCCTCCTGTCACGACGCTGACATGATTGCGCCGCCGGCGACGGGCCGCAAGGGGACCGAAAGCAGCAGGCGCCGAAACAGCGCCCTTGCGCACGCGGCTCACGCCTTCGTTAGCCGAATTCTTATTGCCGCCCGATTTTCGCCCAGCGCCCGCCAAGCCCGCTTGCGATAACGCTATCACTGCGTTGGCCCGGTCCCTTCGGCTTCGGATTCCTCAGCCCCCAGCCCCCCGAAGCAGTCGGGATCGGGCCTGTACGCAGAACCTCGATCCCCCTCCTGGGCCGACGCAAGTTGGTCCTTTTTTGTTTTGAGGGGCCGGCTCGCTTCCGGTCGTGAAGCTCGCAGCCAAGGCGCGCAAAGCAGCTCCGGCTATTTTCCGCCAGATCGCACCCGGCCGACGATCAGTTCAGCGACGTGAACGCGGCCCCGAGCATTGCGCCGGGCTTCTCACGGCTGCCGTTCTGCACATAGACCGCCGCCGCATCGACGCCGTCGCCGACGACGTTCTCAAGCGGCACCGTCCAGTGCTCCGCCGCGCCGGTCCAATCGCCGACCTTCAGCAGATTGCGCACCACATTGTGGTAGGTGACGTGCCGGCCGCGGTTCTCGCCGCGCCCGATCTCGATCGGGATCGCTTTGGACACCGCGCAGATCCAGACTTCGCCGCTCTTGGTGGTCTCGCCCTGGGGCGCCGCGGCGACCGAGACTTTGATCTCTTTGCCTTCGACCGCCACCGAGACCGGCACGGTCATCACCCCGGCGGTCTTGTCGGTGGTCTTGATCGCGCCCTCGATGCCGGCGCGGTTGCTGCCGACAAGGTGCGCCGACCCATTGACGATCACCTGCGGGGTGAAGACGTCCCGATCGCCTCGCACTTGCGAGTAAGCTTTCTGGCGAGCGGTAAAACGGGAGTCGGCCAGGGTGTCCTTCCAGCCGAGATAGTCCCAATAGTCGATCGGAAGGCTGAGGGCGATCACCGACGGATCGCGGGCGAGTTCGCCAATGATTTTGTCCGCCGGCGGACAAGACGAGCAGCCTTGCGAGGTGAACAGCTCGACCACGGCGCGGGGTTCGGCGGCAGCAAAATCGGCCGTCGCGATCGTCACGCACAGGCCGAGTGCGCCGGACCACCGCGAAAATCCACCAACACCATTCATCGTCGTTTGCCGAACCGCCTTTGCCGAATGCTTCGGGACGGCCGCACGCCGCCATCCATCGAGGAGCCTTAAAACGAAAAGGCGGCCATTTGCATAGGCCGCCTTCCGTTCACCTGCCACTCACTTCGCAGTGAGGCATTCTCCGCCTATCGGCGAAGATCGCGGCTGTTAGGCCGCGAGCTTGCGCAGCACGTAGTGCAGAATACCACCGTTGCGGTAGTAATCGAGCTCATCGAGCGTATCGATGCGGCACAGCAGCGGCACGCGCTTGCGCTTGCCCTCGGCCGAGGTGATCTCGGCTTCCAGCATCTGCCGCGGCTTGAGGTCGCCTTCGAGGCCGCGGATCGTGACCTTCTCGTCGCCCTTGAGGCCGAGCGAGGCCCACGAGGTGCCGTCTTCGAAGGTCAGCGGCAGTACGCCCATGCCGACCAGGTTCGAGCGATGGATGCGCTCGAAGCTCTGGCAGATCACGGCGCGAACGCCGAGCAGACGAGTGCCCTTCGCGGCCCAGTCGCGCGACGAACCGTTGCCGTATTCGGCGCCGGCGAACACCACCAGCGGCACCTTCTCTTCCTGGTACTTCATAGCGGCGTCGTAGATCGACATCTGCTCGCCGTCCGGCCAGTGCTTGGTGAGACCGCCTTCCGGAATGTTGCCGTCGGCGCCCTTCAGCATGTGGTTCTTGATGCGGATGTTGGCGAAGGTGCCGCGCATCATGACTTCGTGGTTACCACGGCGCGTACCGTACTGGTTGAAGTCGGCCGGCCGCACCTGATGCTCCGACAGATACTTGCCGGCCGGCGACGTCAGCTTGATCGAGCCCGCCGGCGAGATGTGGTCGGTGGTGATCTTGTCGCCGAACAGCGCCAGGACGCGGGCGTCGACGACGTCGATGACCGGCTCCGGCTGCTTGGTCATGCCTTCGAAATACGGCGGGTTCTGCACATAGGTCGAGCCCATGTTCCACTTGTAGGTCTCGCTCTCGACCGTCTTGATCTTGCGCCAGTTGGTGTCGCCCTTGAACACGTCGGCGTAGCGCGCCTTGAAGATCTTGGAGGTCACGTACTTCTTGACGAAGGCGTTGATCTCCTTGGTGCTCGGCCAGATGTCCTTCAGGTACACCGGCTTGCCGTCCTTACCGGTGCCGATCGGATCGACCGCGAGGTTCTTGGTCACCGAGCCGGCGAGCGCGTAGGCGACCACCAGCGGCGGCGAGGCCAGGTAGTTGGCCTGCACGTCCGGCGAGACGCGGCCTTCGAAGTTGCGGTTGCCCGACAGCACCGCGGCGGCGACGATGCCGTTGTCGTTGATCGACTTCGAGATTTCTTCCGGCAGCGGGCCGGAGTTGCCGATGCAGGTGGTGCAGCCGAAGCCGACGAGGTTGAAGCCGACCTTGTCGAGATCCTTCTGCAGACCCGAATTCGCCAGATACTCGGCGACGACCTGCGAGCCCGGCGCCAGCGAGGTCTTCACCCACGGCGCCGCCTTGAGGCCCTTGGCCGCGGCGTTACGCGCCAACAGGCCAGCGCCGATCAGCACGCTCGGGTTCGAGGTGTTGGTGCACGAGGTGATCGCCGCGATCACCACGTCGCCGTGGCCGAGATCGAAGTTGCGGCCTTCCACCTTGTAGCGGGCGCCGTCGAGCGCCTTCTTGTACTCGTTGGCCATCGCGGTGGCGAAGCCTTCCGACACCGACGACAGCGCGATGCGACCTTCCGGACGCTTCGGGCCGGCCATCGACGGCTCGACGGTGGCGAGGTCCAGCGTCAGCGTCACGGTGAACACCGGGTCCGGCGACTTGGAGGTGCGGAACAGGCCCTGCGCCTTGCTGTACTTCTCGACCAGCGCGACCCGCGCCGAGGCACGGCCCGAGGTCTTCAAGTAATCGATGGTTTCGCCGTCGACCGGGAAGAAGCCGCAGGTCGCGCCGTATTCCGGCGCCATGTTGGCGATCGTGGCCTTGTCGGCGACCGAGAGGTTGTCGAGGCCCGGGCCGAAGAATTCGACGAACTTGCCGACCACGCCCTGCTTACGCAGCATCTGGGTGACGGTGAGCACCAGGTCGGTGGCGGTGACGCCTTCCTTGAGCGCGCCCTTGAGCTTGAAGCCGACCACTTCCGGCAGCAGCATCGACAGCGGCTGGCCGAGCATCGCAGCTTCCGCCTCGATGCCGCCGACGCCCCAGCCGAGCACGGCGAGGCCGTTGACCATGGTGGTGTGCGAGTCGGTACCGACCAGCGTGTCCGGATAGGCGACTTCGAAGGTGCCGGTCTTGCGGCCGATCGTCATCTTCTCCTTCTTGGTCCAGACCGTCTGCGCCAAGTACTCGAGATTGACCTGGTGGCAGATGCCGGTGCCGGGCGGCACCACCGAGAAGTTCGAGAACGCCTTCTGGCCCCACTTCAGGAACTCGTAGCGCTCCTGGTTCTGCTTGTACTCCTCGGCGACGTTCTTCTTGAACGCCTGGTTGTTACCGAAGAAGTTGACGATCACCGAGTGGTCGATGACGAGGTCGACCGGCACCAGCGGATTGATCTTCTCGGCATCGCCGCCGAGCTTCTGCATCGCGTTGCGCATCGCCGCCAGATCGACCACCGCCGGCACGCCGGTGAAGTCCTGCATCAGCACGCGCGCCGGGCGGAATGCGATCTCGTGCTCCAGCGCCTTCTTCCGCATCCACTTGGCGACCGCCATGATGTCCGCCTTCTTGACGGTGCGGTCGTCCTCGTTGCGCAGCAGGTTTTCCAGCAGCACCTTCATCGAGTAGGGCAGACGGGAAATCCCCTTCAGGCCGTTCTTCTCGGCGGTGGGCAGGCTGTAATAGACGTAAGACTTGCTGCCGACCTTGAGGATCTTCCGGCATTTGAAGCTGTCGAGCGAGGTCATGTAAGGCGGGTCCCAGATTATCGTTTTCGATTGGGCGAGCTTGTATGCTGGCTCCGGAGGGGCAGGCCGTCCGGCTTGCAGGCGCCGATCGTGTGCTGCATCAAGTTCCGGCTTATAGAACCTTTCCAATTGCGCCGCCAGTTCGACAATGACAGGCGAGCGCATCGATTTGTGAGCAGGCCGTTCCGATCCCGGAGCGGAACAGGTTGGGATAGATGCGGCTGTCGGGGCGCGACTTACGGTGTGTACGAGGTGGCCGCGAGGTATTCGCCGGACTGGCCTTCGAGGCGAGCGCCGGCGAGGCACTGGCGCTGGTCGGACATAACGGCGCCGGTAAGACGTCGCTGCTGCGGCTGATCGCCGGGCTGCTGACACCCGAGGGCGGAACCATCACGCTCGACGGCGGGGAACCGGATACGCCGGTCGCCGAACAGGCCCACTATCTCGGCCACCGCGACGCGCTCAAGCCGTCGCTCAGCGTCGCTGAGAATCTCGGCTTCTGGCGGGACTTTCTCGGCGGCGAGCGCACCGATCTGAGCGCCGCCATCAAGGCGGTCGGGCTCGGCCACGCCGCCGAACTGCCGGCCGCGTATCTGTCGGCCGGCCAGCGCCGGCGGCTGTCGATCGCCCGCCTGCTGGTGGTGCGGCGGCCGATCTGGCTGCTGGACGAGCCGACCTCGGCGCTCGACGTCAAAGGCCAGGAGCTGTTCGTCGGGCTGATGCAGGATCACCTCGCCCGCGGCGGCATCATCGTCGCCGCCACCCACACGCCGCTCGGCATTCCGGTGCGCGAGCAGCGGATCGGAGCCGCGACATGACCGCGCTCGGCGCCATCATTCGCCGCGATATCAAGATCGCGCTCCGCGTCGGCGGCGGGGCGCTGATCGGCGTATTGTTCTTCCTCACTGTGGTGGTGCTGATGCCGTTCGCGGTCGGCCCCGACCTTGCGCTTTTGAAGCGGCTCGGGCCGGCGATCCTGTGGCTCGGCGCGCTGCTCGCCAGCCTGCTGACACTCGACCGGCTGTTCACCGCCGACGCCGAGGACGGCTCGCTCGACCTGATCGTGATGAGCCGCACCCCGCTGGAGCTGACCTGCGCCGCCAAGGCGCTGGCGCATTGGCTGGCGGCCGGCCTGCCGCTGATCGTGGCAACCCCGGTGCTGGGCCTATTGCTCAACCTCGACGGCAGCGCCTCGCTGGCCGTGATGGCGACGCTGCTGGCCGGCACCCCGGCGCTGACCTTCACCGGCATGATCGGCGCCGCGCTGGCGGTGACGCTGCGCCGCGGCGGGCTGCTGCTGGCCGTGCTGGTGCTGCCACTGTCGATCCCGGTGCTGATCTTCGGCGTTTCCGCCTCCCAGGCGGCGATCGTCGGCCCGGTGTCGTTCGGCACCCCATTCTCGATCCTGTGCGCGATCTCGCTGCTCAGCCTGGTGATCGGCCCGTTCGCCGCCGCCGCCAGCCTGCGCCAGGGGCTGGATTAGGGCGAATCACCGCCGATCAACTCCTTCGGAAGTCGCCGCCGACCTGCGTCACGTCATTGCCTGTGCGGGTCCCGGCCATTATCAGGGACGTCATGAAGCTGACCGAACTCGCCAATCCGACCCGGTTCCTGACGCTCGCGGGGCGCCTGCTGCCCTGGCTGGCGGCCGCGACCGCATTGGCGCTGGCGGCAGGCCTGACCCAGGGCATGCTGGCGCCGGACGACTACCAGCAGGGCGCCACCGTCAAGATCATGTTCGTGCACGTGCCGAACGCCTGGCTGGCGATGTTCGTCTGGGGGGTGATGAGCGTCGCCTCGCTCGGCACGCTGGTGTGGCGGCATCCGCTCGCCGACGTCGCGGCCAAGACCGCGGCGCCGATCGGCGCGGCCTTCACGTTCCTGGCGCTGGTCACCGGTTCGCTGTGGGGCCGGCCGATGTGGGGCACCTATTGGGAATGGGACGCCCGGCTGACCTCGATGCTAGTGCTGTTTCTGATGTATCTCGGCCTGATCGCGCTGTGGCGCGCGGTCGAGGACCCGTCCCGGGCCGCCCGCGCCGCCGCCGTGCTGACCCTAGTCGGTGCCATCAACCTGCCGATCATCAAGTTCTCGGTCGATTGGTGGAATACGTTGCACCAGCCGGCCTCGGTGGTGCGGATGGGCGGCTCGACGCTCGACAAGGCATTCCTGATCCCGCTGCTGGTCACCGCGATCGGGTTTTCGCTGCTGTTTCTGACGCTGCATCTGGCGGCGATGCGGAACGAGATCCTGCGCCGGCGGGTGCGCTCGCTGCAGATGATGCAGGCCAGCCGGGCCGAGGCGGCGTGATGTTCGGCAAATACGCGGACTTCATCGTCTCGTCCTACGCCGCGACCGCGATCGTGGTGCTGCTGCTGATCGGCTGGGTGGTGCTGGATTATCGCAAGCAGAAGGCGCGGCTGCGCGATCTCGAAGCCCGCGGCGCCGTCCGCCGCTCCGGCCGCAGCGCGACCGATCACTAACAACCGACGGATCATCATGAGCGACACCTTCGATCCCGCCTCGCCGAAGCGCCGCTCCTGGCTGGTCGTGCTGCCGGCGCTGCTGTTCGCCGGGCTGGCGGTGTTGTTCTGGTTTCGGCTCGGCGACAGCGACGTGTCGCGGATCCCCTCAGCCCTGATCGGCCGGCCGGCGCCGCAGACGCCGCTGCCGCCGCTGGAAGGCCTGAGCCGCGACGGCAACCAGGTTGCGGGACTCGATCCGGCGATGTTCAAGGGCAAGGTCAGCGTCGTCAACGTCTGGGCATCGTGGTGCGTACCTTGCCATGACGAAGCGCCGCTGCTGATGACGCTGGCGCAGGACACCCGCATTCAGCTCGTCGGGATCGACTACAAGGACAAGCCCGACAACGCCCGCCGCTTCCTCGGCCGGTACGGCAATCCGTTCGCGGCCGTCGGCGTCGATGCCTCCGGGCGTGCCGCGATCGAATGGGGCGTGTACGGCGTGCCGGAGACCTTCGTGATCGGCCGCGACGGCAAGATCGCCTACAAGCTGGTGGGGCCGATCACCCCGGACAACATCGAGAAGGTGCTGAAGCCGGAAATCAGCAAGGCGCTGGCTGCGCCGCAGAGCTGACCGACCTGTTAGCACTTCTAAAAAACCCTCGAAAATAAATCGGACCGTTTATCGGCCGTTCATCGCACCGCCATTGCGGCGCCATGAATCCCGGATGAGCTTCGGGCGTTACTAACAACGTCCTTTGGAGGGACATCCGATGGGTACCTCGACTTTCCGTCGTCTCACGCTCGCCCCGCTCGCCGCCGCCGTCGCGCTCGGCCTGCTCGTCTCCGCGCCCGCGATGGCGCAGGCACCGCAGCCGGCCACGCCGCCGACCGCCAAATCCGACAAGATGGCCCCTCCGCCGAAAGCCGATACCAAAGCGGCTGCGCCGGCGAAGTCGGAGAAGGTCGAGCTCCTCGATATCAACTCGGCAACCGCCGAACAGCTCGACGCGCTCCCCGGCGTCGGCAAGGCTTACTCCGCCGCGATCATCAAGGGCCGGCCCTACAAGGGCAAGGACGAGCTGGTGCAGAAGAAGATCGTGCCGCAGAAGACCTACGACGGCATCAAGGACAAGATCATCGCCAAGCAGAAATTATCGAGATGATGCCGGGGCGCCTGCCCCGAAGTAACACGTCATGCCCGGGCTTGCCCCGGGCATCCATCACCAGAAGAGGATGGATTGCCGGGTCAAGCCCGGCAATGACGACCTGGGGCCAAACAGACTCAGCGCCCCGACACGTCGCCTTCGTCGGCGGCACTCTGTTCGAGCGTGGCGGGCTCGGCCGCGTAGCGCTTGGTGAGGGGCATCTGCAGCAGCGCGAATAGCATCGTCAGCGGCACCACGCCGAACACCTTGAAGTTGACCCAGAAGTCGGTCGACTGCGTCCGCCACACCGCTTCGTTCAGCAGAGCCATCGCGAAGAAGAACAGCGCCCAGCGCAGCGTCAGCTTGCGCCAGCCTTCCGCCGTCAGGTTGAACACCTGATCGAACATGATGGCGATGAAGCTGCGGCCGAACAGCAGCCCGCCGCCGAGCACCGCGCCGAACAGCGCGTACACGATCGTCGGCTTCATCTTGATGAAGGTCTCGTCGTGCAGCACCAGCGTCAGGGTGCCGAACACCAGCACTACCACGGCGGTGACCAGCGCCATCACCGGTACGTGCCGGGTGACGACGTAGGACGCGATCACGGCAGCGACCACCGCCACCATGAAGGCGCCGGTCGCAGCGAACAGATGAAACTTGGCGTTGACGATGAAGAACACCAGCAGCGGCCCGAGCTCGGTCGCAAGCTTGAACAGCGGGTGCGGCCGGTTGGGCTTCAGCAGGTCGTCCGTCATGCCGCCTCCGTGCCGGCGATCGCCTTGGCGAAATCCCGCGCCGTGAACGGCGCCAGATCGTCGACGCCTTCGCCGACGCCGATGAAGTGTACCGGCAGTTTGTGCTTCTCGGCGATTGCCACCAGGATGCCGCCGCGGGCGGTGCCATCGAGCTTGGTCATCACCAGGCCGGTGACTCCGGCGGTCTTGGTGAAGGCTTCGACCTGCGACAGCGCGTTCTGGCCGACGGTGGCGTCGAGCACCAGCAGCACCGCATGCGGCGCGGTGGCGTCGACCTTCTTGATCACCCGCACCACCTTCTCGAGCTCGTTCATCAGCTCGGTGCGGTTCTGCAGCCGGCCGGCGGTGTCGATCAGCAGCACGTCACGGCCCTGCTGCTTGGCCTCGGTGAGCGCGTTGAAGGCGAGACCGGCCGCGTCGGAGCCCTGGGCGCCGGCCACCACCGGCGTGCCGGTGCGATCGCCCCAGACCTTGAGCTGATCGATCGCCGCGGCCCGGAAGGTGTCGCCGGCGGCCAGCATCACCTTGTGGCCCTCGGAAGCGAACCGCGCCGACAATTTGCCGATCGTGGTGGTCTTGCCGGAGCCGTTGACCCCGACCATCAGGATCACGAACGGCTTCTTGCCGGCGTCGATGTCGAGCGGCTGCGCCACCGGCGCCAGCACCTTCTCGACCTCAGCCGCCACGATCTCTTTGACGTCGCTGGCCGAGATCATCTTGTCGTAGCGGCCCTCGCCGACCGCCTTGGCGATCCGGGCCGCCACCTCGGTGCCGAGGTCGGCGCGCAGCAGCACGTCTTCGATCTCCTCGAGCATCGCCCGATCGAGCTTGCGCTTGGAAACGAATTCCGACAGCGCGGTCCCGATCGAGCTCGAGGTGCGCTTCAGTCCGCTGGACAGCCGTCGCCACCAGCTCTGTTTCGAATTTTCCTGAGTGTCGCTCATCAGGGCGCTGTGTTAGCCGTTTCGCGCCATGAACGAAAGCCACCCAGATCAATTCGAGCCGCCGGAACTGACCCCCGAGGAGATTCAGGCGCGCGTGCTGTATCGCGACGGGCTGATGCTGGTGATCGACAAACCGCCAGGCCTGCCGGTGCATCGCGGGCCCAAAGGCGGCCCGAACCTGGAGGCTTCGTTCGACGCGCTCCGCTACGGTTTGCCGCGCCCGCCGGTGCTGGCACATCGGCTCGACCGCGACACCTCAGGCTGCCTGGTGCTCGGCCGCCACCGCAAGGCCACCGCCACGCTCGGGCTGCTGTTCAAGCATTCGCGGATTTCCAAGACCTATTGGGCGATCGTCGAAGGCGGCCCGGCCGAAGACGAAGGCAGCATCGACCTGCCGATCGCCAAGCTCAATGCCGAACGCGGCTGGTGGCAGAAGGTCGATCCGGAAGGGCTGCCGTCTCTGACGAAATGGCGGGTGATCGGGCGGTCGGGAGTTTTGCCGGCCGCCGCGACGACCGCTTCCGCCCCGTCCCCCGACGCCGCGGCAAGCGGCTCCCCTC
>NZ_QUML01000053.1:0-18771 GCF_010907025.1 Rhodopseudomonas sp. BR0G17 | reverse complement strand
CGTGTCAGCAGCGTCACCGGTGCAAGGTCGCGCTCCGGATCGTAGGGCAGCTTCGGAAACAGCAGCGTATTGATGGCGAGCGGGCCGGGGATCGAGATGCCGAGCGTGGCGCCATCCGGGGCCGCCTTGGCCACCGCATCGGTGCCGATATTGCCCGAGGCGCCGGGCTTGTTTTCGATCACGAAGGTCGAGCCGGGGTGCTGCGTATGAAGCTGGTCGGCGAGCACCCGGCCGACAAGATCCGGTGTCGAGCCAGCGGCGAACGGCACCACGATCCGCACCGTCTTCGGCGGCCACGCGGTGGGCTGCGCCGCGGCCGCGCTGCTGACTGCGCACGCCGCGATGCCGAGCATCGCGAGCGTCGGCGGCAGGGTCCGGCGGAGGAGGTGTCCCAGCATTTGCATCGGTCCCGTAAAGAATGATACCCGGATTTCGCCCGCATGGCGCCGCGCTGCGGCAGGCCGTGCGACGGCGCGGACCATAGGTGGAATTGGCCGGTGCGCAAACCGCCGCATGCGCGGGCCGAGACAGGAGTGACGCGATGGGACTTGCGTTGATGATCGTCGGCCTGGTGCTGTTCATCGGCACCCATGTCGTCACCACCCAGCGCGACCTGCGCAGCCGCCTGATCGGGATCGGCGGCGAGGCGGTCTATAAGCTCGCCTATGCGGTGGTGGCGCTCAGCGGCCTCGCCCTGATCGCTTACGGTTTTGGATCCTATCGCGCGCACGGCTGGATCGACGTCTGGTATCCGCCGCATTGGACCAAGCATCTCACCGCGCTCTTGATGCTGCCGATGGCGATCCTGCTGGCTGCGGCGTATTCGCGCGGCCGTATCTACGCGGCGGTGAAGCATCCGATGCTGACTGCGGTGAAGCTGTGGGCGGTCGGCCACTTGATCGCGAACGGTGATCTCGGCTCGATTATTCTGTTCGGCTCGCTGCTGGCCTGGGCGGTGTTTGACCGTATTTCGCTGAAGCGGCGCAGCGACGCCGGCGGTCCGCCGATCCCGGTCGGCGGCGTCAAGAACGACGTCATCGCCATCGTGGCCGGCGTCGTGCTGTATCTGGCGCTCGCCTTCGTCTTCCATCCCTACGTTATCGGCGTGTCCGTGTTCGGAGCCTAAGCATGTCTGTTCAATCGACGATCCGGCGGAAGACCGCTCCCGACATCCGCGCACGCAAGGGCGGCGACCCGATCGTGATGCTGACCTCGTATCACGCGCACACCGCCTCGCTGGTCGATCGTTACTGCGACGCCATTCTGGTCGGGGACTCGCTCGGCAACGTGATGCACGGCTTCGAGACCACCGTGCCGGTGACGCTTGAGATGATGATCCTGCAGGGCCATGCGGTGATGCGCGGCTCGCAGCACGCGCTGGTCGTGGTCGACATGCCTTTCGGTTCGTACGAAGCGTCGAAGGAGCAGGCCTTCCACTCTGCTGCGCGGATCCTCAAGGAGACGCATTGCGGCGCCGTGAAGCTCGAAGGTGGCGTGCGGATGGCGGAGACGATCAGGTTCCTCACCGAGCGCGGCATTCCAGTGATGGGCCACATTGGTCTGACGCCGCAGTCGATCAACACGCTGGGCTCGTTCCGCGCGCAGGGCCGCGAGGAGGGGAGCTGGGCGCCGATCGAAGCCGACGCAAAGGCGGTCGCCGATGCCGGCGCGTTCTCGGTGGTGGTGGAAGCCGTCGCCGAACCGCTCGGCCGCAAAATCACCGAGATGATTTCGATCCCGACCATCGGCATCGGCGCCAGCGCCGCCTGCGATGGTCAGGTCTTGGTGCTCGAAGACATGCTCGGCCTGTCGCCGAAGCCGCCGAAGTTCGTCAAGCGCTATGGCGACCTCGGCCCCGGCATCGAAGCGGCGATCAAGGGCTACGCCGAGGAAGTCCGCTCGCGGGCGTTCCCCGGGCCCGAGCATGTTTACGGGATGAAGTCGAAGGCGTGAGGCGATCGCCAGGGCGTGCGTGCCGGTCAAGGTATCCCCTTGATCCGGCTCGCTTTGCCTTGCCAGCGCCATAACGCTAGGGTATCGCCCGCGCGGCGGCGAGGGATGGGCTAGCGGCGGCCCTGTTGGGCTGTTGCGCTGTCGGGACAGGAAGAATCTCCAAGTGTCTGAATTATTTAACGAAGTCGACGAGGAGCTGCGTCGCGAGCGGCTCAAGAGGCTGTGGGACAAGTACTCGATCGTTATCGTCGGCGGGGCGCTCCTGATCGTGGTCGGGGTCGGCGCCTGGCGCGGCTATGAATATTACGAGGCCAAGAAGGCGGCCGAAGCCGGTGCGGCCTTCGTCGCCGCTGCGGACCTGGCCGAGCAGAACAAGCACACCGAGGCGGAGGCGGCGTTCGACAAGATCGCGGCGTCGGCGCCTGCCGGCTATCGTACGCTGGCGCGGCTGCGGGCCGCCGCCGAGATCGGCGCGCGAGATCCGCAAGCCGCGGTGAAGCGCTACGACGAGATCGCGGCTGATCGCAGCCTCGCGGCGCCGTTCCGTGAACTCGCCAGCATCCGCGCCGCCAACCTGGTGCTGGAGACCGCGAGCTACAACGACCTAGTGCAGCGTCTCGAGCCAGTGGCATCCGGCAACGGCGCCTTCCGTCATACCGCGCGCGAACTGCTGGCGCTGGCGGCGTGGCGGGCCAACAACGTGGCGGCGACCCGGCAGTGGATCGACAAGATCACCACCGACGCCGAAACCCCCGGCAGCCTGCGCAGCCGGGCCGATGTGCTGCAGGCGCTGCTGCCGCCCACCGCGACCAAGAGCTGACGTCGTTCGAGCGACCGCGACACCAAAGATTGTGAGAGATAATCCATGCGCCTGTCGCACCGCCTGATTCCACTCGCCGTGCTGGTCGCGCTGTCCAGCGCTCTGGCCGGCTGTGGCAGCATGAGCAGCTTTGATCCGACCGACATGTTCGACTTCCTGGATCAGAAGAAGAAGCTCGCCGGCGATCGGAAGCCGGTGTTTCCGGAAGGCGTCCCGGGCCTCGAGCAGGGCGTGCCGAAGAGCCTGTACAAAGACGAGGTCGAGCAGCAGCAGCGCCAGCAGGCCGCCGCCGAGGCCGCGCCTGCGCCGGTTGAAGAGAAGCCGAAGCCCGCCGCCCGTTCCAAGAACCGGCACAATTCCGCGGCGCGTCGCCCGGCCGCACCGGCCGCTGAGCCCGCCGCCGAACCGGCCGCCGCGGAAGAGGGCGGCGCCGCCGCCGTGCCGCCGGCGCCGAAGCCGGCCAAGCAGTCGCGCCGCCGCGTCACCGCCCCGCCGGCCGACGATCAGTCCTCCGCGCCGGCGCCGGCGCAGTCGCAATCCTCCGGAACGGCTCCTTCCTTCCCGGCGCCGCTGCCGAGCGGCAGCTTCCAACGCTAATTCAGGCTCCGGCCTCGAAGGTCTGACCCGAGCGACATTGACAGGCCGCCGCTTCTCGGCGACGGATCAGCCATGTCTTTCACCCTCGCAATTATCGGCCGGCCTAACGTCGGCAAATCGACGCTGTTCAATCGCCTCGTCGGCCAAAAGCTGGCGCTGGTCGACGACGCGCCCGGCGTGACCCGTGACCGCCGTGAAGGCGAAGGCCGGCTCGGCGATCTCAGCTTCACGCTGATCGACACCGCCGGCCTCGACGAGGGGCCGAAGGGCTCGCTCACCGCCCGGATGCAGGAGCAGACCGAGACCGCGATCGAACTTGCCGATGCGCTGCTGTTCGTGATCGACGCCCGCGCCGGCCTGACCCCGAACGACCGCGCCTTTGCCGACTTCGCCCGCCGCGCCAACAAGCCGGTGGTGCTGGTCGCCAACAAGAGCGAAGGCAAGCACGGCGAGGTCGGGGCGATGGAGTCCTACGCGCTCGGCCTTGGTGATCCGGTGCAGATCTCCGCCGAGCACGGCGAGGGCCTGGGCGAACTCTACGACGCATTGCGTCCGCTGCTGCCGGAGCCGGTCGAAGACGAGGAAGACGACGAACTCGCCGACCAGAGCGAAGAGGCGATCGCGACGAGGCCGATCCGGGTGGCGATCGTCGGCCGTCCCAACGCCGGCAAGTCGACCTTCATCAATCGGCTGCTCGGCGAAGAGCGGCTGCTGACCAGCCCCGAAGCCGGCACCACCCGCGACTCCATCGCCGTCGAGGTCGAATGGAAGGGCCGCGACTTCCGCGTGTTCGATACTGCCGGGCTGCGCCGCCGTTCGCGGATCGAAGAGAAGCTGGAGAAGCTGTCGGTTGCGGATGCGCTGCGCGCGGTGCGCTTTGCCGAAGTCGTGGTGCTGATGATGGATGCGCAGCACCGCTTCGAGGAGCAGGATCTGCGGATCGCCGACCTCGTCGAGCGCGAGGGCAGGGCCCTGGTGATCGCCGTCAACAAGTGGGACCTGATCGAGCGCCAGGGCGGCCAGATCGCGCAGCTTCGCGCCGATGCCGACCACTGGCTGCCGCAGATCAAGGGCGTGCCGATCGTCGCGACCTCCGGCATGCTGGGCGAGGGCGTCGACCGCCTGATGCAGGCGATCCAGGATGCCTATGCGGTGTGGAACAGGCGTGTGCCGACCGCGGCGCTGAACCGCTGGTTCGAGCAGGCGACTTCGCAGAACCCGCCGCCGGCGGTCTCGGGTCGCCGCCTCAAGCTGAACTACGTCACCCAGACCAAGGCGCGGCCGCCGAGCTTCGTGGTGTTCTGTTCGCGCGCCGATGCGGTGCCGGAATCGTATTTGCGCTATCTCGTGAACAGCCTGCGCGGCGCCTTCGAACTGCCCGGCACGCCGGTGCGGATCACGCTGCGCGAGAAGGCCAATCCGTTCGCCCACAAGCGTAAACGCAAGTCATGACCGAGGAAGCCACAGCGCAGCAGCCGCCGGTGCCCGGCATGACCGGGCCGCGCCGCGCCGCCGTCGGTTTCATCTTCGTCACCATCCTGCTCGATATGCTGAGCATCGGCATGATCCTGCCGATCCTGCCGAAGCTGATCGAGAGCTTCTCCAACGACAACACCGCGGACGCGGCGCGGATCTACGGACTCTTCGGTACTGCCTGGGCACTGATGCAGTTCGTCGCGTCGCCGGTGCTCGGCGGGTTGTCCGATCGCTTCGGCCGCCGGCCGGTGATCCTGCTGTCCAATCTCGGCCTCGGGCTCGACTACATCCTGATGGCGCTGGCGCCGTCGCTTGGCTGGCTGTTTCTCGGCCGGGTGATTTCCGGTATCACCTCGGCGAGTATTTCGACGGCTTTCGCCTACATCGCCGACGTCACGCCGGCGGAAAAGCGCGCGGCGGTGTTCGGCAAGGTTGGCGCCGCGTTCGGGCTCGGCTTCATCATCGGTCCGGCGATCGGCGGGCTGCTCGGCGGCGTCGATCCGCGACTACCATTCTGGGTCGCGGCCGGGCTGAGCCTGTGCAACGCGCTGTATGGTCTGTTGGTCCTGCCGGAGTCGCTGCCGCCGGAGTGGCGCTCGCCGTTCCGCTGGAAGTCCGCCAACCCGGTCGGCGCGGTGCGGCTGCTCGCCTCCAACAGCCGGCTCGCCGCGATGGCAGTGGTGGAGTTCTGTGCCGAGGTCGCCCATGTCGCGCTTCCGGCGACCTTCGTGTTGTATACGAGCTATCGATATGGCTGGAGCGAGACCAAGATCGGTCTGGCCCTCGCTTTCGTCGGCGTCTGCACTGCAATCGTGCAGGGCGGCCTGGTTGGTCCCGCGCTGAAGCGGCTCGGCGAACGCAACGCACAGATTATCGGCTATGGCGGCGGGGCGCTCGGCTTTCTGATCTACGCGCTGGCGCCGACCGGCGCGCTGTTCTGGATCGGCATTCCGGTGATGACGCTATGGGGAATCGCGGGCCCTGCGACCTCCGGGATGATGACTCGGCTGGTGGCGGCCGACCAGCAGGGCCAGCTGCAGGGCGCGATGACCAGCGTCAAGAGTATCGCGGAATTGATCGGGCCTTTCCTGTTCACGCTGATCTTTGCGTATTTCATCGGCGCAAACGCGCCGTTCGCATTGCCAGGCGCGCCGTTCCTGCTCGCCGGCGTGCTACTGATCGTCTCGGTGCTGGTCGCGGCGACGGCCGGCGATGCGCGGCAGCGGGTTCCCGCCGGTTAGTTAGCTGAGGCCCGCTGTTGCTGCGCGGCCGGCTCTCTCAGAACGGCACGGATGCCCGGCCGCGGAGCGTCCAGATCTGGACGGTGCCGCCCAGGCCGCCGAGTTCGCCGCCGACCGCGACCGCCGCGCCGTTGCCGAACCGCGCTGCGATGCCTCCGGTCAACCGTGCCGACCAGCCGTCCATCAGCGGCACCGAAGCCAGCGGCGCTCCGCCCGCGAGCGTGATTGTCTCCGCGTTGTCGCCGAGGAAGTAGTAGTCGACAAACACGCCGGTGTAGGGCGCGAGCGTCAGCGTCGCGCTGTAGATCCAGGGATAACTGACCTTGAGGCCGGCCGATGCCCGCCCGGTGAAGAACTCGCGCTGGGCCTGCGGAGTGCCAAGGGAATCGATGTAGGCGTTTTGGCGCTCCCACAGCGCATAGACCTTCGCCGATGGCTCGATCGCGAAGCCGAACGCCTCCGTGGTGCCGGTGATGCCGCCAGACACCAGCCACCGCCGGCCATCGAAGCTGCCGAAGGCGCTGCCGGCCGAGCCGTCGTAACCGATCCCCGAATAGGCACCGGCGATGTCGAAGCGCAGCCCGGCGGCGGATCGCCACGCCGCGTAGGAGCCGATCGTCCAGCCATCGCCTTTGAGCCTGCCGTCGAGCGTACCGGACTTGTAGTCGAAGGTCTCGTAACCACCGACGAGGCCGATCAGGAAGTCCGGAGACGGCTTCCGGGTCAGTCCGATCAATGCATTGACCTGGTTTCCGCTGAGCACCGAGCTGCTGCTGCTGGCGTTCCATTGCCCGATGCCGGCCGCTTTCACCTCAGCCCACATCAGCCAATCCTTCGGCTCGACCTGTGCCTTCGCGGGTACCTTTGTGATGTCGGCCTTGCGATCTATCGCCGCGAAGGTGTCGTCAAAGCGGGATCGGCCTCGTCCCGGCCCGGTCGGACCGCCCATGCCGAATCCGGAGCTTTGGCCGGGCCCGTTGTCGCGGACGTATGACCGTGGCCAGCTGCTCTCGACGGCGCTGTCGGCCGCCCCGGTTCGGCTCTGCGACGGATCGTCGGTGAAGTTGAAGCGGAGGCCCGTGCCGGATGGTGCGACCAACTCGCCGCCGTCGTTGAACCCCTCGGAAATCGCAGAGTCGATCGCCCCAGAGATGGCAGCGCCGGAGGTCTGCGCGATGGTCTTGCTCGCGATGATCTGCATGGCGCGCAGCTTGAGACTGTCCTGGGGTGTGTTGACGGCTTGCAGCAGCGGCGACGAGCTACTGGCGGAGTAGCTGGCGTTGCCGATGAACGCGGCCAGAATGGTATGTGCGCCGACCGTCAGGCTGCTGGTGGTGAGCGTCGCGGTGCCGCCGGACAAAGCGACCGAACCGATCGTGACGCCGCTGTCGGTGAAGGTCACGGTGCCGGTCGGGACGGAGCCGCTCGCCGTCACCGTCGCGGTGAAGCTGACGGGCTGTCCCGCTTCGCTGGGGTTGCGCGACGAGGTGAGGGTCGTGGTTGTCGTGGTGACGATATAGCTGAATAAGCCGGCGCCGGTACCGCTGCCGCCCGGTGTCGTCACGGTGACGTCGACCACGCCTGCGGCATGAGCAGGAGTCGTTGCGGTGATGGTGGTGGCGCTGGTCACGCTCACGGCGGTGGCCGCGGTGCCGCCGAAGCTGACGGCGGTTGCGCCAGCGAGGTTGTTACCGGTGATCGTCACCGAGGTGCCGCCCGCGCCGGGGCCGCTCGCCGGACTGATCGACGTAACGCTGGGACCGGTGACGTAGCTGTAGAACCCGGTCCCCGTCGCGGTGCCGCCGGGCGTCGTCACCACGACGTCGACGCTGCCCGCAGCGTGAGCGGGCGTGGTCGCCGTGATCGTGGTGGCATTCACGATAGTGACGCTCGTGGCCGCAACCCCGCCGATCGTCACGGCCGTCGCCCCGGCGAGGTTCGTCCCTGTGATGGTGACCGACGTGCCGCCGCCGATCGGGCCCGCGGCGGGAGCGATCGCCGTCACGGTGGCGGCCGCTATATAGGTGAAACCGCCAGTCGACGTGACCGGGCCGCCGGCGGTGGTGACGACGACATCCCGAGCGCCCGAGGTGCCGGCGGGTGTCGTGATCGCGATCGAGGTCGCGGTGTTCGTTCCAAGGGTCGCGGCCGCTCCGCCGACCGTCACCGAGGTGACGCCGGACAGGTTGGTGCCGGTGATGGTCACCGACGTGCCGCCGGCGGCCGGTCCTGAGTTCGGTGAAATCGAACTGATGGTCGGGGGCGCCACATAGGTGAAGCCGCCGGTGGATGTCACCGAGCCGCCGGCGGTCGTCACGACGACGTCGCGTGCGCCGGCCGTGCCGCTCGGCGTCGTCACCACGATTGACGTGGAAGTGTTGGTGCCGAGCGAGGCCGCAGCGCCGCCGATGCTGACCGAAATGACGTTGGCGAGATTGCTGCCGGAGATAGTGATGGAGGTGCCGCCGCTGGTCGAGCCGGAGTTGGGGGAGATCGTGCCGATCGTTGGCGGTCCCGCGTAGGTGAAACCGCCGGTCGCCGTGGCCGAGCCACCACCGGTCGTCACGACGACGTCGCGCGCCCCTGCTGTGCCGGCCGGCGTGGTCACCACGACCGAGGTGGACGTATTGGTGCCGACTGTGGCGGGTGAGCCGCCGATCGTCACCCCGGTGACCCCGGCTAGATTGGTGCCGGTGATCGTCACCGACGTGCCGCCCGCCGTCGGGCCGGCGTTCGGTGCGATCGAGCTGATCGACGGCGACAGGATGTAGGTGAACCCGCCGGTTGCTGTGACCGAACCGCCCGGGGTGGTCAGGACGACATCACGTGCTCCGGCTGTCCCGGACGGCGTCGTCACCACGATCGACGTCGATGTATTGGTGCCGAGAGTCGCGGATGCCCCGCCGATGGTGACCGCTGTGACTCCGGACAGGTTGGTGCCGCTGATCGTCACCGAGGTGCCGCCTCCGGTGGAACCGGAATTCGGGGAGATCGTGCTGATCGTCGGCACCGCCGCGTAGGTGAAGCCGCCGGTCGACGTCGCAGCGCCACCGGGCGTGGTGACGACGACGTCTCGTGCCCCGGCTGTTCCGGACGGGGTGGTGATGACGATCGACGTCGCCGTGTTGGCGCCCAGAGTTGCCGCAGCGCCGCCGACCGTCACGCTCGTGACCCCGGACAGATTGCTGCCCGAAATGGTGACGCTGGTGCCGCCAGCGGTCGGGCCCGCACTGGGTGAAATCGAACCGATGGTCGGGCCGGCGATGTAGGTGAAGCCGCCGGTCGAGGTGGCCGAGCCGCCGGCTGTTGTCACCACCACGTCGCGTGCGCCAGCCGTCCCGGACGGCGTCGTAATGATGATCGAAGTCGATGTGTTGGTGCCGAGCGTCGCCGACGCCCCGCCCACCGTCACGCTGGTGACACCGGACAGGTTGGTGCCGCTGATGGTTACCGACGTGCCGCCGGTGGCCGGGCCCGAACCCGGCGAAATCGAACCGATGCTCGGTGGCGCCACATAGGTGAAGCCGCCGGTCGCGGTCGCCGAGCCGCCTGCGGTGGTAACAACAACGTCGCGTGCGCCCGCTGTCCCGGATGGCGTCGTGATGACGATCGACGTCGATGTGTTGGTTCCGAGCGTTGCCGATGCACCGCCGACTGTGACGCTGGTGACGCCTGACAGATTGGTACCACTGATGGTCACCGAAGTAGCGCCGCCGGTCGAACCGGAACTCGGCGAAATGCCTGTGATGGTCGGGGCGGCGATGTAGGTGAACTGGTCGCTCGAGCCGGTCGCCGATGTCCCGATTGGCGTGGTCACGGTGACGTGCACGGTCCCGGCGCTGCCGCTCGGCGAGGGCAAGACGATCTGGGTCGACGAACTGCTGGTGAAGCTGCCGCTCGCCACCGAATTCGAGCCGAAGCTGACCGAGGTTGCGCCGCTGAAGTTCGTACCTGTGATGGTAACCGAGGTGCCGCCTGTGGCTGGACCGGACGTCGGCGAGACACCGGTAACGGCAGGGGGGGACACATAGGTGAAACCGCCTGTCGACGTGACGGAGCCACCCGCGGTCGTTACAATGACGTCGCGTGCGCCTGCGGTGCCGGCCGGTGTGGTGATACTAATCGAGGTCGACGTATTGGTGCCGAGCGTCGCCGAGGCGCCGCCGACGGTCACCGAGGTGACGCCGGACAAGTTCGTCCCACCGATCGTCACCGCGGTGCCGCCCGCGGTCGAGCCTGAACTCGGCGAGATCGAGCTGATCGTCGGAGGCGCCACATAGGTAAATTGGTCGCTCGAACTCGTCGCCGAGGTCCCGACTCCGTTTGTCACCGTGATATGCACCGTGCCGGCGCTGCCGCTCGGCGACGGCACGACGATCTGGGTTGACGAACTGCTGGTGAAGCTGCTGCTCGGTACCGAGTTCGAGCCGAAGCTCACTGACGTCGCCCCGGTGAAGTTCGTGCCGTTGATCGTCACCGAGGTGCCGCCGGCGGTCGGGCCGGATGACGGCGATACCGACGTGACCGTCGGACTGCCGGCCGCGGTGCAGGTGGCCGAGAACGCCACGCTGCCGCGAAACCCGCTGCCGGTCTGGTCGATCGCTTCCGAAGATAGGCCCGGCGTCGAAGCCCCATCCGGATTGTTGTTGATCTTCACTATGTCGCCGGCGGACAGCGTGTAGCTGCCGGACGTGCTGATATGGAAGCCAGCGCCGCTGTTGTTATTGAAGGTTGCAGGAATACCGAACGAATAGTCCGCGGTAAATCCGGCATCGATGGTTCCCGCCGTCGTCGAGATGGTCACCGAATAATGGAGCGTGTCGCCAGCAGCGAATGCCGTCAAATAGGCCTCGTTGAAGCCTTTGCCGTCGTCTGGAGCGCCTGGCGACGTGAACGTCACGTTGTAGTTCAAAGCGCCGCCGTTCACGGCCGTACAACTTGCCGATGCCCAGCTTGCGGTCGAAGTCAGCGCGATCGCTGCGGCCGCTAGCGCCGCGGACGCAAAGATACGAAGCCTGCTCTTGAGTCCGGCCGGTGGCGCGCAGGTGCTGCCAACAAGCCGCAGCAATCGCGCGCAGCTCTCCGCTGAGGGCGGCTTCGGTGAGCGAGAAACCGCCCATAGCCGCTCTGCCGCGGTGCCATGCGGCGTGACGCGGGATTTCTGCGAGAACCTGGCAGAATCGTTCAAGCGCATGACTCTCGTCGAAATCAGAGAGAGGTACGAATTGATAGTTCACGCGGCTTTTTAGGAAATGTGCGAGAAACGAACGATTGAGCGTTGCATCTGTTTGGTTGTAGTATCAAGGCATCTCGCGATTTAGCATTGTTAATTCGGCTTATCGTTGTAGATAGGTCACAAGTTCGCGTTGCTGCGTGGTAGCCGTGTAGAGGCTTTGCGAAATCGATTGATTGTTACTTAGTGGTTTGGCTTGTCGATGCGACTGAATGCACGGTTTGATGAATTTGTGTCGAGTGAAGATTTTGGTGATTTGGTTATTGATGCAGAAAGCGCGTCGCGTGAGTGACGCGCGGGATTTGTTCATCGCTGTTGGATTGTTGCCGAAGTGATGATGAATGGCGTGCAAAGCGAATTAGCTTGTCTGCTGTGCATCGGTGAAATGAGGTCGTTGGACGAAGTTATCGAGTGGTCGAATTTCCGGTCGTCGGTAGGTTGATCGTCATTCAGTGCGGCGGTTCGCTTCATGGTTTCCAACAAGAAGGGGAGAGATGCTGAGAATGAGCTCGGTCCGGATTGATGCGGACCGGATTTGACATTGGAGGGGCATGACGCTGCTGGCCTCGCGCCCCATCGTTCTCCACGAAAGGAATTGGTCAGATGGCAGACTCTTTCATTGGTCAGATCATGCAGGTCAGTTTCAACTACGCACCGGTGGATTGGGCAGTCGCGGCCGGGCAGACGTTCAATGTCACACAGAACCAGGCCCTGTTCGCGCTGATCGGCGGGACCTTCGGTGGCGACGGACGGACGACGTTTCAGCTCCCCAATCTTCAGTCGCGGGTGATCATCGGTGCCGGGCAGGGGCCGGGTCTCAGTAACTATGCGTGGGGTGCGCATGCCGGCGTCGAGCGCGTCACGCTGACCCAGGCAAACCTGCCGGCGCATTCGCACGCGGCGACATTCACGCCGACCGGCGGCGGGGGCGGTGCGGCGGCAGTTCAGGCCCTGACGGGTGTCACGGTCAGTTCTCTGTCGGGTTCCCCTGCTGTCGGATCGCTACTGGCCAATACCGGCCCAACCGGAGGAGGGCAGCCGAAGATTTACGCACCCGCCGGGACGGCAGGCACGCCCGTCAATCTGGGCGGTGTAAGCGGCGGCGGCGGCATCACCGGCGGGACGGTTCAGATCGGCAACACCGGAAGCAACGTTCCCGTCGAGACCTTGCCGCCCTACCTCGCGCTCAGGACCAATATCTGTCTGTCGGGCCTGTATCCGGTTCAGGACTGAGCAGAACTCGTGTGCTGGGCTTCCGATGGAAGCATCGGGAGCCCACCACGCCCTGCTGGGCGTGGCCGAGATACTGTCAATTGAAGACGGCTTGATATCGCCTGCGACCGTTTTTCGGCTGTAACTGAGAAATCAGGATGGTGTAAGGGCCGCCACGGCCGCAATCGAATTCATAGGCGGCATCGAGCAGGTATACGTGTTCGGCCGATTCAAAGAACAGGCTGAAAGGCTCTCGCTCGGCACCGATGAACAGCGGCTTGCGTTGCAACCTGACCAGAGTGAGCTCGACCGGCTCGGGAACGGTGGACACGCGGACGGCACGCCCGATCCAGGGTTCGAAATCTTCAGGCTTCATCAGATACATTGGTGACCTCGATCAGGTGCAATTATCATTCGGAAATGCAGCGTTCGGAGTTGATCCAAACGACAGATAGTATCGCCTTCGATGCGACGGACTGCCTCCGTCGTCAATGAGGCGCCGCAAAGAGCCGGTTCGGGCAGATCATGCGGGCGGTGGGATGAGCAGAATGGGCGCACATTTCACGTTGTCAGTCCCCGGACTGACGATCCGGCCGGCGCGGCCCGAGGATGACGTCTTCTGCCGCGTCCTTTCGGACGCGACGTTGCGCGCGGCATGGATCGGCATCGACATGCCGGATGAACTGCAGACCGCGCTACTCGTGCAGCAATTCGAAGCGCGCCGGATCGGCTATCGACAGAGCTATCCGAGGGCTGAGTATTTCATCATTGCGGAGCGGGAGGTTGCCGTCGGTCGCCTGGTGGTGGCGGACGAGGTGGGTAGCGACGGGCAGCATGATCAGGGCGAGCCGGATGCGGGCGCTGCAGGCAGGTCAGCCGAGCTGGCGCTACGTCTTGTCGACATCGCGCTGCTGCCGGCCGCGCAGGGGCGCGGCATCGGGCGCGAGGTGATCGCGAGCCTCGCGCGTGCAGGGCGGGAGGTCGGGGCGCAGCGCCTGACATTGTCGGTGCAGCCATCCAATGATCGCGCGCGCAGCCTGTATCTTCGGCTGGGCTTCGTCGAGACGGACTGCGAGGCGTTTCGGCAGATGACGATGCGGCTGGACTGACCGGCGCCTCGGCCTAAATGATGATGGCCGGGGCGGACCCCGGCCATGATCAACTTCGCGAAGGGGCCGAGGACTTACTTCTTGACCAGCGGGCACTCGCTGTCCGCCAGCGGACGCGCAGCGTCATCGGCGGAGATGTCGGCGACCTTCTTGTAGTAGTCCCACGGGCCCTTGGACTCGGCCGGTGACTTCACTTCGAACAGGAACGCCGGCACCATGCGGCGGCCGTCGGCGCGGATCACCGATTTGCCGAACGGCAGATCGTCCGCCGGGATTTCCTTCATCTTGGCGACGACCTTGGCGCCGTCATGCGGATTGCCGCCCATCGCTTCCAGCGTCTTCAGATAGTGCAGCACCGCGGCATACACGCCGGCCTGAGTCATCGACGGCTTGGCGTTGTTCTTGGCCTGCTTCTGGAAGCGGTCCGCGAACGCACGGGTGTTGTCGTTGAGGTCCCAATAGTAGGACTCGGTGAAGGTCAGGCCTTGCGCCGTCTTCAGCCCGAGCGAGTGGACGTCGTTGATGAACAGCAGCAGCGCGGCCAGCTTTTGTCCGCCCGCGGTGATGCCGAACTCGGCGGCCTGTTTGATCGAGTTGGTGGTGTCGCCGCCGGCATTGGCGAGTCCGATCACCTTGGCCTTCGACGCCTGCGCCTGCAGCAGGAACGACGAGAAGTCCGGGGTGTTCAGCGGATGCTTGACGCTGCCGACCACCTTGCCGCCATTGGCCTTGACGACCGCAGTGGTGTCGCGCTCGAGCGCGGCGCCGAACGCGTAGTCGGCGGTGAGGAAGAACCAGGTATCACCGCCGGCCTTGGTCAGGGCCTGACCCGTGCCGTGCGCCAGCATGTAAGTGTCGTACGTCATCGAGATGGTATTGGCATTGCACGCCTTACCGGTCAGGTCGGCGCTGGCGCCGCCCGAGTTCATCAGGATGCTGTTCTTCTCTTTGACCAGATTGCTGATCGCGAGCGCGACGCCCGAATTCGGCGTGTCGGTGATCAGGTCGACCTTGTCGACATCGATCCACTGCCGCGCCAGATTGACGCCGACGTCCGGTTTGTTCTGGTGATCGCCGGAGACCAGTTCGATCTTCCAGCCCTTCGCTTCGAGCCCTGAATCAGCGATCGCCATCTTGGCGGCTACCACTGAGTTCGGGCCGCCGATGTCGGCGTACAGGCTCGACATGTCGTTAAGTACGCCGATCTTGGCGGTCTTGTCGCCGGACTGGGCCGACGCCGGCAGGATCAACGCCGCACTCACCAACGCAGCAGCGATGGCGTGCGAGAACACTCCTCTCATCACTTCCCCCTTTGTATGGATAGCTGATTGACTGCGGATGTTTCCCCGCTTGTAGTCAGTCAATCGCGCTGCCGGGCCGAAGTCAATCGGCCTGGGGGTCTTTCAGGGTGCGAGAGGGGCCGTCGAACAGCTTGCCGGTTTCGGTAAAGGACGGCAGGCACAGCGGTAGCAACAGCTCCGCAGCCTGCTCGGGCGTCGGCAGAGTTTCCGGGTCTTCGCCCGGCATCACGCTGGCGCGCAGCTTGGTCCGGGTCGGACCGGGATCGAACAGGTTGATGCGGATCGGCGTGGTGTTGACCACTTCCTTGGCCCACACCTGAACCAGCGTTTCCAGGGCGGCCTTCGATGCCGCATACGGGCCGCGGTAGCCCGGCGCCTTGCCGCCCGCGCGCGAGGTCAGGAACACGGCACGGCCGGCATCAGACGCCCGCAGCAGCGGTTCCATGCAGCGCACGAGCTGGAAGTTCACATTCAGGTTGATGCCGATGACGTCGAGCCAAGGCTTCAGCTCGATATGGCCGAGCGGCGAAGACGGGCCGCCGATGCCGGCATTACCGACCAGGACGTCGAGCTTGCCGTGGCGTTCGTAGATCGTGCCGCCGAGGCGGCCGATCGCCTGATAGTCGGTGAGATCGAGCGGGACCAGCGTCAGCGGATGACCGCCGTCCTTACGCACCTCGTCGTCGAGCTCTTCGAGACCGCCCTGGGTGCGGGCGACGGCGATGACGTGCGCGCCGGCCTTGGCGAGCGCCTTGGCGGTGGCGTAGCCGATGCCGCGCGAGGCGCCGGTGACGAGAGCGATGCGGGAGACGAGAGGTTGGGTCATGACAGGTCCGGCTCAAGATATATCGCGCATTGTCATACGCGGACCGGACCCGAGTATCCATCCTCTAAAAGAGGTATCGTGGGCGTCGTCACCGGCGTGGCCGATGACGACGTCAAGGCCGTGGCCGGATCAGCTCGCCTCGGCCAGCAGCGACAATTGCCGCGGCGCCGACTCGGTCTGATTGAGATCGGTGAGGCCGGTCGGATAGTCACCGGTAAAGCAGTGGTCGGTGAACTTCGGCAACGCCGGATCGCGGCCCGGTTCGCCCATCGCGCGATAGATGCCGTCGACCGACAGGAACGCCAGCGTGTCGGCGCCGATCAGGTCGCGCATCTCTTCGAGCGAATGCGTCGCGGCCAGCAGGCCGGCGCGATCCGGAGTGTCGATGCCGTAGTAGTCCGGGTGGGTGATCGGCGGTGAGGCGATGCGGAAGTGCACCTCGCGGGCGCCGGCATCGCGCATCATCTTTACGATCTTCTTCGACGTGGTGCCGCGGACGAGGCTGTCGTCGATCAGCACGATCCGCTTGCCTTCGATCGCGGCGCGGTTGGCCGAGTGCTTCATCCGGACGCCGAGTTCGCGAACGCTCTGGGTCGGCTGAATGAAGGTCCGGCCGACATAGTGGTTGCGGATGATGCCGAGCTCGAACGGCACGCCGGACTGCCGCGAATAACCGATCGCCGCCGGCACGCCGGAATCCGGCACCGGCACGATGACGTCGGATTCGACGTGGCTCTCAAGTGCCAGCTGGGCGCCGAACGCTTTGCGAACGTCGTACACCGAACGGCCGCCGACGATGGAGGCCGGACGGGCGAAGTAGATGTACTCGAAGATGCAGGGGCGGGGCGGCTGCGGCGGGAACGGCTTGTGGCTGGTGACGCCGTGGCGGTCGAACACGATGACTTCGCCGGGTTCGACGTCGCGGACGTAACGCGCGCCGATGATGTCGAGTGCACAGGTCTCCGACGCCAGGATCGGGCAGCCGTCGAGTTCGCCGAGCACCAGCGGACGGATGCCGAGCGGATCGCGGGCGCCGACCAGCTTCTTGTTGGTCAGCGACACCAGCGAGTAGGCGCCTTCCAGCGCGCGCAGCGACTCGATGAAGCGCTCGATGAACCGCGTCTTCTTGGAGTGCGCGACGAGATGCAGGATCACTTCGGTGTCGGTGGTCGACTGCATGATCGCGCCGCTGCGGATCAGCTCACGGCGCAGGGTGAGACCGTTGGTGAGGTTGCCGTTGTGGCCGACCGCGAAGCCGCCGGCGTTGAGCTCGGCGAACAGCGGCTGGACGTTGCGCAGGATGGTTTCACCGGTGGTCGAATAGCGGACGTGGCCGATCGCCGAATTGCCCGGCAGCCGCGCGATCACGTCGGCGCGCGAGAAGGTGTCACCGACCAGGCCGAGGCGACGCTCGGAATGAAACCGGCCGTTGTCGAACGACACGATGCCGGCGGCTTCCTGACCGCGGTGCTGCAAGGCGTGCAGGCCGAGCGCGGTGATCGCGGCGGCATCGGGGTGCCCGAAAATGCCGAACACGCCGCACTCTTCGCGCAGCGTGTCACCGTCAGTATCGAAAACGGTATCGTCGAGGATGTGTTGGTCGCGAGCGTCCGAAGCGGGCGTTGCGGCGTCGTCGGAAGAGCTGGGCATCGCGTCCATCGCGCCTCTCATGTGGGACACGCTCAGCGCGTGGCCGGTTTGCCCTCTATCAGCTTTTTCAGGCCGTCACGGGCAGGTTTGCTATAGCCGTCATTGGCACCGGGAGCAGCCGAATCCTCGGTCTGCTGCTGGTCTTCTTCCGGCTTGTTCTTCTTGAACAGTTTCAAGATGGTATTTTCAGGGTCGTCCGGCAAGAGCGTCATCAGCCAATCACCGGTTCCTTGCAGAACCGTGCGCGACTTCGCGTTGGTGACCCACTCGGGGCGCTGCTTGTCCGGCACCAGCCAGTTGAAGAACAGATACGCCACCACCACGATCAGCAGACCGCGGGCGAGACCGAACAGGAAGCCGAGGGTGCGATCGAGCGCGCCAATGCGCGAATCCAGGATCATGTCCGAGATCCGCACCGTGATGATCGACACGATGATCAGGGTGCCGAGGAAGACGCCGGCGATCACCACCACGGCGGCGACCGTCTCGGACGAGAAATAGGTCCGCGCCGTCGGCATCAGCTTCTGGAATGCGTACAGCGTCACCAGCGCGGCGGCGCCCCAGGCCGCGATCGACAGCACTTCGCGCATGAAGCCGCGCACCATCGCGAGCAGCCCCGACACCAACATCACCGCGAGAACAACGAGATCAAGGATGGTAATCGGCATCGGCAGGTCAGGTCCGCTCGGTCAGCACAACGGCGAATCGGCGTGCACGGGGTCGGCACAGGTGACGGTGGTATGGCACGCGGCGCAAGGCGAGAAAACCACCCCCGTCCGCCTCGCCACAGCAATGTTCCGCTGGGTTAAAGCTTGGTGGCCGGATACGTTCAGCTTGCGCGGGCGTTGTATAGCGGCGCGCTCCCGAAACGTCACGCCGCTTCAACCCTCCTGGCGCCGGAATCGCGCCGGTGTTGCATTTGAGGCAGCTTTCGTCCGCGGCGCACCATCGTCGTCGCCCCGCCGTGTGCCGCGCGCGGCGATATCCGCCACCAGGCTGGAGAGGCCGCCGACGGATTGCAGCGTCAGCCCGGCATCGCTCGGCGCTTCGCCGCGGGTCTGTTCCGGCAGCACGGCGCGGGCAAAGCCGAGTTTCGCGGCCTCTTTTAGCCGCGCCGGCGTCTGCGCCACCGGGCGCACCGCGCCGGACAGCGAAATCTCGCCGAAATACACCGCGTCGGTCGGCAGCGGCGCGTTCGCCAGCGACGACACCAGCGCGGCGGCAGCGGCCAGATCGGCGGCGGGCTCGTTGATGCGCAGGCCGCCAGCGACGTTGAAATAGACGTCGTAGCCGCTCAGCTTGACGCCGCAATGCGCCTCGAGCACCGCAAGCACCATCGACCTGTCTCTTATA
>NZ_QUML01000052.1:0-20028 GCF_010907025.1 Rhodopseudomonas sp. BR0G17 | reverse complement strand
GGGTAATTAGTCCGAACTCGCTGCCCCGCCCCCTCCCCGCAAGGGGGAGGGGAGCAGAGGCGTCCTCGTTATCGTGTACCCGCTCGCTATGCGAGCGACCCTGCCCCTCCAGGGGCGGGCAAGAGAGAACTACGCTTCCGCCCGTCCCGCTTCGGTATGCACCCAGGCTTCGCCGCAGGCTTTCGCCAGTTCGCGGACGCGGAGGATGTAGCTTTGGCGTTCGGTGACGGAGATCACGCCGCGCGCGTCGAGCAGGTTGAAGACGTGGCTGGCCTTGATGCACTGGTCGTAGGCCGGCAGCGCCATGGCGTGGGCTTCGCGCTTGCCGCCATCGGCAGACATCACCCAGCCGGCGTCGAGATATTTCTTGCAAGCGGCCTCGGCCATCTTGAACTGCTCGAACAGCATCTCGGTGTCGGCGACCTCGAAATTGTGCTTCGAGTATTCCTTCTCGGCCTGCAGGAACACGTCGCCGTAGGTGACCTTGTCGGCGCCGTCGCGGCCGTTGAAGTTGAGATCGTAGACGCGGTCGATGCCCTGGACGTACATCGCCAGCCGCTCGAGACCGTAAGTGAGTTCGCCGGCAACCGGCGCGCATTCGACGCCGGCGACCTGCTGGAAGTAGGTGAACTGGCTGACTTCCATGCCGTCGCACCAGCACTCCCAGCCGAGGCCCCAGGCGCCCAGCGTCGGGCTTTCCCAGTCGTCCTCGACGAAGCGCACGTCGTGCAGCGCGGTGTCGACCCCGATCGCGGCCAGCGACTTCAGGTACAGGTCCTGGATGTCGGGCGGGGACGGCTTCAGGATCACCTGGAACTGATAGTAGTGCTGCAGCCGGTTCGGGTTCTCGCCATAGCGGCCGTCTTTGGGCCGGCGCGACGGCTGCACGTAAGCGGCGTTCCAGCGCTTCGGGCCGAGCGCCCGCAGCGTGGTGGCCGGATGGAAGGTGCCGGCGCCGACTTCCATGTCGTAGGGCTGCAGGATGACGCAGCCATAATCGGCCCAGAAGCGCTGCAGCGTCAGGATCAGGCCCTGGAACGAACGTTCCGGGCGCATGTGCGGAGGCGTCGGGTCCATGATCGGCTTTGGATTCACGAGGGTTTTTGGAAAAGTGGCCGGACCGTATCGGCCACGACCCGGCAAATCAAGGCGATGAACGGGCCAAATCGCCGGTTAACGCCTCCTTAACCACCCGCCACGGCGATCGCTAAAAGCTGAAATTCGTTAGCAACTGATGGGTAACCATCGGCCTCCAGGGACGTGGCGCTCGGCTGGGAAGCCGGCGCCAAAAGGACGGAGAGCCGAAATGACAGCCTTTCATGCCGTGAGTGCTGCGCTGGTCGTGCTGGTGGTCGCGCCGCTGCTCAGCGGATCGCTCGGCCGCTCATAAAAGTTTGCAACCTCCAAGGTTGCGCGCCGGCCCGATGGGTGATGCCCCGCCCTTCGGGCCGGCGCACCGATTCCCACATCACCAATTGAGATCAGTTCGATCTTAAGTTCAGCCCGGCCGGTAAGCGCCGGTCACGGGGTCGGGCCGCAGCGTCGGCAGCTTGGCGCGGTCCGCTTCGGCAAACACTGTTGCGCGAGCGACCTCGAGCTCCTGATTGACGCGTCCGGCCGTGCGGAAGGCCCACCGCACCATGGCGATGCCCACCAGGCTTCCAGCCAATACGAGCAGCGGCGGCATCGTCCAACCTCTCCTTGAGTCGCGTCACGCCCCTGTTGGATCTTCGCTCAGTGGGCGATCACTCGCAACTCACGCTGACGGGACCAAATGGCGCGGAGGCCGCGCGGCCGCGTATCTTCTAAAAGCCGTATTTGGCCCAGATCGCCCGTGTTTCCAGCGCCGTAATCATTGATTCGGGCAGCGCCGCGACGCCGTCGAGCGCAGTACCGGCACCGCCGGATCTACGCGACAGATTGGCGAGCAGACCGGTCGGCGGCGAGATTAGCGGGGTGCGGACCTTGTCGCCGAACTTGCCGCGTAGCACCGCGCGCAAATCACCGATCGAATCAGCAAGACCGAGCGACACCGAGGTGGCGCCGGCCCAGTACTCGCCGGTGAACAGCTTGGACTCCTCGCCCTTCAGCCGGGTGCCGCGGCTCTCTTTCACCAATGCGATGAACAGCGCGTGGATTTCCTGCTGCAGCACCTTCAGCCGCGCGACCTCCTGCGGGTCTTCCGGCAGAAACGGATCGAGCTGCGCCTTGCGCTCGCCGGCGGTGTAGAGCCGGCGCTCGACGCCGATCTTCTTGATCAGGTCCTGAAAGCCGAAGCCGCCGCCGACCACGCCGATCGAACCGAGGATCGACGACGGATCGCAATAGATCTCGTCGGCCGCGCACGCGATCATGTAGCCGCCCGAGGCCGCGACATCCTCGACGAACGCGTAGACCGGCAGCTTCTTCTCAGCGGCGAGCGCGCGGATGCGCAGATAGATCAGCCGCGATTGCACCGGCGAGCCGCCCGGCGAATTGATTGCCAGCGCCACCGCCTTGGCGTTGCGGGTGGAGAATGCGCGATCGAGCAGCTTGGCGACTCCGGCCAGCGTCAGGCCCGGCCGCAACGGCGTCACCGCGCCGATCGTGCCCGACAGTCGCACCACCGGCACCACTGGAACGTCGCGCCGAAACCGCGCCGGAATCCAGTTACCGAGACCGGCGAGCCAGCCCTGCTCGCTGCGACCGCTGATCGCAGCATCGCTCATCGCTTCACCCTATTGTCGACCATCTTGGATGCCACCATTTGGTAGGTATGGAACGTGTTTTGCAACGCAGGCTTCATATAGGGACGAGGCTGCAACGACGCAGCGGAGGGACCGATGAAAATTTACCTGCTGATGTTGTTGATCGCGGCAATTCTCGCGGCCGTGCACGTCACCAGCGCACCGGCCAAGCACAACGAGCCGCAACCGCAGTAGTCAGCGCTGCGCAGTTTTTGCCCAGCCGCTGATTAGGATTGCGCCAGCGGCAGAATTTGCTCCCCGGCGAGCACGGCCCGCGCGATCGGGTTCGGGTGCCCCGACGGATCGTTGAGCAGCAAACCTGGAACAAGCACCAGCGGCGCCCGCCCGCCCTTCGTCGCACGTACCAGAATGCGGATCGCCGGCTTATCGGCATTCCCATGCACCGGCTGCACCATCACGCTGCCGAATCCGCGGCCCAGCGCACTCAGAACATCGGCAAGCCCATCCGCCCGCCAGATCAGCGTCAGCGCCCCGCCCGACTTGAGCACCCGCCGCGCCGCATGAACCCAGCCCTCCAGCGTCGTCGCCGTTGCCAGATGCGCCACCTGCCGCGCCGGATCCGGCGACCCCCGATGCCGGCCGGCATCATGGAACGGCGGATTCATCAGCACCGCGTCGGCCGAGTCGGGCCCGAGTCCGGCCGCCGCAAATGTCTCGGCTGAGCCGGTGATATCGAGACAAACGACTTCGGCCGCCAGCCCATTGAGGCGGGCATTGTCACGGGCAATCGCCGCAAGACTAGGGTCGATCTCAACCAGGACCAAATCGGTTCCATCCACCCTGCGTGCCACCGCGAGTCCGGCGGTACCGACCCCGCTGCCGAATTCGACCACTCGGTCGCCGGCCCTCACCCGTGTCGAAGCCGCCAGCAGAATCGCATCATGACCGGCGCGATGACCGGCGGCAGGTTGCCGCAGCCGCAGCCGCCCCCCGAGAAAGCCGTCCTCGGTGAGGCTTTGTGCTGCCGGATCAACCAGTTCAGCCATCGGACCGAAGCTCGTGCGCCAGTCCGGCGTCGGTCAGCAACTGGCGCGCAGCGCGCAGATCGTCCTCGTGCACCAGAACGCGGCGCGGGATGACCCCGAGCGAGCCTTCGAGAATGCTCATGTTCTGGTCCAGCACCAGGTGGTCGATCCCGGCACCATCCAGCAATGCCCCCACCGCCGAAAGCAGTACCGCGTCGTTGGTCCGCAGCAGTTCTCGCAACCTTGCCTCTCCTGTCGTCCCTGCATTATAGCTCGCGCCGACCGTTGCGGGGGATCGATCGCCTCGTTGCAGGGTCGTTCCCGTGCTATAGAGGGAACCGCAATGAGGCGCGGAATGGTCGAGCCGGCCGGCGCCTCGATGACTGGACCAAGGCTCGGATGGCGCGAGCAGCTTCGCCGCATCCGTCCCCGGAATTTGGAGACCCAGCGTGGCCGTAATCGTACCCTTCGAGGGCCCCTCGACCGCCTCGATCGACCAACTCGTCGAACTCGTTGCGGCGGACATGGAGCGAGTCAACGCCACCATCCTGTCGCGGACCGGCTCCGACGTCACCATGATTCCTGAAGTCGCCAACCACCTGATCTCGTCGGGTGGCAAGCGACTGCGGCCGATGCTGACGCTGGCGATGGCGAATCTCACCGGCTACACCGGCGACGGCCACATCAAGCTCGCCGCCGCGGTCGAATTCATGCACACCGCGACCCTGCTGCACGACGACGTCGTCGACGAGAGCGAGATGCGCCGCGGCAAGAAGTCGGCGCGGATGCTGTGGGGGAACGAGGCCAGCGTGCTGGTCGGCGACTTCCTGCTCGGCCAGGCGTTCCGGATGATGGTCGAGGTCGGCAGCTTGCGCGCGCTCGACATCCTGTCGTCGGCCTCCGCCACCATCGCCGAGGGCGAGGTGATGCAGCTCGCCGCCGCCAAGAACACCGCGACCACCGAGGACGAGTATCTCGCGGTGATCCGCGGCAAGACCGCCGAACTGTTCGCGGCCGCCTGCGAAGTCGGCCCGGCAATCGCCAATCGGCCGAAGCCGGAGCAGTCGGCCTGCCGCTCGTTCGGCATGAACATCGGCATCGCCTTCCAGCTGATCGACGACGTGCTCGATTACGGCGGCAAGGCTGCCAAGCTCGGCAAAAACGTCGGCGACGACTTCCGCGAGGGCAAGATCACGCTGCCGGTGGTGTTGGCGTTCCGCCGGGGCAACGACGCCGAGCGCGAATTCTGGATCAAGTCGCTGGAGCGCGGCGAGATTTCGGATGCCGACCTCGATCAGGCGATCAAGCTGATGACCAAGCACCGCGCCCTCGACGACACCATCCAGCGCGCCCAGCATTACGGCGCAATGGCGGTCGACGCGCTGGCGCTGTTCCCGTCCTCGCCGATGAAGACGGCGCTGGAGCAGGTGGTGGCGTTCTGCCTCGCGCGCTCGCACTGAGCGGGCGCAGCTCTTCCTGAAACAAGCACCGTCATTCCGGGGCGCTCGCATCAGCGGGCGAACCCGGAATCCCGCGGTTGTTTGGCCGAGAAGCTTCCCGGATCTGCGCCGCCGAGGTGCCATGAATCTCGAGATTCCAGGTTCGCGCTTCGCGCGCCCCGGAATGACAGAGAATGATCAGCTCAGGCTGCCGGCGTGGACCCACCAGCCAGGATGCGCGGCGCGGAGCGTGTCCGCGGCGGCACGAGCCGAGACATCATCGGCATACAGCGCAAAGCAGGTCGCGCCCGAGCCGGACATCCGGGCGAGCTGAACGCCGGCGGTCGCCCGCAGCGCCTCCAGCACGGTGCCGACCACCGGTTCGACCTTGAGGGCCGGCGGCTCGAGATCGTTGGTGCCGGCCTTGAGCGCCACGATCCAATCGGCGAGCGGCGCACCGGCTTTCGGCCAGGCGGGCGCAGCAAGGACGTCTGTCGCGCCGACCGCAAGCGAGCCTGGCTTCAGACCCAGCGCAGTGAACACGTCCTTGGTGGCCACCGGCACTCGCGGATTGACCATCACGGCCGGAATTCGCGGCAGCGGCAGCGGCGAAAGCTTCTCGCCGACGCCGGTCATCACACAGGGCTTCGACGGCAGGCACACCGGCACATCGGCGCCGGTCAGCCGGGCGGCCTCGATGAGGCGCGGATCATTAGCGGCGAGATCATTGGCGCGGGCGAGCAGCCGCAGCGCCGCGGCAGCGTCGGCCGAGCCGCCGCCGATGCCGGCCGCCACCGGCAGATGCTTGTCGAGCGTGAAGGCGCCGGTAACCAGGTTCGGCACACGCTCGCCGAGCAGTCGCGCTGCCTTCAGCACCAGATTGTCGGCGCTGTCGCCGCAATCCTGCGCGCCGGGGCCGATCGTGGTCAGGCTCAGCGCCGCACCCGGCTGCAGGGTCAGGTGGTCGGCGCAATCGGCGAACGCCACCACGCTTTCCAGCTCGTGGTAGCCGTCGGGGCGACGGCCGACCACGCGCAGCGTCAGGTTCACCTTGGCGCGCGCCTCGTCGCGCAGTGTTGTCGCAGAGCCGTCGGTCACGGAAATCGTCTCCTGGAGCGCCGGTTCTGAGCGAAACCGAACCGAAGCTCCACCCCCCTTTTAGGCGCGTTCGCGGTCCCGGTGCAAAGCCCTGACCGCGCCGCCTCAGCCGCCCTTGCCGTCTTCTTTCTTCTTGTCCGCGGACGCCGCCGAGGCCTTGTCCTCTTCGGGCAGACCGTTGGAGATCTTGCCCTCGATCTTCGGCAGTTCCTCCGGATCGGGCTTGAGGTCGCGGGCGTGCGCCCACTGGAAGCGCGCTTCGAGCGTGCGGCCGACCCGCCAATAGGCATCGCCGAGGTGATCGTTGATGGTCGGGTCCTCGGGCTTCAGCTCGATCGCCCGCTCCAGCGTCTTCACCGCATTCTCGTAGTCGCCGATGCGGTAGTAGGCCCAGCCGAGCGAGTCGACGATGTAGCCATCGTCGGGACGCTGATCGACCGCGCGCTTGATCATGGTCATCGCCTCGTCGAGGTTGATGCCCTGATCGATCCAGGAATAGCCGAGATAGTTCAGCACGTGCGGCTGGTCGGGCTGCATCTGCAGCGCCTTTTTCAGGTCGACCTCGGCCTTGGCCCACTGCTTGGAGCGCTCCTCGCAGATGCCGCGGAAGTAGTAATACACCCAGGCGTTCTTCTCGGCGCCGGTGAGCGCGTCGATGCCCTTGGAGTAAGTCTCGCCGCAATCGGCGAACTTCTTGCGGCCGCGCTCGATATTGCCGAGCGCCATGATGGCTTCGAGATCCTTGCCGTCCTCGGCGATCACGCCCTTGAGGATCTTGATCGCTTCCTCGCTGCGGTCGGAGGCGTCGAGGTCGGTGGCGAGCTGGATCTGGGCGTTGCGCTTCAGCGGCGAGGATGCCGGCACGCGCTCGTACACCTTGATCGCCATCTGCGGCTTCTTCACCGACTCGTAGAGATCGCCGAGCGCCAGCAGCGCGAGCGCATGGTTCGGTTCGAGGTAGAGCGCGAGCTGCAGATACACCAGCGCAAGGTCTTCGCCACCGCGCCGGGTCAGCGACGCGCCGATGCCGTACAGCGCCTCGGCGGCCCCGCCCTGCGGGCTGTCGACCAGCGGCGCCAGCTTCTTGCCGGCCTTGACCTCGCGGATGCCATCCTCGATCAGCGGATGACGCGGCAACTTCTTGTCGAACGCCTGATAGACCGCGAGCGCCTCGGCCTCGCTCTTATTGCGCGACAGCCAGCGCGCATAGGACTCGACCACGCGCAGCGCGGAATCGTCGAGCTTGTAGGCGCGCTCCAGCCGTTCGCCGGCATCCTTCTGGCGGTTGGCCAGTTCCAGCATCATGCCGGAATGCAGATCCTTGAAGATCGGATACCACTCCGGACCGGCGAGCTTGTCGATGTTGCCGACCGCGGTTTTGACGTCGCCGGCGCCGTACAGCGACCAGCTCGAAATCAGGGTGGCGATCAGGTCGGTGATCGGGCCGCGCACCGACTGGTTCACGTTACGAACCGCGGCGGCATACTTCTTGGTCTTCAGATCGCGGATACCGATCACCAGCCGGGCGACGCGGTTGGACTTGTCGATCTTCAGCACACGATCGGCGAGCTTGACCGCCTCATCGATATCACCTTCGGCGAGCGACGAGATGAAGGCGCGGTCGAGCAGCTCGTTGTTGCTCGGATCGGTGCGAAGCGCCGAGCGGTAGAACGCAGCGGCGGAGGCCGCGTCACGCTCGATGCTGGCATGGCGGGCGGCCAGGTAGCTGCCGGCGGTCGTCATCGACCGCAGATCCTGGGTGGTCGGAAACTGTGCCGAGTTGTCGGCCGGGTGATCGGGGGTCTGCGCCAGCGCCTGTCCGGCGATCGGCATCGCCACCAGCGTGAGGGCGACGGCCATCGATCGACGGATTCGAAGGGAAAGCATCAAGGTTGCCTAGCTCCAGGAAAAGGCTCGTTGGCCCGGCCGCCGAGCCGGCAGCATCGTGTCGACAATGCCGCGTTTGGCGCTCAACCGCAAGGATAGGCCCGACGGCGCACAATGCCGCGGTCCCCGACGGCGCCGGTGGGCGGTCGCTGGATTGAGACGGTGGCAACATGGCAGGATCGTGGCCGCGCGGCGAGGCATCGCCTCGCCGCCGCTCACGGACGCGTGGTCAAAGCCGCGGGATCAGAACAGCGATCACATGCCCTGATAATTCGGACCGCCGCCGCCTTCCGGCGGAACCCAGGTGATGTTGCCGTTCGGGTCTTTGATGTCGCAGGTTTTGCAGTGGACGCAGTTCTGCGCGTTGATCACGAAGCGCGGGCCGGTCGGCTCTTCCACCCACTCGTACACTGCAGCCGGGCAGTAGCGGCCCGACGGGCCGGCGTAGACGTCGTGCTCCGACGTCTTCTGCAGCTGCATGTCGGCGACCTTGAGGTGCACCGGCTGGTCTTCCTCGTGATTGGTATTCGACAGGAACACCGAGGACAGGCGGTCGAAGGTCAGCTTGCCGTCCGGCTTCGGATTTTTGTGCGGCTCATGCGACTTGGCCGGATCGAGCGTCGAGCGGTCGGGCTTGCCATGCGACAGCGTGCCGAACACCGAGAACCCGAAGGTCGAACACCACATTTCAAAGCCGGCCAGCACGACGCCGACGGCGGTGCCGAACTTCGACCACAGCGGCTTGACGTTGCGGACCCGGAACAGGTCCTTGCCGACGACGGAATCGCGCCAGGCGTTTTCGTAGTCCACCGGCTCGTCGTTGGTGCGGCCTGCCGCGAGCGCCGCCGCGACGTGTTCGGCGGCCAGCATGCCGGATCCGATCGCGTTGTGGACACCTTTGATGCGCGGCACGTTGACGAAGCCCGCAGCGCAGCCGATCAGCGCGCCACCCGGGAAGGTCAGGCGCGGCACCGACTGATAGCCACCTTCGGTGATGGCGCGGGCGCCGTAGGAGATGCGCTTGCCGCCCTCGAAGATCGGCGCCACCGACGGATGGGTCTTGAACTTCTGGAACTGCTCGAACGGCGACAGATACGGATCGTCGTAGTTGAGATGCACCACGAAGCCGACCGCCACCAGGTTGTCGCCGTAGTGATACAGGAACGAGCCGCCGCCGACATTGTTGCTGAGCGGCCAGCCGAACGAGTGGGCGATCCGGCCCTTACGATGCTTGGACGGCTCGACCTGCCAGATTTCCTTGAGACCGATGCCGAACTTCGGCGGATTGGAATCCTTGTCGAGCTTGTAGTTGGCGATCAGCTGCTTCGACAGGCTGCCGCGCGCGCCTTCGGCGAACAGCGTGTACTTGCCGAGCAGTTCCATGCCGCGGGTGTAGGAATCCTTCGGCTGGCCGTCGCGGCCGATGCCCATGTCGCCGGTGGCGACGCCGCGCACCTCGCCATTGTCGCCGTACAGCACTTCGGTGGCGGCGAAGCCGGGATAGATCTCGACGCCGAGTTCCTCGGCCTTCGGCCCGAGCCAGCGGCACAGATCACCGAGCGAGCCGATGAAATTCTTATGATTGTCGAGCATCGGAGGCACCATGATGTTTGGCACCTTGAGCGCTTTCGACGCGGTCATGACGTAGAAGTGGTCGTCTTCGACATGGGTCTTCAGCGGGCAGCTTTCGTCTTCGCGCCAGCTCGGCATCAGGCGATCCAGCGCCGACACGTCGATCACCGCGCCCGACAGGATATGGGCCCCGACTTCGGAGCCCTTCTCCACGACCACCACCGACAACTCGGGGTTGATCTGCTTCAATCGAATGGCGGCGGACAGTCCCGACGGGCCTGCTCCCACGATCACGACGTCGAATTCCATCGATTCGCGGGGCGGCAGCGTTTCATCACTCATCGTTTTTTCTCGCAGGACTCTCGGAGACGTTTCCTCGGGTGTTCTTTCGCATTTTTAGAAGAAGAACAACCACCCAAATGTACCGGCTGGCTCATCTTTCCAGCTTCGAGATCATAGATGCGAAAATAAGTTTCGCATTGCGGAACATGACGCATCGAGATCGGCTGTTCTGTTTCCCGCATTCACGGTAAACCACGCCGCATGACACCCGATCCTGTGCCGAGCCTGCGTCAATTGCTCGCGTTCTATCTGGACGCAGGGGTGGATTGCGCGCTCGCAGAGGATCCGATCAACCGGATGCTCGACGACGCGCCTGAGCCGGCTGCACGCGAGGCGGCGCCCGAGGCCCGCGCAATCGTCAAGCCAGCCTTACATGCACCTCCGCCGCCGCCGCTGGCATTCGGTGCGCCACCTGCGAGCCCGGACGCTGCGATCATCTCGGCCCGCGAGGCCGCAGCGACCGCACCCAGCCTGGACGTGCTGCGCGAGCTGATGCAGCGGTTTGACGGCTGCGCGTTGCGCGCGACCGCAACGCAGCTGGTGTTCGCCGACGGCAATCCGCAGGCCAAGGTGATGTTCGTCGGCGAAGCGCCCGGCCGCGACGAGGACATCGAAGGGCTGCCGTTCGTCGGCCGCTCTGGCAAGCTGCTCGACCTGATGCTCGCGGCGATCGGGCTGAACCGCGGCAACGTCTACATCGCCAACGTGATCCCGTGGCGGCCGCCGGGTAACCGCACGCCGACGCCTCAGGAGACCCAGATCTGCCTGCCGTTCATCCGGCGGCAGATCGAACTGGTGAACCCGGACCTGCTGGTAACGCTCGGCAATCCATCGACCCAGGCGCTGCTCGGCACCCGCGACGGCATCATGCGGACCCGCGGCCGCTGGTTCGACTACGACACCGGGACCCGCACCATCCGCGCCCTGCCGACGCTGCATCCGGCCTATCTGCTGCGTCAGCCGACTTACAAACGGCTCGCCTGGCAGGATCTGCGCGCGATCGCGACCGCGCTCGCCGCGACGTCCAACTAAGCAAAAACAATCAAGAAGGTCAGTTCGTCTGCGATCGCGCCGCGCAGCTGCGGCGGGCTTACGGCGCTTTCGGCCGCACGATCGCCCAGCCGATCCGCAGCAGCGGCTGACGGCCGGAGATCATCCGGTCGAAACCGCGCGGCAGCTCCGGCACGATGCCCGGGAAGCGTTGGGCGATCTCGTCCGGCGGCCGTCCCGCCGTATCGGCCGCACGCCACACCACCACGCCGCCGTTACGTTCGAAGTCGCCTTGCGTGATCCAGGGCGTCCGCGCCGGCGTGGCGTCGAGCAATAGATGCGGGCGCGACGGTGCCAGCGCGATCAGGCTGGCAAGCTGCGGGTCGCCGGCGACTGCAGGCAGCGGCTTGCCGGTGCGGCGTTCGAAACTGTCGGCGAAGAACTGCGCCATCTGCTTGGATGGCAGTGAGGTCGGCACCTCGGCGCGCGTCAGCCAGGGCTGAACCACCACGGTGAAGATCACCGCGACGGCCGGTGCTGCGATCAGCGCCGCCCAGGCCGAGCGCAACAAGCGCTGGCGATGCAGATACAGCACGTCGCCAATCACCATCATCACCGCGAGACCGGCGAGCAGCAGCACCACGCCCGCACCGCCGACCACATGGCCGAGGCCGAACACGGCGGCCGCGATGCTGGCGACGATCGGCGGCACCAGCGCGAACACATAGACGAACTGCCGCGCCAGCGGATCGACCGGTGGCCGCGCGATCATCGGCGCGTCGTGATGCTTGGGGGCGAACCGGCCGATGTTGAGCACCGCGAGCAGCGCAATGCCGGCGAGCGAGATCACCAGTCCGCCGAACAGCTTCAATCCCAACAGCGCGCGATCGCCGAGATCCGCCGTGGTCGGCAGTGCCGGCAGCGCAAACTGATCGGCGCGCAGCAGCCAGACGCCATAAGGCAGCGCCAGTACGGCGATCACCAGCAGGGCGAATACCGTATCAAGCGAGACCAGCGCCCGGCGGCAGCGCGCATTGGCGAGCGCGAAGGCGAGCGGCAACAGTAGCAGCGCCGGCGCCGCAACGGTGGTCAGCAGCAGCAGGCCGATCTCGATCGACAACGCGAACCAGGCGGCACGGCGGTGCTGGCCGATCACCTGCCAGCCGTGCCACAGCACCAGCGCCCACAGCGGCCGCGCCAGGATCAGCGGGCCGAACTCGACGCCGGAGCCGGCAAAAGCGGTGACGGTCGAGGTCAGCAGCACCGCGACCACAGCGTATTGTGGCCCGACTACGCTGCGGGCGAGCTGGAACAGCGCATAGAACGTGACGACGAAGCAGAGCTGCGCCAGCACATAGACGCCGATCATGTGATTGCCGGCGGCCCGATATGCGACATCGGCGAGCCAGAACGCCAGCGGCGGACCAAGATCGGTGCCGACCTGGTACTCGCGGCCATAGGCCAGCACCACCGCCACATCGCCAGGAGGGCTGGCGTAGAACAGCGTCGGCACCAGCACCCACAGCAACGCCTGGGCGCACACCACCAGCCAGAACACCAGCAGCGGCCGTGCGCGGATCAGTTCGACGATCAGGGAGGCGAAGCGCATGTGGGGCCAGCGAAATTCGGTCTGACCGTGATAGAGCCCGGCGGCCGCACGCGCAACCGGGGCCGCCGCACTCACGCGGTGGCTTCGACCGTGACGTCGGCCTCGAACAGGTCGCGGATCTGCGGCGGCCGAGCGCCTTCGATCTTCTGCCAGGCTGCGGCGACCGGCGCGAAGAAGCGGCGGTGATGCACCGTCGGACCAAGCCGGGCGAGCGCATCGAGATGCTCCGGCACGCCGTAGCCCTTGTGCTGCTCGAAGCCATAGCCGGGGCATTCTTCGGCGAGACGGCACATCAGCCGGTCGCGTGACACCTTGGCGATGATCGAGGCCGCGGCGATCGAGGCAATCAGCCCGTCGCCGCCGATCACAGCTTCACAGTCGCATTTGGTTGCCAGCCGGTCGCGGCCGTCGACGAACACATGGCGCGGCATCTCGGGCAGCGCATGCACCGCGCGGGTCAGCGCCCACAACGACGCACGCAAGATGTTGTCGCGATTGATCCGTTCCGGCGAGGCATAGACCACCGAGACTTGCGCAGTGGCGCAGATCTCGTCGAACAGCGCCTCGCGCTTCTCCGCCGTCAGCCGCTTGGAATCGTCGAGCCCCTTGGGCACGCGCTTGGGATCGAGCACCACCGCGGCCGCCACCACCGGACCAGCCAGCGGACCACGGCCGGCTTCGTCGCAGCCGGCGATCGGCCAGATGCCGCGCTTGATGAGCGTGCGCTCGCGCCGGAAGCTCGGCGGCGCCACCGCGATCACGCCCTTCAGCCCCTTGGCAGAGGCGGACTTGCTGCCGGCAGCTTCCTTCGCGCCAGCCTTGGACGAAACGGCCTTGGACGCAGCAGTCTTCGAAGCCCGAATCTTCGCGGTGGACGCTTTCCCGCCATCCGCCCTGGCGGCCTTGCCGTCCGATCGGCTCGCGAGCTTGGCCGGAACCTTGATCGGCTGTTTGGTATCCCGAATCATGCCGCGATGCTGCGGGCGGGGCACAGCCGGCGCAACCGGAAACTCCGGATCATGCCCGCAATTCAGCGAGACCTGCGGGAACCGGGCCCCTGCCCTCAGAACAGGCTGAGTTGCTGCCCGGCCTTCTCCGGCTTCTCGAAATGATCGAGGGTCAGCTTGGAGCGGCGCTTGTTCAGCCCGAGCCGCGTGCAGGCGGTCTCGAACCTCCGGCCGATCATCCAGGCGATCGGGCCGGTCCCCTTCATCCGGGTGCCCCATTGCGAGTCGTAATCACGGCCACCGCGCATGTCGCGGATCAGCGTGAAGACGTGGCGATAGCGGTCCGGATAGTTGGCCATCAGCCATTCGCGAAACAGGTCGCGCACTTCCAGCGGCAGTCGCAGCAGCACATAGCTCGCTTCCTTGACACCGGCATGGGCGGCGGCATCGAGGATGCGCTCGATCTCCATGTCGTTGAGCGCCGGGATCACCGGCGCCACCATCACAGTGGTGGGAATGCCGGCGTCGGCGAGCAGCTTCAGCGCTTCGAGTCGCTTGGCCGGTGCCGAAGCGCGCGGCTCCATGCTGCGGGCGAGCTTCGGATCGAGCGAGGTCACGGACAGCGCCACCTTGGCCAATTGCCGCTTGGCCATCCGCGCCAGGATGTCGATGTCGCGCACCACCAGTGCGGACTTGGTGACGATGCCGACCGGATGGCCGGTCTTCTCCAGCACCTCGAGGAGGCCGCGCATGATTTTCCGTTCGCGCTCGATCGGCTGATACGGATCGGTGTTGGTGCCGATCGCGATCATCCGCGGCTCGTATTCCGGCGCCGCCAGTTCACGCTCGAGCAACGCAGGCGCATCGGGCTTGGCGAACAGCCGGGACTCGAAATCCAGTCCCGGCGACAGACCGAGATAGGCGTGGGTCGGCCGCGCGAAGCAGTACACGCAGCCGTGTTCGCAGCCACGATACGGATTGATCGAACGATCGAAGCCGATATCGGGCGAGTCGTTGCGGGTGATGACTTTGCGAGCGGTATCCAGCGCCACCGTGGTCTTGAACGGCGGCAGATCCTCCAGGCTCTCCCAGCCGTCGTCGAAGGCGGTTCGCGCCTCGGCCTCGTAGCGGCCGCTGGCGTTGGACTGCGCGCCGCGACCGCGGCGCCGCTGCTCGTCAACCGCCGTCTCGATGGCAGGGAAAGGGGAAGGCGCGCCCACCGGCTCGGAGGGCGCCGTGACCGGCGGGCGCTTGAGGGCATTGGATGCTCTGCTCATGCGTCCAAGATAGCGAGTCGAAAGAACAAATCAAGAACAAACGTTCGACTCGCACCGTCCGTCACAGGCAACGCGCCGGAGTTTGCCCGGATGATGGGCATTGCGCAATTCGCGGCTGATTTCGCGGCAGTGAGGTGCTAAGCGTGGCGCGCATCTGTCGTCGTAGGGTCACCCGCCGGACATGTTGAGCGTGATCATTTCTACCGAAGGCGTCGAGCGGACCGCCGTCGCCACGCTGGCGTCGCTGGTCCCGGGCGCTGCGGCCGGGGTCGTCAGCGACGTGACCTTGGTCGATCGCGGCGGCAGCGACACCATCGCCCGCGTCGCCGATGTGGCCGGCTGCAACTATCTCGCCTTCGACGGCAATCGCGCCGAAGCGCTCGCTGCCGGAGCCAAGCAGGCCCGCTCGCCTTGGCTGATGTTTCTCCATGCCGGTGCGGTGCTAGATCCGGGCTGGATCGAGGAGACCACCCAATTCATCGAAGGCGTCGCCGCCAGCGGCCATCCGCGCGCCGGCATCTTCCGCTACGCCAGATCGCCCTACGCACCGAGCGGGTGGCGCGAAGGCCTGACGGCACTGATCCGTAGCTTCTCCAGCTCCGGCGCTGACCAGGGGCTTGTGATCGCGCGCGACCACTACGTTCGCCTCGGCGGGCACGCGGGACATGGCGCGGAAGCAACGTTACCACGCGACCTCGGCCGCTCATCCCGCACCCTGCTGCGCAGCCGCGTCATCCTCGCCGCCTAACCTCGCTTCGAAGCCGCCCCTTCGATCGAACCGCACGTCGCAATAGTTGCCTCTAGCAATCATTTTGTTGACAAAAGCAATTAATACGGCTGAGATGGTTTCGCTCGCCCAGCGATCTCGCAAGAAGATCGCCAAAGGCCGACCGGAGACGACGAATGGAAGCAGCCATCGCGCAACAGCAATCGAACCAAGGCGACGAGGTCGCGCTGGTGCGGGCCTTCAACCGGTTCTACACGGCACGGCTCGGCGTGCTCGAGCAGCGGCTGATGGACAGCCCGTTCTCGCTCACAGAAGCGCGGATTCTGTACGAGCTGGCACATCGCGACGCGCCGACCGCCAAAGAGATTGGCACCGAACTGAGGCTCGATCCCGGCTATCTGAGCAGGATCATCCAGGGTTTTGCCGATGACGGCCTGCTGAAGCGATCGCCCTCGCCAGCCGACCGGCGGCAGCATCTGCTGACGCTGACCGCCAAGGGCCGCGCTGCTTACGCGAAGCTCGAACGCAGCTCGCAGACCGAAGTGACCGCGATGCTGTCGGGCCTGCCGCCGGCCGAGCGGGCGCGGCTGACCGCGGCGATGTCCACCATTCAGGGGTTGCTTGGTGCAGGGAGCGCGCCGCCGCCGATTCTGCGCAGTCCGCGGCCGGGCGATATCGGCTGGGTGGTGCAGAGCCACGGCGCGTTCTATGCGGCCGAATACGGCTTCGATGCGTCGTTCGAAGCCTTGGTGGCGGAGATCGCCGGACAGTTCCTGGCGTCGCACGATCCAGGCCGCGAGCGTTGCTGGATCGCCGAGTACGACGGCGCCCAAGCCGGCTCACTGTTCCTGGTGCGGGACAGTGACGACGTCGCCAAGCTGCGGCTGCTGCTGGTAACGCCACAGGCGCGCGGCCATCAGCTCGGACGCAAGCTGATCGACGAAGCGATCGGCTTCGCGCGCCACTGCGGCTATCGCAAGGTCACACTGTGGACGCAGAGCATCCTGACCGCGGCTCGGCGGATCTATCAGGACGCGGGCTTCCAGCGTGTCGCGGCCGAGCCGCATCGCAGCTTCGGCCAGGACCTGATTGGTGAGACCTGGGAGCTGAGCCTGTAATGCCGCCGCGGCGTACCGAGCCGCCGCGTGTCACCGCCGAGCTGATCGCCTTCCACACCAAACGTGGGCGGGCGCTGCGGCGTGCCGCGCTCGTAACCGCTCTCCAGATCATGATTCGCCGGCTGCGCGCCGCGCGGACGTCGCGGCCACAAGGAGCGCCTACGCCGCCCGATCCCCCACCAGCGTTTCGACAAATTGCGGGTAGCACTCGGCAAGCTCGTCGGTGACGCGGCCGCGCAGCAGCGCCAGCGTCTCCGCATCCGGCTCCGGCGTGAACGGCACCTGCGCCGGAACGTCGTAGTCGAATCCGGTGGCGGCACGGATTTCCTCCGCCGAGCTGCCGCGATGCACGCTCCGCAGACAGAACCGCTTGCGCTGCTGATCGAAACCAAACAGCGCCAGCCCGGTGAGCAGCGCGTGCGGACCGCCGCTCCGATAGATCCGCTCGCTCGCGCCTGGCGCGCTGACGAAGTCGACCTTGTCGACCAGGACGCGCGGCGAATGCTCCTCGCGAAACAGGATCACCCGCGGCACCAGATAGTACATGAAGGCCGAGCCGAACGAGCCGGGCCAGCGCACTTGGCTCGCCGGATAGTCGCCAGTGCCAACCAGATTGATGTTGGCCTGGCCGTCGATCTGGCCGCCGCCGAGGAAGAACGCATCGATCCGCCCTTGCGCGGTGGCGTCGAACAGCTCGAACGCACCGTTGGTGAAGAAGTTGTGCTGGCGCGAGCCGAGCACGATCACCCGCACCGGCTCGCGGCCGCAGCTCTCATTGCGGGCGCGCAGCAGCATCGCGCCGGCGGCCGGAATCGGCGACGAGGCGCCAACCGCGACGGTGCGGACGCCGTCGAGCAGATCGGCGATAGTCGCGATCAGGATTTCGCGCGAAGTCGCAGGCGCCGGGCTCATGCCACCGCCTCGAATTTCCGGGCGAAGCCCTGCATGTAGGCGGCGAAGCCGTCGGCCGAGCGCGCCATCTTGGCGTAGCGCGCGACCTCGGCGGTGTCGGTGTTGTATTCGCCGGCGAGGCTGAGCGGCCACGCACCATTCTTGGCCTCGGCAATCGCACTGACATAGAGCGCCGGCAGCACGCCGGCGGCGGCGTTCTCGTCCGCCAGCAGCGAACTCTCGACGATACGCTCGACCGTCACAAGTGTGGTCTTAGCCGCATAGGCCATCGCGGCGAGTTCGGTCTGTCGGCCGATCCGCACGTTGCCGAACCGATCGGCCTCGGGCGCGTGGAACAGCGCCACGTCCGGGCGGATCGCCGGCACCACCACGATCGGATCGTCCGGCGCATACGGATTGTCGATCACCTTCCAGTCGTCGCGCGCGCTCAGGATGTCGCTGCCGATGATGCCGCGGATCGGCATGAACGGCACACCCTTCTGACCTGCAACGAGGCTGGCGAGGATCGCCGGGCAGGTCGCATCCTTCATTACAAACGCGCTGCTGCGGATGCCTTCGGCGAAGCGCGGTGCGCCGCCGGCTTCGCCGAGCGAGATCGCACTGGTCTCGACCGTGCCGATCAAGCCTTCACCGATCAGCATATCGGCCTGCAGGCCGCTGATCGGGATGCAGACGAGATGCAGATTGCGCGGCCGGTTGGCGATGATCGCGGCGGTCGCCGCCATCGCCACGCCGCTGGTGTCGGACGGCACCGCCACCATCATGCCGTCGCGGATCTGCGCGGCAAGCGCCTCGATCGAAACGATCTGGCCCAAAACATCCTCCCATCGTCGCGGCGCCTTGTTGCGCCTTATGATTGGAGGCGATGGTTCCGTGGCACGTCGCGGCTGTCAAGGCACGCCGACGGTGGATGCCGGTGCGCGCGGCTCAGCTCTTGCTGCGGCGCAGATGCTCGTCGAGCCGCGGCATGATCTCGACGAAGTTGCAGGGGCGCGTGCGATAATCGAGCTGCGCGGCCAAAATGCCATCCCAGCCGTCGCGGCAGGCACCCGGCGAACCCGGCAGGCAGAAGATGTAGGTCGCGCCGGCAACGCCGGCGGTAGCACGCGACTGGATCGTCGAGGTGCCGATCTTGCCCCAGCTGATCATGTGGAAGGCGATCGAGAATCCGTCCATCCGCTTCTCAAACAGCGGCTCGATCGCCTCCGGGGTGACATCGCGCCCGGTGAAGCCGGTGCCACCGGTGGTGATAATCGCATCGACACCATCGTCGGCGATCCAGCGCCGAATGATGGCGCGGATCTTCTCGACGTCGTCGGTGACGATCTCACGCGCCGCCAGCCTGTGCCCTGCCCCGCTGACCCGCTCGACCAACGTGGCGCCCGACTTGTCGTCATCGAGCGAGCGCGTATCGGACACCGTGAGAACGGCGATGTTGAGCGGAATGAACTGTTTCGGTTGATCTTTGCTCGCCATAACCGCCTCGTCGAACTTGTACCAGCGTCATGGCCGGGCTTGTCCCGGCCATCCACGTCGTCGTCACATCGCAACACGTGGATGCCCGGCACGGACCGGGCATGGCGAATTCAGAATTTCCGTGAGGCCGAGACCTTACAGCCGCTCCGCCCCGAACGTGTTGCAGGCCTGGACGGTGCCCTGCTGATAGCCGGTCATGAACCAGCGCTTGCGCTGTTCGGCGGAGCCATGGGTGAACGAGTCGGGCACCACTTCGCGGCCGGCTCGGCGCTGCAGCGTGTCGTCGCCGATCGCGGCCGCCGTGGTGAGCGCGGCGTCGATGTCGCCGTCCTCGATGAAATTCGGACGCTTCTTCTTTTCGCGGTTGACCCAGACGCCGGACAGGCAGTCGGCCTGCAGTTCGACGCGCACCTGCAGCGCGTTGGCTTCGGCGCGCGAGCCGGCAGCTTCCTGAGCCCGCGTCACTTTCGGCAGAATGCCGAGCAGGTTTTGAACGTGATGGCCGGCCTCATGCGCGATAATATAGGCGGCGGTGAACTGGCACGCGGAGCCGGAGCAGCCGCGGAAGCGGGTCTCGACCTGCTTGAAGAACGAGGTGTCGATGAAAATCTGCTTGTCCGGCGGACAATAGAACGGTCCCATCGCCGCCTGCGCCATGCCGCAGCGCCCGCCATTGGTACGGCCGCGGAACAGCACGATCTTCGGCCCGACATAGGTCTGGCCATTGGCCTTGAAGATTTCGGTCCAGCGATCGTCGATTTCGCCGAGCACACCCGAGATCATGCTGCCCATCTCGTCGGTCGGCGCGCCCTGCTTGCCGGACCGGCTGTCGGCCTGATGATGCTGCGTCGTCTCCGAGATCATCTCGGCGCCGCTGATCAGCAGCCGCGGATCAATACCGAGCGCCCAGCCGACGATACCC
>NZ_QUML01000051.1:0-21369 GCF_010907025.1 Rhodopseudomonas sp. BR0G17 | reverse complement strand
GGGCTGGGGTGAGGGCATCGCAGGCAGTGAGCCAGCGTTGCGTGCTAAGCCCCTACGCAGCCGCCCCAGGCAGCGTGTAGGTCTTGAACTGATCGCGCAGCGCGGTTTTCAGGATCTTGCCGGTTGCCGTATGCGGGATGGCGTCGACGAACACGATGTCGTCGGGCATCCACCATTTGGCGATCTTGCCGTCCATGTACTGCAGGATCTCGTCGCGGGTGCAGGTGACGTCGGGTTTGAGCTGGCAGATCAGCAGCGGGCGTTCGTCCCATTTCGGGTGATACACGCCGATGACCGCCGCTTCCGCCACCTTGGGATGGCCGACCGCGAGGTTTTCGAGGTCGATCGAGGAGATCCACTCGCCGCCGGACTTGATCACGTCCTTGGAGCGGTCGGTGATCCGCATGTAGCCGTCCTTGTCGATGGTCGCGACGTCGCCGGTGTCGAAGAAGCCGGCGTCGTCGAGGATCTCCTTGTCGACGCGGTAATACGCCTTGGCGATCGCCGGACCCGAGACTTTGAGGCGGCCGAAGGTCTTGCCGTCCCACGGCTGATCCTTTCCGGCGTCGTCGGTGATCTTCATCTCGACGCCGAACGGCGGGTAGCCCTGGGTCGCCAGCACGTCGAGCCGGGCGTCGCCGGTGGTCTGGTCGAACGGCGGTTTCAGTGTGGCGAGCGTGCCGAGCGGGCTCATCTCGGTCATGCCCCACGCGTGGCGGGCTTCGGCACCCATGTCGACGAACGCCTTGATCATCGAGCGCGGCATCGCTGAGCCGCCGCACACCACCATCTTCAGATGCGGCAGCGTCAGCTTTTCCTTCTGCATATATTGCAGCAGCATCAGCCACACGGTCGGCACGCCGGCGGTGTGGGTGACCTTCTCGGTCGACAGCAGCTCATAGACGGACGCACCATCGAGCTTGGCGCCGGGCATCACCAGCTTGGTGCCCATCGACGGCGCCGAGAACGCGATGCCCCAGCTATTGGCATGGAACAGCGGAACCACCGGCAGCATGGTGTCGGCAGCACGGGTGCCGAGCGCGTCGGGGTTGTTGGCCATCAGCGCGTGCAGCACGTTGGAACGGTGCGAATACAGCACGCCCTTCGGATCACCGGTGGTGCCCGAGGTGTAGCACATCGCCGCCGCGGTGTTCTCGTCGAAGGTCTTCCACGCGAAGTCGCCGTCGGCTTCCTTCAGCCACTCTTCATACGCGATCGCGTTCTTCAGCGTGGTCTGCGGCATGTGCTCGGCGTCGGTGAGCACGACGAAGCGCTCCACGCTCGGAATCTGGTCGGCGATCTTCTCCAGCACCGGCACGAAGGTGAGATCGGTGATCATCACCCGGTCCTGGGCGTGGTTCACGATCCAGGCGATCTGGTCCGGAAAAAGCCGCGGATTGACCGTATGGCAAATCGCGCCGATTCCCATAATGCCGTACCAGCATTCCAAATGCCGGGCGGTGTTCCAGGCGATCGTCGCGACGCGGTCGCCGAGCTTGATGCCGGCGCGATCCAGCATCTGGCTGACTTTCAGTGCCCGCTGATGGATCTGCGCATAGGTGGTGCGGACGATCGGACCCTCGACCGAGCGGGTGACCACCTCCTGGTTGCCGTGGATCCGGGCCGCGTGCTCGATGATCCGATGACACAGCAAAGGCCAGTCTTGCATCAGTCCAAGCATCCGAATTTTCCTCCTGTTCGTTATCCCCTTGGGATTGGTGCTGACTTTAGCGCTTACCCGCTTTGCGGAAAACGGTCTTGTTTTCAGGCGCTCCGCGGCAAAGCGCCATTCTGGGTCCTGATGATCGCGCTGGTTGCGGGCGGCACCTCGGCCGCCACCGCGCGTGAGCACGTGCCGCTGCCGAAGCCGCGTCCGGCCGAAGCGCCGCAGATCAATGCACGCGAGGCCGAGCCCGGCGAGGACGAGCCAGCGCCTGCGGAAGCCGCCGCGCCGGACAGCGCACCCGCCGCCAAAGCCGACGCGGCACCGGCTGCGAAGCCGCCGTCCGAATGCCGGCTGGCGCTGACCGAGCAGATCGCGATCGCGCCGAGCATTCCGGATATCACCGGGCCGGGCGCCTGCGGTGGGCCGGATCTGGTGCGGCTCGAAGCGGTGGTGCTGCCGGACGGCCGCCGCGTGTCGGTGTCGCCGGCCGCGACCCTGCGCTGCGGGATGGCGCGGGCGATCGCCGATTGGGTGCGCGCCGACATCGCCCCGCTCGGCGCCTCGCTCGGCAGCCGGGTCGCTGATCTCGACAATTTCGATTCTTACGAATGCCGCGGCCGCAACCGGCTGCGCGGCGCCAAGCTCAGCGAGCACGGCCGCGCCAACGCGCTCGACGTCCGCGGCATCAAGCTGGCCGACGGGCGAATGATCTCGCTGACCGACCGCGACGCCCCGCGCGCCACCCGCGAAACGGTGATGCAGTCGGTGTGCGCGCGTTTCACCACCGTGCTCGGCCCGGGCTCGGACGGCTATCACGAGGACCACATCCACCTCGATCTCGCCGAGCGTCGCGGCGGCTACCGGATGTGCCAATGGGCCCTGTACGAGGGGCTGCCGAATATTGCTCCGGTGATGCCGCTGCCGCGCCCAGCCGAAGCGCCGCCGCGCGAAGTCGCCGCTGACGAGGAGCGCGCGCCACAGCAAACTGCTCCGTCACAGCCCGAGGCCGCCGAGCAGGTCCCGGCTGAGGAGGCCGAACGCGAACAGGCCGAAACTCCGCCGCCTCCGCCGCCGAAGCCGGCCAAGCGCGCCAAGGCCAAAGCTGCTGCCGCGAAGCCGGCCGCGAGCAAGCCGATCGACCTCAAGCCGCAATCTGCGCCGGCCACCAAGCCGGCGGCTCGCAGCAAGCCGGTGCCGACACGCCCACCGGCCTGATCTTTCCCCGCGGCGAGGCTCGCCTCTCCCCGCGAAGAGCGGGGCGAGGGAGCCTCAACGACTGTAGGGCCACCGCGGATCACATGCGGCGCACCGTGGGGCCGAGTGCCCCCTCACCGCACGACCAATAAAAAAGCGCCGGTAAACCGGCGCTTTTTCAAACTCTGGCGGGGTGAGCCGCGGCGCGATTACTGGGTCGCGGTGCCGCTGCCGCCCTGCAGGGCCATCTTCGAGTTCATCGGCGAGTCGCCCTGCTTCGGGTCGAGCACAACGACGATGGTGCCCATCTTCACCCGGTTGTACAGGTCGATGACGTCCTCGTTGGTCATGCGGATGCAGCCCGAGGAGATCGAGGCGCCGATGTATTCCGGCTGGTTGGTGCCGTGGATCCGGAACAGGGTGTCCTTGTTGCCCTGGTAGAGATACAGTGCGCGGGCGCCGAGCGGGTTGTCGATGCCACCGGGCACCGACGCCGGCAGGCCTTCGATCCGCTTGTGGATGTCGGCGGTCGGGGTCCACTTCGGCCATTCGGCCATGTTGCCGACCCGGGCGATGCCGGAGAACGCCAGCGCCTCTTCGCCCACGGTCACGCCGTAGCGGAGCGCCTTGCCGTTATCGAGCACGTAATACAGAAAGTGGTTGTCCGAATCGACAACGATGGTGCCGGGGGCTTCCTTGCGATGATAATCGACGATCGCGCGGCGGAACGGTTCCGGCACCGACACCTTGGCGTAGCGCGCCTTGGCGAGCTGGGCCTTGTCATTGGGTTTCAGGTTGGCTTCCGGGGCGGCCTGATAGGTCGTCTGCATGCAACCCGACAGCAGCAAGCCGGCAAGCGCCAGCAGTCCCAGCTTCGTTCCGTTCAAGGCCATTATCAATTCCAATCACGATCAGGCGCGCCACCGCACGCCGGGAGACACCGCGAAACTCCACGATTCTTCTTGTTAGTATCTCGCAAACCCGCTGGTTTGCCAGCATTTCGGCGAGCCGTTCGTAACGTGGCCGCAGCGTTGTTGCATTTCTGCCGCATAGAATCCGGCCGCCGATTAATTTTCGAGCAACTGGTGCGGTGTTCGGCGGTGCATTGTCATGGCGCTGCCACGCCCTGGCCACAAAATGCGTCGGCTGTCCCGCCGCGCTGTGTCACACTTGCCGCCGGCGGCCGCGGTCCCCGGCCGCGCCCCCTCTGACCAATCCTGTCCCAGCCTGGAGTTGCCATGCTTGCTTTCTTCGCCCCCGCCGAAGCCACCCTGAAGCGCGCCACTGCGGAGGATCTCGCGGCGCTGCCTGAGGACACGGTGTGGGTGGACCTCGATCGGCCTACGGCCGACGAGGACAAGGCGGTGGAGCGGCTGGCACGGATCGAGGTTCCGACTCGGGAAGACATGCAGGAGATCGAGATCTCCAGCCGTCTCTATATCGAGAACGGCGCCCGCTACATGACGGCCAGTTTGATGTGCGGGGCCGACACCACCTCGCCGCGGCTGTCGCCGGTGACTTTCATTCTGGCCGGCCGCCGGCTGGTGACGGTGCGCTATGACGAGCCGCGCCCGTTCGCGGTGGTCGAAAGCCGGCTGGCGCGGGCGCCCGGCTCGGGCAGCAGCGGCGAAAGCGTGCTGTTCGAACTGCTCGACGCGGTGATCGACCGCTGCGCCGACATCCTGGAGCGCGCCGGCGCCGACGTCGATGACGTCAGCCGCCAGATTTTCGAGCCGGAGGGGGCCGCCCGCACCGGCCACCCCAAGCGCTATTCCGACATCCTGATCGCGATCGGCCGCAAGGGCGACTTGGTTTCCAAGGTTCGCGAAAGCCTGGTCTCGATCGGCCGGGTGGTGGCGTTCCTCTCGGTCGAGGGCGACGGCGTCAAGCGCACCAAGGAACTGCGCACCCAGCTCAAGACCATGCAGCGCGACGTGCTGTCGCTGACCGACCACGCCAGCTACCTGTCGAACAAGATCACCTTCACGCTCGATGCGATGCTCGGCGTCGTCAATCTCGAGCAGAACAACATCATCAAGCTTTTCTCGGTGATGGCCGTCGTGCTGATGCCGCCGACCCTGATCGCCTCGATCTACGGCATGAACTTCAAGATCATGCCCGAGCTCGAATGGCAGCACGGGTACACCATGGCACTCGGCATGATGCTGCTGGCCGCGGTGCTGCCGTACATGTTCTTCAAGTGGAAGAAGTGGTTGTGAGGTGTCGCGGCCGGTAGCCCGGATGAAGCGAAGCGTAATCCGGGATCGCGAGCTAAACGACGGTTCTTGCCCCTGATCGGCCTGGACTATACCTCGCTCGATCCAGGCTACGAAGCTCAGTGACGCGATCAGGGACTGCAATCACTCGCGCGGCTCACCAAAACCAATGCAGTCACGACCTCCATCGCCGCCCCAGTCCGTCGGCAAAATGCCCTCGCGCATGTAACGGTGTATAGAAGAATATGGCCACGCCCTGGGCACGGAGACGAGCCCGTGCTTGACGGGATTGAAGTGGATATAATTGGCGCAGCGCTCGAAATCTGCGTCGTCCTGGACAGTGTGCTCCCAATAACGGCTCTGCCAGATCCGATAACCGCCACGCCGGTTAGGACGAAGCGTCGGTAATGCAGCAGCAACCGAACGCGAGAATGCAGCCTTGATGGCTTTCCAGCGTCCGGGAAAATCAGCGTCAGCTTCGGGTAATGTCATGATGATGTGGAGATGGTCCGGGAGAACGACCATCGCATCCACTCGAAACGGCTTGTCGCGGCGGGCTCTTTGGAAGGCGCTACGCAGTTCTGCAATGTGGTCGATCAGCAAAGTGCTGCGGCGGTCGGCCAATGTGACCGTGAAGAAGAAAGTGCCGCCCGGGATGAGGTTACGTCGATACTGCACCATGGTGGCGGTCCGTCCCGGATTTCGCTGCGCTCCATCCGGGCTACAGCGCTGCTTTGTTAGTTAGCGATGCACCGCACGTGCAGCGCGCTGAGTGAGCACGGAATCCGGGTTCGCGTTCCGCGCGCCCTGGATGACGAGAAGAGCATTACCCATACTGCGTCATGCGCGGGCCCGACCCGCGCATCCATCCATTGATAACCCGCTGCGCAATTGCGCCATCGTCAGAGCGATGGGTCGCCGGGTCAAGCCGGGCGACGACGCGAGGCGCGAAAAGGTGGTGTTGACATTCCTGCAAGGAGTATAGTCCGCGCGCGCCTGCGCGATGGTTCGCAAGCCATCGCGATCCAGCCACCAATTTGCGCCAAGCGGCGCGCCCCGCCCCTCGTCGTGATGACGACGGGCGCAAAACTCGGGCTCAGCGGAGCCGCGAGAACGGATGGGTGTGGCTGTTTGATATTTGAATAGAGAGACGATACGGCGCAGAGCGCGTGCTCCACTTTCCACCGTCCTCGCCCGGCTTGTCCGGGCGACCCAGTATCCCAGAGGCGCTCGTTGATCCGTCGTGCGGTCGCTACCAACTCTCTGCAAGACTGGGTCCCCCGCCTGCGCGGGGGACGACGTGAGAGGTGGAGGGACGACTTGAGACGGGCGGGGACGACGTCAGAGAGAGACGGTGAGGTCGCCCGCTTACTCCGCTCCCTGGCCGAGCTGCTTGTGCCGTCGCCCGAAGTCCGGGGCGGCTTCGTCCTGGCCGATCTCGACGATGCCGCGGCGGATGGCTCGGGTGCGAGTGAAGTGTTCGAACAGCGCGTCGCCGTCGCCGCGGCGGATGGCGCGGGTCAGCTTCGACAGGTCTTCCTGGAATTCGCCGAGCATCTCCAGCACCGCGTCCTTGTTGGTCAGGAACACGTCGCGCCACATCGTCGGGTCGGACGCGGCGATGCGTGTGAAGTCGCGGAAACCGCCGGCGGAGAACTTCAGCACTTCCGACTGCGTCACGCCTTCGAGTTCTTCGGCGGTCGACACGATCGTATAGGCGATCAGATGCGGCAGATGGCTGGTCACCGCGAGCACCAGGTCGTGGTGGTCGGGCGTCATGATCTCGACATTGGCTCCGAGCGCGCGCCAGAACGCGGCGAGCTTTTCTGTCGCTTCGGCGTTGGTGCCTTCGGGCGGCGTCAGAATGCACCAGCGATTGATGAACAGCTCGGCGAAGCCGGAATCCGGGCCGGAGTTCTCGGTGCCGGCGACCGGATGCGCCGGCACGAAGTGAATGTCCTCCGGCAAATACGGCGCCATCGCCTTCACGACCGCGCCCTTGACCGAGCCGACGTCGGAGACGATCGCGCCGTGCTTCAGATGCGGCGCGATCTCCTGGGCGACATCGCCGCAGGCGCCGACCGGGATGCACAGGATGACGAGATCGGCACCGTCGGCGGCTTCGGCGTTGGTCTCGACCACACGGTCGACGATGCCGAGTTCGCGCACCCGCGCCCGGGTCGATTCCGAACGCGCGGTGGTGACGATCTCGCCGGCAAGACCCAGCGACTTCGCTCCACGCGCGATCGATCCACCAATCAGGCCGAAGCCGATCAGCGCGACTTTGCGAAACATCGGCGCAGAGTTCATGGCTGGCCCATGAACTCGCGTAAGCTTTCCAGCACCAGCGCGTTGGCTTCGTCGGTGCCGATGGTCATGCGCAGCGCATGCGGCAGGCCGTAATTGTTGAGCGCGCGCAGCACCAGGCCACGCTTGGTCAGGAACGCGTCGGCTTCCGCCGCGGTCTTGCCCTTGGTGGTCGGGAAGTGGATCAGCACGAAGTTGCACACGCTCGGCGTCACGGTCAGCCCGAGCTTCGGCAGCTCTTCGGCGAGGGTGTTGCGCCACTTGTCGGTGTGGGCGCGCGAGCGCTCGACATGGCCGGTGTCCTGGATCGCTGCGACCGCGGCCAGCTGCGCCGGCACCGAAACGTTGAACGGCCCGCGGATGCGGTTGACCGCATCGACGATGTTGGCCGGACCGAACATCCAGCCGACGCGCAGCGCAGCGAGGCCGTGCACCTTGGAGAAGGTGTGGGTCAGCACGGTGTTCTCGGTGGTCGAGACCAGCTCGATGCCGAGCTCGTAGTCGTTCTTCATCACGTAGTCGGCATAGGCGGCGTCGAGCACCAGCACGACGTGGCTGGGCAGGCCGGCGCGCAGCCGCTTGACCTCGTCGAACGGGATGTAGGTGCCGGTCGGATTGTTCGGGTTGGCCAGCCACACCAGCTTGGTGTTCGGCGTCACCGCCGCCAGAATCGCATCGACGTCGGTGGTCAGGTTCTTCTCGGGCGCGACCACGTTCTTGGCGCCGTTCGCCAGCGTGGCGATCGGATACACCAGGAAGCCGTGCTGGCTCGAGATCGCCTCGTCACCGGGCGCCAGATAAGTGTGCGCCAGCAAATTGAGGATTTCGTCCGAGCCGGCGCCGCAGATGATGCGGTCGGGATCGAGGCCGTAGGCCTTGCCGATCGCATCGCGCAGAATTCGCGAGGTGCCTTCCGGATAGTCCTCGAGATGATCCGCCGCGCTCTTATAGGCCGCGATCGCGTGCGGCGACGGGCCGAACGGGGTCTCGTTGGCCGAGAGCTTGAACACCTTGCGGCCGGGTTCGGCCACCGGGCTTTTGCCAGGGGTGTAGGGCGCAATATCGAGGATGCCGGGATTCGGCACGGGACGTGACATCGTCAACTCCGGAAAAATCGTCGGGCGGCTGAGAGCCGGTAATTACGCGGACTTGCCGCTCGGGGGCACCGTATAGCGCCTTGCGTGCCTGCCGACGAGGGCCGACGAACGGAGGGAGGCCCCCGCTGCGATCAGGGCAGCCTTGATCTGATCGAGGCCGCCGGGCGCCGGGATCGACACCAGCAGGGCAGCGCCGTCAAAAGCGGTATCCGGCACCGCCACGACGTCGGCCAGCGGCGACAGCGCCCGGGCGGTATCGGCGCTCCAGCCTGACACCCGGATGCTCCAGGTCTCGACCTCGGTGACCATGGCGCTGTCGGCGACCCGGGACACCACGAAGACCGGCAGTGCGGCGGGGTGGTCGGCGCGCTCGATGAACGGCAGCCGGGCGATGATCTTCGGCGCGCCGTCGGCTTCCAGCGCCAGCCACCACGGATTGTTGCCCGAGGTCGCCGACACCAGCGCCAGATCGCCCTTGGACTTCGCTACCGCCTCGACCGCCGCGGAAGCGGAGAAGTGCGCCACGTACGGCACCGTGAAACCGAAATGGAAGCGGGCGGAGTCCCGCATCGCCGACTCGCCGAGCGACTGGTCGGCGTGCACCGAGAACGGCGCCTGCACGTAGGTAAAAGTCGCGATGATGACCCGCCAGATGCTCTCGACGGTGTCGAGCGGCAGGATGCCGTGGTGCCGCTGCACCAGGCGCCGCATCATGTCGGCCTCGCGGGCCGGGCGGAACGCCGAGCCGACCTCCTGGGTCTGCTTCACCGCGATCAGCCGGTCGATGATCTCGCCGCGCTGCATCAGCAGCTGGTGCACCTGCTCGTCGATGCTGTCGATCTCCTGGCGCAGGTCGGCGAGCGACGGCGGCGAGGGCGGCTTGGTCATTGCTTCAGAACCTCGGACAGAAACGGGGATCGGCAGTCGCGGCGGTGCCGCGGTGCGTCCTTCTGCTTAAGAAACGGGGGCAGCGAAGGCAAAGGAAACATTGACCCTTTCCGGGCCAGGCTGCGCGGCCGTCGTGTTGACGGCTTTCGGCTTTGCAATTATCGTCCGGACCAGAACTCGTGGTCATTTGAGCCGGCCGGCTTGCAGCCACGTTAAACAACTCGCTAAACAGGCCGGGGACAGTTCCGATCCCGGCCGAACCAATGTTCAGGCCGGGTTTTTTATTCGCCCTGCCGTTCTTATCTGAGGTCGAACCGGGGCGTCCCCGGGATGTCGAGGCCGTTGGCAGGCGTATGATGAATATCCATTCGGTGAAGGGGCAGAAGATCGCCGCCGGCGAGCGGACCCAGGAGGTCGATCACCCGCATTCGCTCATCGCGCAGTTCGGGGCCGACCAGCCGCTGCCGCTGGATTGCGGCATCGAGCTCAGCCCGTTCCAGATCGCCTACCAGACCTACGGCACGCTGAACGCCGACAAGAGCAACGCCATCCTGGTCTGCCACGCGCTGACGATGGACCAGCACATCGCCAACGTGCATCCGATTACCGGCAAGCCCGGCGGCTGGCTGACCCTGGTCGGCCCCGGCAAGCCGATCGATACCGACCGCTATTTCGTGATCTGCTCGAATGTGATCGGCGGCTGCATGGGCTCGACCGGCCCCGCCTCCACCAACCCCGCCACCGGCAAGGCCTGGGGCCTCGATTTCCCGGTCATCACCATTCCCGACATGGTGCGCGCCCAGGCGATGCTGATCGACCGGCTCGGCATCGACAAACTGTTCTGCGTCGTCGGCGGCTCGATGGGCGGCATGCAGGTGCTGCAATGGTCGGTGGCGTTCCCCGAGCGGGTGTTCTCGGCGCTGGCGATCGCTTGCGCGACCCGGCACTCGGCACAGAACATCGCCTTCCACGAGCTAGGCCGCCAGGCGGTGATGGCCGATCCGGATTGGCAGCACGGCCGCTACTTCGAGCACGGATGCTTCCCGCATCGCGGACTCGCGGTGGCGCGGATGGCCGCGCACATCACCTACCTGTCGGACGCGGCGCTGCATCGCAAGTTCGGCCGCAAGATGCAGGATCGCGATCTGCCGACGTTTTCGTTCGATGCCGATTTCCAGGTCGAGAGCTACTTGCGCTATCAAGGCTCGTCGTTCGTCGAGCGGTTCGACGCCAACTCGTATCTGTATCTGACCCGTGCGATGGATTACTTCGATATCGCGGCCGACCATGACGGCGTGCTGGCTGCCGCGTTCCGCGGTACGCAGACGCGGTTCTGCGTCGTGTCGTTCACGTCGGACTGGCTGTTTCCGACCTCGGAATCGCGCGCCATCGTGCATGCCCTGAACGCCGGCGGCGCACGGGTTTCGTTCGCCGAGATCGTCACCGACAAGGGGCACGACGCATTCCTGCTCGACGAGCCGGAGTTCATCGATATCGCGCGCGCTTTCCTGCAATCGGCCGGCACTGCGCGCGGCCTCGGCAAGGCGGAGCACTGATCATGTCGGTGCAGGAAGGTTTGCCGCTGGAAGATCACGCGCGTCCGCAACTACGCGTGCATCGCGCCGACCATCTGCTGGTCGCCGATATGGTCGAGACCGGCTCGAAGGTGCTCGACGTCGGCTGCGGCGAAGGCGATCTGATGCAGCTACTCGAATCTCGCGGCGTCGATTGCCGCGGCATCGAGCTGTCGCGCGAGGGTGTCAATCGCTGCGTCGCGCGCGGTCTTGCGGTGGTGCAGGGCGACGCCGATACCGACCTCGATCACTACGTCGACGATGCGTTCGACTACGTGATCCTATCGCAGACGCTGCAGGCGACGCGGCAGCCGAAAGAGGTGCTGGAGAATCTGTTGCGGATCGGCCGCCGCGCGATCGTGTCGTTTCCGAACTTCGGCTACATCAACATGCGGCTGCAGCTGCTGATCCACGGTCAGATGCCGCGCACCGAGAACCTGCCGGCGACCTGGTACGACACGCCGAACATTCACTTCTGTACGATCAAAGACTTCATCGGGCTGTGCGATGAGATCGGCGTCAAGATGGAGCGCGCGGTGGCGCTCGACCGCTACGGTCGGCCGCTGCGGCTGAACGCGCCATGGTGGTTCTGGAATATGTTCGGTGAGCAGGGGGTGTTTTTGCTCAGCCGCGCGCAGAAAAAACCGCCGCTGCAGGCCGCCGACTACGTGGCACCTTAGTCGTACTTAATAAGTCGTTAATACGTGCGGTGATCAGCTCGCCGCACGCGATACGTGTAAAAATGTTGCGTATCATGAAATTTCCTCGAAATTTCCCCTAAAATCTGACTCTCGCTTTCTCAAAGCCATCCTCTCGCCATCCCTAATCGATTAACGCGTCGACCCCGATGTCGGCCCGTGCGGGTCGGCGCGTCTCGAGGAGTTCCGGGAGAGAGAGTCTGTATGGTTGTGTTTTCTGCGTTTGGATTGTTCCGCTTCGTCGCTGCCGCCCTGTCGTTCGTGGCGCTCGCGGCGATCGCTGCTCCCGCATCGGCCAAGCCGCTGCATCGTCACCACGCTCACGCGTCCAGCTATTCGCATCACTCCGCGTCTCGTCACGCGCACCATCATCGTCGCTCGCACGCGTGGCGCCGTCACGGCCGCATCGCGCAGCAGCAGGCGGAGGTCGCGCCGTCGGCTTTCGGTTTCCCCGCTAACGATCCGGCCATGGATGTCTCGGCCGCGATGGCGCAGCCGCAGCTGCAGCCCGCGACGCAGAAGCGCACCAGTCGTCGTCAGCGCCTCGCCGCCCAGCAGCAGGACTTCCAAACGCAGTCGTGGAATGGCGGCGGTACGGGCTCGAGCCTGGTGGAAGCTGCGCGCAGCTACATCGGCAGCGGCAATCCGACCGGGCGTCGTGCGCTGTGGTGTGCGCGGTTCATGAACATGGTGTTGGAGCGCACCGGCCATCAGGGCACCGGTTCGGACATGGCGAGCTCGTTCGCGCGTTACGGCCAGCGCATCTCCGGTCCGCAGGTCGGTGCGATCGCGGTGATGTCGCGCGGCAAACGCGGCGGCCACGTCGGCGTCGTCAGCGGCATCGATGCGAACGGCAACCCGATCGTGGTGTCCGGCAATCACAGCCGCCGTGTCGCCGAGTCGGTGTATTCGAAGAGCCGCATCTACGCCTACGTGATGCCGTCGAGCTGATACGAGGCGCTTTCCCGCACGCGATCGTCATGCGCGGGCTCGACCCGCCTGCGCGGCCGAAGCCGCTTCGGCGCGGCGAAGGCCCGCGCATCCATCGCGCGCGGAGCGCGCCTCTTCGGAGAAGATGGATCGCCGGGTCGAGCCCGGCGATGACGGCAGGGGTGTTGAGTATGATCTTGCAAGCAAGCTACGCGAACAACGTCGCCTGCTCGATCTGCACCGCATCGCCCTGCGCGAGGTCGCCGGCTTCGATCACTTCGGCATAGACCCCGCAATCGGCGTGGCCGAGGTTCTGCTGCAGGGTCTCCGGGATCGCCATGTCGCGGGCGGCGGTCTGCGGATCGACATTGGTGGCGGCGCAGCGGACGATGCGTTTGACGACCTTGAGCTTGGCGTTGCCGATCAGCAGCGTCTGGTCCATCAGGTCGAATTCGTGCCAAGCCGGCCAGCCCTGGACATAGAGGTTGCCGCGGAATCGCAGCGGATCGACCGGGCGGCCGATCATGGCTTCCAGTGCCGCGACGCTGGCCAGGTTGATGATCGACACCACCTTGCGGGCGACGTCCGAGAAGCTGTGGCCTTGGCCGGCCAGCAGCTTGGGCGGTCCGCGCAGCTCGTCGGCGCAATAGCCGGCGAAGAACCCTTCGATCGCGGCCCGGCCGGGTTCGGTCCGAAGATCGCCGCGGGCCACTTCGGCGCCGTCGCGGGACAGGCTGAGCTCGCCGGTCGCGGCATCGTAGCGGCTGCGCAGGGCGGCGAGCCGCTCGTTGCGCATCAGCATCAGAAACCTGATCTTGGGGAAGTAGCGAGGATTGGCCGGGTCGAACCCGATCGGCCCGTTTTCGATCGCGAACGCCCGGTCGCCGGGTAAGGTCTGGCCGACATCCAGGGCGACGGTGGGTAACGGCTCGGGCGACAAGCCCTTGACCGGATAGCGGTAGATCGAGGCGACGGAGGCGAGCGCAAGGTCTGTCATGGCGGGTCTTTAAGGGATCGCGCCGGCTTCGGCAGCCCACGAAAATGTGAGCCGAGGCCTTCCGTTTGCCGGAACAGATGCCCACATTTGCGTCAAGCCGATGCGGTCCGCACGGTGACGACCGCCCCCGGCTGAGGAATGTCAGCGCGGCCGGCGGAACCCCAATGAAGATGCCGTCGGGCGTGCTTTTCGAAGGCGCCGAGGGCAGGCTGAGGGACCGAACCAATGAACGTAGAAAAATATACCGAACGTGTGCGCGGCTTCATCCAGTCGGCGCAATCGCTGGCGATGCGAGAGGGCCATCAGCAGTTCTCGCCGCTGCACATTCTGAAAGTGCTGCTCGACGATTCCGAAGGGCTGGCGGGCGGTCTGATCGACCGTGCCGGCGGCAATTCGCGTGCGATCCTGAAGGCGACCGAAGAGGCGCTTGGCAAGATGCCGAAGGTGTCCGGCTCGGGCGCCGGCCAGGTCTATCTGGCCCCGGCGACCGCCCGGGCGTTCGACGCTGCCGAGAAGGCCGCCGAGAAGGCGGGCGACAGCTTCGTCACCGTCGAGCGGCTGCTGCTTGCGCTGTCGCTGGATAAAGATAGCGAGGCCGGCCAGCTGCTCACCAAGGGCGGTGTCACCCCGCAGAACCTCAACGCAGCCATCAACGCCCTGCGCAAGGGCCGTACCGCGGATTCGGCGACGGCCGAAAACGCCTATGACGCGCTGAAGAAATACGCCCGCGACCTGACCCAGGCGGCGCGCGACGGCAAGCTCGACCCGGTAATCGGCCGCGACGAGGAAATCCGCCGCACCATTCAGGTTCTGTCCCGGCGTACCAAGAACAACCCCGTGCTGATCGGCGAACCCGGCGTTGGTAAGACCGCCATCGTCGAGGGTTTGGCGCTGCGCATCCTCAATGGCGACGTGCCCGAGAGCCTGAAGGACAAGAAGCTGCTCGCGCTCGACATGGGCGCGCTGATCGCCGGTGCGAAATATCGCGGCGAGTTCGAGGAGCGGCTGAAGGCCGTGCTCACCGAGGTCACCGCGGCCGAGGGCGGCATCATCCTGTTCATCGACGAGATGCACACCCTGGTCGGCGCCGGCAAGGCGGACGGCGCGATGGACGCGTCGAACCTGCTCAAGCCCGCGCTTGCCCGCGGCGAGCTGCACTGCATCGGCGCCACCACGCTCGACGAGTATCGCAAGCACGTCGAGAAGGACGCCGCTTTGGCGCGGCGCTTCCAGCCGGTGTTCGTCACCGAGCCGACGGTCGAGGACACCATCTCGATCCTGCGCGGCCTGAAGGACAAGTACGAGCAGCACCACGGCGTGCGTATCGCCGACTCGGCGATCGTGGCGTCGGCCACGCTGTCGAACCGCTACATCACCGACCGCTTCCTGCCCGACAAGGCGATCGACCTGATGGACGAGGCCGCGGCGCGGCTGAAGATGCAGGTCGACTCCAAGCCCGAAGAGCTCGACTCGATGGACCGCGAAATCGTGCGGCTCAAGATCGAGCAGGAGGCGCTGAAGAAGGAAAGCGATCCGGGCTCGAAGGCGCGCCTGGTGACGCTGGAGAAGGAGCTTGCCGATCTCGAAGAGAAGTCGGCGGCGCTGACCCAGCGCTGGAGCGCCGAGAAGAACAAGCTGTCGGACGCCCAGAAGCTGAAGAGCGAACTCGACGCTCTGCGGATCGAACTCGCCAACGCGCAGCGCCGCGGCGAGTATCAGCGTGCAGGCGAGCTCGCCTATGGCCGGATTCCGGAGCTCGAGAAGAAGATCGCCGAGATCGAAGCCAACGAGAACGCCGGCGCGATGGTGGAGGAGGCGGTCACCGCCAACCACATCGCCCAGGTGGTGTCGCGTTGGACCGGCGTGCCGGTCGACAAGATGCTCGAAGGCGAGAAGGAAAAGCTGCTGCGGATGGAAGAGCAGCTCGGCCAGCGCGTGGTCGGGCAGTTCGAAGCCGTGCATGCGGTCTCGACCGCGGTCCGCCGCGCGCGCGCCGGCCTGCAGGACCCGAACCGGCCGATGGGCTCGTTCATGTTCTTGGGCCCCACCGGCGTCGGCAAGACCGAGCTGACCAAAGCGCTCGCCGAGTATCTGTTCGACGATGAGACCGCGATGGTCCGCATCGACATGTCGGAATTCATGGAGAAGCACTCCGTGGCCCGGCTGATCGGCGCACCTCCCGGCTATGTCGGCTATGACGAAGGCGGTGTGCTGACCGAAGCGGTGCGGCGCCGGCCGTATCAGGTGATCCTGTTCGACGAGATCGAAAAGGCGCATCCGGACGTGTTCAACGTGCTGCTGCAGGTGCTCGATGACGGCCGCCTGACCGATGGTCAGGGCCGCACCGTGGACTTCCGCAACACGCTGATCGTGATGACCTCGAACCTCGGCTCGGAGTATCTGGTCGCTCAGGCGGAGGGCGAGGACACCGGCGCGGTGCGCGAACAGGTGATGGGAATGGTGCGGGCGCACTTCCGCCCCGAATTCCTCAACCGCGTCGACGAGATCATCCTGTTCCACCGCTTGCAGAAGAGCGAGATGGGCCGGATCGTCGACATCCAGTTCGCGCGGCTCACCAAGCTGCTCGAGGACCGCAAGATCGTGCTCGATCTCGATGCTGCGGCCCGCGACTGGCTCGCCGAGAAGGGCTGGGATCCGGCTTACGGCGCCCGTCCGCTGAAGCGGGTGATCCAGCGCAGCGTCCAGGACCCGCTCGCAGAGATGATCCTGGAAGGCACCGTCAAGGACGGCGACCACGTCGCGATCTCGGCCGAAGGCGGCGTGCTGACCTTCAACGGCAAGCCGCCGCACAGCGCGGACATCGAGCCGTTCACGGGAAGGCCGCCGAAGCGGATGTTGAACTGACGCGATGTGAAGGTGATGCCCCTCCTCATTGCGAGGAGCGAAGCGACGAAGCAATCCAGCACCGTGCACGGAGCTTCTGGATTGCTTCGCTTCGCTCGCAATGACGGAGTGAGCGTTGCCGGGGCTGGTGCGACTTTCTTACACCTCCGACGTGCTTCGCAGTGATCGCTGCGGAGCACGTTGCGTTTCGGCCTACTTCTTCTCGATTTTGTAGATCGCATTCTCGATGTCGGACGACACGTAGATCGTGCCGCCGGCGCCGACACCGATGCCGGTCGGCATGTTGGTCGGCGGCAGGCCGGGGGCGCCGACGAGACCGATCGGCAGATTGCCGGCGATTTCGGTGACGCTGCCGCTGGCCGGATCGACTTCGACGATACGCTTGGCGCCGACTTCGGCGACGATCAGTTTGCCGGATGGCGCCAGCGCGATGCCTTCCGGCATCTTCAAGTCCTTGGCGACGACGGTCTTGGCGCCGGTCGCCGGATCGATCTTGCTGATCTGGCCGGCGAACGCTTCGCTGACATACACCGCGTTGTCCTTGCCGAGCACCAGGCCGACAGGACCTGCCAGATCGGTGGCGATCGCCTTGCGGTCCTTGCCGTGCTCGCCGGAGACTTCGACCAGCGACTTGGTGCCGAGCTCGGCGACCAGCAGCTTGCCGTCGCCGAGCCGGATCGCATCGTACGGCGCCTTGAAGCCGTGCAGCATGTCGCGGCTCTGACCGGTCTTGCGGTCGATCGTCTGCACCGTGCCGGTGAACCAGCTCGACAGGATCACCTCGTCGCCCTTGGCGGTGGCGCTCATCGGATATTCGAGCGTGGTGCCGTCGGCGTGCATCCGCGCCACTTCGCGCACGTCGCCGCTGGCGCCGTCGACGGTGCGATAGGCGAAGACGTCGGCGACATAGATGGTGTCCTTGCCGCCGTCGGACACGACGCCGATGCCGCCCGGAAATGCCAGCTTGCCGATGATCACCTGCTTGGCCGCGCCGGTTGCCGGATCGACTTCCTGGATGCCGTTGTCGGCCATGTTGGAGACGTAGATGCGGTCATTGGCATCGATCGCGAGATTGTCGAGCGACGGCTTGAGCTGCGCCACCATCTGCTTGGCGCCGGTCTTCGGATCGATCTTGACGAGCTGACCCTGCGCCGTATCGAGCGCCCACAGATTGCCCTTGGAGTCGAAATTCGCGGCTGCCGGCACCTTGAAGCCGTCGGCGACGACGCTCAGTTCGCCCTTGTCGACGTCGACCTTGACGATCTGACCCTTGAACCACAACGGGCCGTACAACTTGTCGTCGGGGCCGAATTCGAAGCCGTTCAGGCCGCCCATCTTCTCCATGATCTTGCGTGGCGGCTTGGCGCCCTCGACGTCGATCTCGTACAGCGCGTCGCCGAGAAACACCTGGGTGGCGTACAGCCGGCCGTCCTTGCGGAAGGCCAGCGAGTTGATGCCCGGCAGGCCGGAGGCAAGCTTCTTGATCGGGCCGTCGCCCTTGCGTGCATAGAGATCGCCGGTGAGGAAACCGGTCCACGCCATCGTGCCGTCCGGCGCGATCGCGATATCATCCGCCATGCCTTCCGGCGTCGGCACCGCGATCTTGGTCGTGCCGGCGGCGCGATCGACCTCATACAGCGCCGCGCCGGCGACGCTGCCGGCGAACAATTTGCCGGCCTTGTCGACCGCAAGGCCGTGCACGCCGTGAAATGCCGAGCCTGGGACCAGCTTGGTGACCTGATAGCTGTCGGCGTGTGCGGCGGACAGCATCAGCAGGCCGATCGTCAACGCGCTCGCGCCGCGCGCAAGTTTGCCCTTCATTGCATTCCCTCCGAGATCTTCTCGTTGTTATGGCGAGAGTATTCGGCGGGGCTCGGAGGTTGGCAAATGGAATCGAAGCCGCGCTGCAGCAGATTCCTCGCCGCGGAATGCTGCGCGGCGGGACAGGCTTCGAACTAAGCGAGGATCAGCGCCGCGCTTGCGCGGTGGAGGAGGTGCGAACAGGGGCCGAGGCGGTGAGATCTTCCGCCAGTCGTCCGCCGCCGCGGCCTGTCATCATCGCGTCGAGCCGGTCGCGTTCTTTCTCGAAGCCGGCGAGCATCGGGCCTTCGAGCGACCGGCCGCGCGGCAGGCGTACGCGCATCGGATCGACGAAGCGGCCGTTGACGATGATTTCGTAGTGGACGTGCGCGCCGGTCGACAGGCCGGTCGAGCCGACGAAGCCGATCACCTGGCCCTGGCGAACGCGCTTGCCGGGCTCCATGCCCTTGGCGAACGCCGACATATGGCCGTAGGCGGTCTCGTAGCCGTTGGCGTGTTTGATGCGGATGTACTTGCCGTAACCGCCTTCCCAGCCGGACTTTTCGACCACGCCGTTGCCCGAGGCGAAGATCGGCGTGCCGTAGGGCGTCGACCAGTCGACGCCGGTGTGCATCTTGACGTAGCCGAGGATCGGATGGCGGCGGGCGCCGAAGCCGGAGCGCATGATCGCCTGGTTGACCGGCTTGCGGACCAGGAACTTCTTCGCGCTCTTGCCGGTCTCGTCGTAGAAATCGACCGCGGCGTCGTCGGGAGTTTGGAAGCGGTAGTATTTCTTGGTTTCGCCGCCGACGGTGAGGGAGGCGAACAGCACGTCGTTCTTTTCGACCGTGGAAGTGGTTTCGTCGTCGCCGGCGTAGAATACTTCGAACGAGTCGCCGGCCTGGACTTTGCGCTGGAAATCGACGTCGTAGGAGTAGATCCGGATCATGTCGTCGATCACCGACTGCGGCACCTTGTTGCGGAGCGCGGTCTCGTAGATCGACTGATACAGCCGGACGCCGGTGCCGTCGTCCTCATCCTCATCGCTGTTGTCGGCGGTGTCGCTGACGGTGTTGAGGCTCTGAACGTCGACGGCGACGTAGCGGCCGAGATCGGAGAGCGCTGCGACCGCTTCGACCGCGGAGTCGTTGGCGACGATCACGCGGAACGGTTGGGGCGCTTTGCCGGGGCCTGACGATTCCATCAGGATGCGTAGTTTCTGGCCTTCCTTCAGGCCGCCGTCGCGGCCGCGCGCGCCAAGCGCAGCGGCGACCGCACGGGCATCTTCTTCGGCGGCACCTTGATCGCGCAGCACCGACACGACGCTGTCGCCCTTCTTGACGATGTGAGTTCGTTCACCGGTCGGATTGCCGCCGGTGACCTGCTCCTTGGTCTTCGGCAGCAGCGTCACGTTTTCCGGGATGATCCGGGTTTCGAAGCCGGCGTAAGGATCGGCGGACGGACCTTCGGGGGCGTAAGCGAGCTTGACGTCGCCGCCGAAATCGCCGGCGGCGCTGGCGTAGCGAACGCCGCTGTTGCCCTTCCAGTTCGCGGCATCGCGCACGCGCATCAGGATTTCATCGGGGGCGATCTGGCCGGCAATCTTGGCGCGCGGCAGCACCGTGCCGAGATCGCGGGTGACGAAGGAGACTTCGGCGTCGGGCTCGACCGCGTCGGGATTCTGCGCATCTTCGGCGCTCTGCGCCGGGGCGCCGACGTCGCTCAGCATGCGCTGGGCATTGAAGGCGGGAATCTTGGCGGACAGATCGCTGGTGGTCAGCGACAGGTTGCCGGAAATCTTGACGAAGGGGCGGACCCGGACGACGTCGCGCTGGCCGACCCGCGAAACCGTGGAGACTCGGATCACGCTGCGCGCCAAAGCGGCTTCGCTCGGTGGCGGCAGGCGGTCGCTCTTATGCAGGGCGGCGGTCTTGTCGGCTCCGAACGCGCCGCGGAGGGCGGCCTGAACCAGTTCGGGAGCTTTGGCGAAGGTGGTCTCGCCGTCGAGCGAGGCGAAGACCGCGCCGCCAATCAGCGCGGCACCACAGAGACCAGTGAGGATCGTGCCGCTGAACCACTGCACCGATACGCGTCGGCGATCGATGACTGCGGCCTCGGAGCCGTCGACGGAAAGCGGCGGCTCGTGACCAAGGTCGATATAGCCGACCTCGCGCCCGGTGCTGCGCCCGCGTGACACCCTTTGGCTCAATCCGTCGTCCCCCGATTTCGCAATCGGCCGCGCTCGCGGCCGGTCGGCTAGTCTGAACGATCAGGCCATCGGCCGATCAAACGTCTCCGTTCCGCGCCCGCGGACCGGAGCCTTCTACCTGATTGCCGCCGGCTTGTCCGCCTCTGACGGCGTACGCCAACAGTCACAGGTCTGACACTTGTCACGGGCAGCCAAAGTGCTGGCGCCCGCGATTTGCGTCAATCGAAAGCGGCAATCGCCGCAGTCTGCAGGCTTCGAGACGGCTGTCTTCACCCGAAGGAGCCGCGCCGAGGCCCAAAGACCCCGTCCGCCGACCCGGAGAGCCGAACAGTTTTTTTCGATCTGCCTGGGGAGAACGCCTCCGGAATGTGGCCTGAGTGCGGCGTTGGGGACGAGAAAGCCTTGGGAAAACTACAGAAATTGAATCATCCCAACCTGCACGACATTTTTCTGACGAGGCCGTTGACAGCTCCAAGGGGGCGGGCCTATAAGACGGCCACTGAGCGCGGCGCCGCTGAGCCCTCCGGGCCCCAGCGAGCTTCCGTGCCTCTGGAACATCCATCGAATTCGATGAGTGCAACAGCAGCCGATAGTTGTCGGTTGCCATTCGCCGTCGGTCTGGATTTCCAAGCTCCTATTAAGTGTAGGAGTTGAAGTCTCGAAGGTCTCTGTGACCTCAGGCTTCGTTGAGATCTTCGGATCTCGGGCTGTTTGACAAGTGAAGAAGAAGAAAGAGAAACGTGGACGGCGAAGTCCTTGCGGGTCTCGGTTTTGGGAAGCTTCGGCTTTCTGGGATTGGGACCGGACGAAAGACTTCGGCGGTACACGTTTTCAAGGAAACACCATGTTCGCGAGCGCTGTGAAGCGCTGCGACGAACCGGCGATCTTCGGATTGCTGGTGATGGTGGGACCTCGTCAAACGTTGTGA
>NZ_QUML01000050.1:0-23931 GCF_010907025.1 Rhodopseudomonas sp. BR0G17 | reverse complement strand
GCGGATGGGTGGCCGGAACGGTACGACATCGGAACTCCCGCGCCGAACGGAAACTCGTCACGGTTCCGCTCAAGGCGCGGTGCGATTTGACCCCTGCATGGTTAATTTTCAGAAAATGAAAACTATAGAGATTGCGCTGCAGCGAGCACCTGATCGGCGTGGCCGTCGACCTTCACGTTGCGCCACACCCGCGCGACGCGGCCATCGGCACCAATCAAAACCGTGCTGCGAATAATCCCTTCGAACTTCCGGCCGTACAACGATTTCTCGCCCCAGGCGCCATACGCTTCGAGCATCGCGTGGGTGGGATCGGACAGCAGCGGCGTCGCCAGCTGATGTTTGTCGCGGAACGAATCCTGCGCTTTCACCGAGTCGGCCGAGACGCCGAGCACGGCCGTGCCGCAGGCTTTGAAATCGGCGCCGAGGCGGGTGAAGTCGATCGCCTCGCGGGTGCAGCCGGGGGTGTTGGCCTTCGGATAGAAGAACAGCACCAGCTTCCGGCCGGCGAAGTCGGCACGGGAGATCTCGCCGCCGCCATCGCGCGGCAGCCTGAAGTCCGGCGCGACGCTGCCCTCGGAGAGGCCGGGTGGCTTGGTTGCGGCGGATTTGGCCGCGGACTTTGCGTTAGCCTTCGGCGCCGCCGTCTTGGCAGCAGGGGTCTTGGCAGCGGGCAACTTGGCGGCCGCCTTCTTCGCCACGGTCGTGGCCTTCGCGGCGGACGGTTTGGCTGCCGCCTTCGTCGTCACCTTGGAGGTTTTCTTGGTGGCAGGCTTGGTGGCCGTCTTGGATGGTTTCTTGGGCGTCGGCTTGGGCATGCGCCTTCCTTTCGTCGCTTTCGAAGGGTCAAACATCGATTATCGCCTGGAAACGATGCGAGTTTGCCGCTGCTGGGCAAATCCGTCGACCTCGGGGTATGGTTGCAGGGATTCGGCGTACCGACCATCCCCGTTTGTTCAATGGGCCCGTTGGGCCGGTGGCGAGTTGAGGTTTCAAGCGAGGATTGGCAGCAATGCCGCCACAGGAGCGCATCCTGCGCGACGGCGCACACCCCTCCCGCGAAGAACCGGCTCCCGACGCGCGCGTGCAACGAGAGGCAATGGCCAAACATCCGACGCCGGACCAGTCCGACCCGCACGCTGGCCAAGACTCCAACGATCCCCATTGGCACGACGGCCATTGGGATCATGAGCACGAGGAAGATGCTCGGCACCGCGCCCGCAAATTGCTGAAGCGCCGCAACCTCGGTCTGAATCGTATCGACGACTGGCCGAGCCGCCGCGCGTCGGGCACGCCGTGGCTGAAGCGGACGCTGCTGACGATCGCGGTGGTCGGCGCCGTGTTGATCGCGAGCTTCGCCGGACTGTGGCTGCGGCTCGGCGTCGGCCCGATCAATCTCGACATGGTGACGCCGTGGCTGGCAGACGCGATCGAAGAGAACATCGGTCAGGGCAACACCGTCGAGATCGGCGGCACTCAGATCGAGCGCGCCGGCCGGATTCGGATCGCGGTGCGGATCCGCGACATCGTGGTGCGCGACCGCGATCACGTCGTCGTCGCCTCGGCACCCAAAGCAGAGGTGCGGCTATCCGGCTGGGCGCTGATGACTGGCAGGCTGCGCGCCGAGAGCCTGCGGCTGGTCGGCGCCGAACTGGCGATCCGGATTGATCCAGACGGGCAGGTGACGGTTTCGGCCGGCTCGACGGATCGGCCGCTGGCCACCGGCGTCGCGCCGAGCGGCCGTCCGGCTGAATTCAAGCTCCCGACCCAGCCGACCACTCCGGACGCGGGGGCGGCGGCGCCCGGTGCCGCGCCGCCGGCGGCCTCGACCACCACACCGCCGCCGGCGCCGGCAACCGACACGTCGGACACCATGAAGGGCGTGCTGGCCGGTCTGGAATGGCTCGACAGCCTGAGCCTGAGTGGGCTCGACGGTCAGAACCTCAATGAGATCGGCCTGAAGAACGGCAACCTCGTCGTCGACGACCAACAGCGCGGCAACCGTTGGACCTTCGAGAATATCTCGCTCAGCCTGCGCCGCCCGAGCACCGGCGGCGTCGCGCTCAGCGTCGGCGAGGAGGGCGGGCTCAAGGCGTGGTCGCTCCGCGTCCAGGTCGGCCCGGCGCATGATGGAGTCCGCTCGGTCGAACTCCACGCCAACCAAGTGCCGACCCGGACCTTGCTGCTGGCGCTGCGGCTGAAGAACCTGACCTACAGTGCCGACTTCCCGCTGACCGGCGACCTCAAGGGCGAAGTCGGCCGTGACGGCGTGCCGACCTATTTTCGCGGTAAGCTGACTGCCGGCGCCGGCACCGTGATCGATTCCGACACGCCCGACTATCCGATGGCGATCGACCAGATCGAAACCTCGGTCGAATGGGACGCCAATCGCCGCGTGCTGATCGCGCCGTTCAAGGTGCTGGCCGGCCCCAACCGGGTGACGCTGCTGGCATCCCTCGAGCCGCCGAACGGCAGCGTCAACGACTGGCGGCTCGGCCTGTCCGGCGGCACCATCGTTCTGCCGGGGGCGCAGAACGAAAGCCCGCTGATCTTCAATCGGATTGCGGTCCGGGTCCGTTTCGATAGCGCCAATCGCCGCGTGCTGCTGACCCAGGCTGACGTCAGCAATGGCGAGATCGGCGTCGCCGGCTCCGGCAGCATCGATTACTCCGGCGAGCCGCGGCTGACGCTCGGCCTTGCCGGCACCCCGATGTCGGTGTCGGCGCTGAAGCGGATGTGGCCGGTGCTGATCGTGCCGGAACTGCGCGAGTGGGTGAACGACAGGATCCTCGCCGGCTCGATCCAGACCATCGACATCGCGATCAATTCGCCGATGAAGAACCTGTCCCGCCGCGGTCCGCCGATCCCGGACGAAGGGCTGCTGGTCAACATTCTCGGCAATGGCGCGGCGATCCATCCGGTCGACGGCATGCCGGTCGTGAAGGATGCCGATATGCGGGTGCGGGTCACCGGCCGCACCGCAATGGTCGCGATCAATCAGGCCAATGCCGACACCGACGGCGGCCGCAAGGTGGCGCTGTCGGACATTCTGTTCGAGGTGCCGGATCTGGCGCCGAAGCCGGCGCCGGCGCGGATCAAGTTCAAGCTCGAGGGCCCGGTGCCCGCGGTCGCCGAAGTGCTGGCCTCCGGCCGGCTCAGTGACGCCGCGGCGCTGCCGATCGATCCCAACACCAGCAAGGGCAACGTCTCGGCGCAGGTCGCGCTCGGCATGCCGATCCAGCGCGAGCTGACCAAGCAGGACACCAGCTACTCGATCAACGCTGACCTCAACGGCTTCTCCGCCGACAAGGTGGCGATGGGCCAGAAGCTCGAGGCCAATGCGCTGAAGGTGATCGCCAACAACCAGGGCTACCAGGTCAAGGGCGACGTCAAAATCAATGGTCAGGCGGCGTCGCTGGACTATCGCAAGCCGGTCGATGGCGACGCCGACGTCAAGCTGCAGGCGACGCTCGACGATGCCAGCCGCGCCCGGCTCGGTGTCGATCTCGGCAGCGGTCTCAGCGGTCCGCTTGGCGTCAAGTTGACCGGCAAGATGGGTGACAACGAACAGGATTCCAAGTTCGGCATCGAAGCCGATCTCACCCCGGTGAAGGTCGACAATCTGCTGCCGGGCTGGAGCAAGCAGCCCGGCAAGCCCGGCAAGGCGACCTTCAACGTCACGCGCAAGCCCCAATCGACCCGGCTCGATGATGTCACCATCGAAGGCGGCGGCACACTGATCAAGGGCTCGCTCGAAGTCGACGCCGAAGGCGATCTGATCAACATCAACTTCCCGGTGTACTCGCCGTCCGAAGGCGACAAGGCGATGCTGAAGGCCGACCGCGGCCCAGACGGCGTGCTGAAGGCGGTGATGCGCGGCGACGTGTTCGACGGCCGCGGCTTCATTCGCTCCGCGCTGTCGGGCGGCTCCAGCGACGCCAAGGGCAAGAGCATCGATTTCGATCTCGACCTGAAGTTCGGCGCGGTCGCCGGCTTCTCCGGCGAGGCGCTGCGCAGCCTCGACGTCAAGACCACGCGCCGCAATGGCGCGATCCGCAGCTTCTCGATGAACGGCAAGCTCGGCCGCGACACCCCGATCACCGCCGATCTGCGCGGCCGCAATCAGGGCCGCGAAGTGATTTATCTCGAGACCAACGACGCCGGCGCGTTCTTCCGCTTCACCGACAGCTACTCGAAAATGTATGGCGGCCAGCTCTCGCTGGCGGTCGAGCCGCCGGGCGGCGAGCCGCGCGAAAAGGAAGGCTTGATCAACGTCCGCGACTTCACCGTCAAGGGTGAAGCTGCGCTCGACCGCGTCGCCGCCGGCGCGCCGGGCGGACCGCCGCAGGGGCTGGCGTTCTCGCGCCTGCGCGCCGAGTTCAGCCGGCAGAACGGCACGCTGACTATTCGCGATGGCGTGGTGAAGGGGCCGACGATCGGCGCCACCATCGAAGGCTCGATCGATTACAGCGCCAACCAGGTGCGGATGAGCGGCACCTTCGTGCCGATGTACGGGCTGAACAACATGTTCGGGCAGATCCCGATCGTCGGCCTGTTCCTGGGGGGCGGCAGCAACGAGGGGCTGATCGGCGTCACCTATGAGGTGGTCGGCACGCCGGGCAAACCGGTGCTGCGGGTCAACCCGATCTCGGCGATGGCACCGGGCGTGCTGCGCAAGATCTTCGAATTCAACACCGGCCGACAAAACAACGGCGCCGATTTCCCGGCGCCGCCAAACTAATCAGATAACGACCTATCTCCGTCATTGAGTGTCAACGGGTCTGGCCTCTGGCCGGCCCGATGACAATTGCGACAGGTAATCCAGCTCAGTGCACGGAGCTGGATTACGTCGTCGGATTCGCCAATGACGAGGTGTGTCGTTACTTGCCGCGCAGCCACGGCACCATGCGGCCGAGCGTTGCGTCGTGGCGGAAGTAGTGGTGCCACAGCGCGCCGATCACGTGGATCAGCACGACGATCGCGGTCAAAAGGAACAGCGGTTCGTGCGCTGCATGCAGCGCGCCGGAGATTGCGTCGTTCTTGGCGAGCGGCGGGATGCCGAGCAGGTCGACGCCGCGGCCGGAGAACAGCGTCATGCCGAGGCCGGTGATCGGGACCGCGAGCAGCAGCAGGTAGAGCAGTCCGTGGCTGATCCGGGCGATCACCTCGGTGATGCGCGGCGAGGGCACGAGATCCGGCGCACCGTGGATCTTGATCCACAGGATGCGGACCACTGCGAGGCCCAGCACGAGGGTGCCGATCGCCTTGTGCCAGCTGTACAGCGTGCCGCGCAGCGGGTCGGTCTTCTCCAGCCCGTGCGCGTATTGCATCGAGGCGAACAGGGCGATCACGGCGAAGAAAATCAGCCAGTGAATGAGGACAGCGAGCGCGCCGTATTGGGCGGGCCTTTTGTCGGCGGTATCAAGAGTCGTGGTGGTCATGATGTCTCCGAAGCGAAATCGCGGCATGTCAAAGCCCGCCGCGCGAGCAGCCCATCGGACGATGATGCCCGGCAGGGCGGCGGCAGCGTGTGATCGAGCGCAATTTGGCCGAACACATTTTGCTGATCGCAGAGGCGAGGGGCCGCTAATGGCCCGGTCTATGCCACGCAGGGATTGCGAAGTCATGACTGATAGCTGCGACTGAAACGCAACAGCGTGCGCTTATTGTCGCTCCCGCAGCGCCGGGACCACCAGGAACGGGATCATGCCGAGCACCACGCTCACCAGCGCGAAGCCGAGCACCGGATTGTAGCTCTGGGTGAGGTCATGCAGCAGGCCGCCGCACCATGAGCCGAACGCCGAGCCGAGGCCGCTACCGATCGAGATCGTGCCGTAGATCGTGCCGACGCGCTTGCCGCGGAAGATGCTCATCGCGGTGGCGGTGATCAGCGGGCCGCGCGAGCCGATCATCGAGCCGAAGCAGATCACAAAGCCGCCGAGCAGCAACAGGTTCGGATACCACTGCAGCAGCCAGAGCAGCCCGAGGCCGGTGATCGAGATCGCATAGGAAAACAGGATCGACGGACGCCGTCCAATCACGCCGTCGAGCCAACTCACGCCGAGCATGCCGACCACCAGCACGACGCCGGAGAAGCCCCAGGCGGTCGCCGCCTGCAGCGGGGTGAAGCCGGCGTCGACCAGATAGGCGACCACCTGCGCCGAGATCGAGTACATCCCGATTGCGGTGAAGAAGAAGGTCGCGAACAGCGCCCAGAACGCATGGTGGCGCATCGCGTTTCCCAGCGTCCAGCCGTCATCATCGGCATCATGCGCGGGCCGCTGCGCGTGGGCGTCCGCCCCGGCGGCGAACCGTCGCCATGGCAGCAGCGACAGCGGCAGCAGCAGGATCAGCATCGCGCCGCCGAGAATCAGATACGCCTCACGCCAGCCGTATCGTTCAATCAGGACCTGCGCGATCGGCAGCATCACCAGCACGCCGGCCCCGATCGCCGAATACACCACCGCCATCGCGGTCGGCAGCCGTGCGCCGAACCAGCGGCCGAGCAGGATCGAATTCGGAACGTTGCCGGTGAAGGCGATGCCGAGGCCGACGCACAGCCCGACGGTGATCTGCAGCTGCCAGAGCCGCTCGGCGTAGGCGGCGATCAGCAGCGCGCCGCCCAGCAGGGCCATGCCGAGAGTGTAGACCGCGCGCGGGCCGGACCGATCGAACAGCCGGCCGACCAGCGGTGAGGCGAGGCCGGTGCAAAGCGCCGTCAGCGAATAGATCGACACCACCTCGGCGCGGTCCCAGCCGAACGAGGCCGAGATCGGCAGCAGGAACACGGTGAAGCTCTCGCCGAGCCCGCGGCCGAGCAGCGACAGCACGAAACACAGGCCGAGAATAAACAGGCCGGTGCGCGAGGCACGGTGATCCAAGGACGATCCTTCCCGAACGAGTCCGCGTTTTTCACATCGAACGCGGTTTTGCCGGAAAGGAGCAGGGCCTGCCCGCGAATGGGGCTATGCAAGCCGAAGCAGCACGTGCTTCTTCTTGCCCATCGACAGCTTGATCACGCCGTCCGACGACAGGTCGGTCGCGGTCAGCGTCATCTTCTCGTCGGTCACCGGCGCATCGTTGACCTTGAGGCCGCCGGCCTTGATCTGGCGGCGGGCTTCGCCGTTGGAGGCGACCAGCCCGGTCTTCTCCGCGAACGCCACCAGCACGCCGATCCCGGCATCGAGCTCGCCGCGGCTGATCTCGACGCTCGGCAGGTCCTGCGCGGTGCCGCCCTGTTCGAAGGTGGTGCGCGCGGTGGCTTCCGCCTTGTCGGCTGCCTCGCGGCCGTGCATTAGCGCGGTCGCCTCGGTGGCCAGGATCTTCTTGGCGTCGTTGATCTCGGCGCCCTGCAGCTTCGACAGCCGCTCGATTTCGTCCATCGGCAGCAGCGTGAACAGCTTCAGGAAGCGGCCGACGTCGGCGTCCTCGGTGTTGCGCCAGTACTGCCAGTAATCATACGGCGCCAGCATGTCGCCGTTGAGCCAGACCGCGCCGGCGGCGGTCTTGCCCATCTTGGCGCCCGAGGCGGTGGTGAGCAGCGGGCAGGTCAGCGCGTGGAGCTGATGCGTGCCCATGCGGCGGCCGAGGTCGACACCGTTGACGATATTGCCCCACTGATCCGAGCCGCCCATCTGCAGATTGCACTTGTAGCGGCGCGCCAGCTCAACGAAGTCGTAGGACTGCAGGATCATGTAGTTGAATTCGATGAACGACAGTTCCTGCTCACGCTCGAGCCGCAGCTTCACCGAGTCCATCGTCAGCATGCGGTTGATCGAGAAGTGGCGGCCGACGTCGCGCAGCATCTCGATGTAGTTCAGCTTGGTCAGCCACTCGGCGTTGTCGGCCATCACCGCGTCGCTATGCCCGTCGCCGAACTTGATGAACTTCGAGAACGTGCCCTTGATCGACTCCTTGTTGGCGTCGATCTGCTCGTAGGTGAGGATCTTGCGGGTCTCGTCGCGGCCGGACGGATCGCCGACGCGCGTGGTGCCGCCGCCCATCAGTGCGATCGGCTTGTTGCCGGTCGCCTGCAGCCAGTGCAGCATCATGATCGAGAGCAGATGGCCGACATGCAGCGACGCCGCGGTGCAGTCGTAACCGACATACGCGACCACTTCGCCCTTCGCCGCGAGCGCGTCCAGCGAGTCGGGGTCGGAAATCTGATGAATGAATCCCCGGCTTTGGAGAACATTCATAAAATCAGACTTAAAAGCGGTCATCTGTATCGGTCTCTGATCACGGTTATTTCACGTATCGCGCAGATCGCGCGCGAAGACGCCCAGGAATGTCTTTCGGGCGCGTTACCCTGTGGCATTATAAGAACTAGGTGTTTGACACAAGTTGGACATTCCGCAGCGGCCGGAGAAGGCGCGTGCCATGATGATGACGGCGATCGGACTGATGAGCGGGACGTCGCTCGACGGCGTCGATGTCGCTCTGATCAAGACCGACGGACGGCGCGTCGCTGCGCTCGGACCGTCGGGCTACCGGCCCTACACCGAGACCGAACGCAGCCTGTTGCGCCAGGCGCTCGCTGAAGCGGTGCAACTGACCGCGCGGGATGCCCGGCCGGGCGTGCTCGCCGAGGCCGAACGCGCCGTGACGATCGCCCACGCCGAGGCCGTTGCCGCCTTCGTAGCGCAGAACCGGCTGTCGCCCGAAAGCGTCGATATCGTCGGCTTCCACGGCCAGACCGTGCTGCACCGGCCGGCCGAAAAGCTCACGGTGCAGATCGGCGATGCCAAGGCGCTGGCCAAGGCGATCCGCATCCCGGTGGTGTGCGACTTCCGCGCCGCGGATGTCGCGGCCGGCGGGCAGGGCGCGCCGCTGGTGCCGGTGTATCACCGCGCGCTGGCGCAATCGCTCGGCCGTGACGGCCCGATCGGCGTGATCAATGTCGGCGGTGTGTCCAACGTCACGTATATCGACGGCACCGACACGCTGATTGCCTGCGACACCGGCCCCGGCAATGCGCTGCTCGATGACTTCATGTTCCGCAAGCTCGGCAAGCCGTTCGATTGCGAAGGCCGGCTGGCGGCGCAGGGCGCGATCGATCAGGCGTGGCTCGCGGAAGCGCTGCGGCATCCGTTCTTCGCCAAGCCGGCGCCGAAATCGCTCGATCGCAACGACTTCGCCGGGCTGGCCCAGCGCGACTGGTCGCCGGCCGACGGAGCGGCGACGCTGACGGCGTTCACCGCGCGCGCGATTGCGTCGGTGCTGCCACTGCTGCCGAAGCCGCCGCAGAGTTGGATCGTGACTGGCGGCGGCGCACGTAACCTGACGCTGATGCGGATGCTGCGCGAGGCGCTGGCCCCGGCCAGCGTCGAGAGCGCCGATGCGCTCGGCTGGTCCGCGGACGCGATGGAGGCGCAGGCGTTCGGTTTCCTCGCCACGCGCGGGCTGAAAGGCTTGCCGCTGAGCTATCCGGCGACCACCGGCGTCGCTTTTCCGATGACCGGCGGGCTGCTGGCGCGGCCGTAAGGCGACATCGTCATTGCGAGTGCAGCGAAGCAATCCGGCTCCGTGCAGGGTGCTGGATTGCTTCGTCGCGGAGCCTGTACTCGGACGGCGCGAGCGCCGACCCGGGTGCTCCTCGCAATGACGGAGGAAGACTGAGAACCGCCTCAGCGAACGTTGGCGAGCCGCATGTCGAGATAGGACGTGATCGTCTCCATCAGCGGTTCCATCCGGTCTTCAAAGAAGTGGTTGGCGCCCGGGATGGTCTGCTGGTCGATCACGATGCCCTTCTGCGTCTTCAACTTCTCGACCAGGGTGTTGACGTCCTTGGCCGGCGCGACGATGTCCTTCTCGCCATGGACGATCAGGCCGGACGACGGGCAGGGCGCCAGGAACGAGAAATCGTAGCGGTTCGGTTCCGGCGCGATCGAGATGAAGCCTTCGACCTCGGGGCGGCGCATCAGCAGCTGCATGCCGATCCAGGCACCGAACGAGAATCCGGCGACCCAGCAGGCGCGTGCTTCGGGATTGATGGTCTGGGCCCAATCGAGCGCGGAGGCGGCATCGGCCAGCTCGCCGGTGCCGTGGTCGAACGAACCCTGGCTGCGGCCGACGCCGCGGAAATTGAACCGCAGCACCGAGAAGCCGCGGGCCACGAAGGCGTAATACACCTGATAGACGATCGGGTGGTTCATGTTGCCACGGAACTGCGGATGCGGGTGCAGCACCATCGCGATCGGCGCGTTCTTCTGCTTCGCCGGGTGGTAGCGGCCTTCAAGTCGGCCCGCCGGACCGGTGAAAATAACTTCGGGCATCAGCGATCCTTGCGCGACATCGTGGGATTCGGCCTGGCGCGCCGGGCGCGCGCGGGTCCTGCCAGCAACGGCCGCCGGCTGCCGCAGTGCGGATGGGGCAGGTGGCCGGCGGAAACGGGGAGCTGCGTTCTAGCATGGAGCGCAGGGCCAAATGCAAGCATATTGAGCAGGGTGGCCGCCGGCGGCGGTGCCAGGGGACGGACCAGCAGCCGTCCCGAGACAAGGAATGAAGCGTGGTGACGGCCAATCGAGTGTATCTGGACTGGAATGCGACCACGCCGCTGCGGCCGGAGGCCAAAGCGGCGATGACGGCCGCGCTCGACGTTGTCGGCAATCCGTCGTCGGTCCATGCCGAAGGCCGGGCCGCGCGCGGGCTGCTCGAACAGGCCCGGGCGCAGGTGGCAGAAGCGGTCGGGGCGGCGCCGCGCGACGTGGTGTTCACCTCCGGCGGCACCGAAGCCAACGCGCTGGCGCTCACACCCGGACTCCGGATCGGTGCGGAACCCGCTGAAAGACTGCTGCTTTCAGCCGTGGAACACGCGTCCGTTCTGGGCGGCGGCCGGTTCCCGGCGGAGCGGGTCACCCAGATCCGGGTGACGGCGGACGGCGTGCTCGACCTCAACCATCTGCGCGCGTTGCTGGCCGATGGCGGTCCGGCGCTGGTGTCGGTGATGCTCGCCAACAACGAGACCGGCGCGCTTCAGCCGATTCGTGAAGTTGCTGAGATGGTGCATGAAGCCGGCGGCGTGCTGCACGTCGATGCGATCCAGGCGCTCGGCAAGATTCCATTCGGAATCAAGGAACTCGGCGCCGATCTTATCTCACTGTCTGCACACAAGATCGGAGGCCCGAAGGGCGTCGGCGCGCTGGTGCTGAGCCCGAGGCTGACCGGACCGGAGCCGCTGCTGCGCGGCGGAGGTCAGGAGCTGGGACGGCGCGCCGGCACCGAGAACCTGATCGGCATCGCCGGCTTCGGCGCCGCGGCCGCGGTGGCGATCCCGGCGATGGCGGACGACATGGTTCGGATCGAAGGGTTGCGGACACGGCTCGAGGCGGGCTTGCGACATATCGCCGGGGACGAAGGTGTGATCATGTCGGCCGGCGTGCCGCGGCTGCCCAACACCACGCTGTTCGCAATCCCGGGATTACGCGCCGAGACCGCGGTGATCGGCTTCGATCTGGCCGGAATCGCGGTGTCGTCGGGATCGGCGTGTTCGTCCGGCAAGGTGCAGCCGTCGCACGTGCTCGAAGCGATGGGGTTCGGTCCGGAACTTGCACGGTCGGCGATACGGATCAGCCTCGGCTGGTCGAGTAGCGAATCCGACATCGATCGATGCCTGCAGGCTTGGAGAAAGCTCGCCGGCAACCTAACTAAAAGGGATCATGAAACAGTGCTTGAACGGTTCTAAGAGGGTTTCATCCCGCGCCGGATCGTGTAAGCATGTCTCAGCAGATCCACCGCGGTCCTTGAAACCGCGAGCGGAGGTTTGAATGGCTGCCGTACAAGAGACCGTCGATCGGGTCCGCCAGATCGACGTCGATCAATATCGATATGGATTCGAGACCCTGATCGAATCCGAGAAGGCTCCGAAGGGGCTTTCCGAAGACATCGTCCGCTTCATTTCGGCGAAGAAAAACGAGCCCGACTGGATGTTGCAGTGGCGGCTCGATGCCTATCGCCGCTGGCTGACGATGACCGAGCCGAGCTGGGCGCGGGTGTCCTATCCGAAGATCGACTTCCAGGACCTCTACTACTACGCCGCGCCGAAGCCGAAGAAGACCGTCGGCTCGCTCGACGAGATTGATCCTGAGATTCTCAAGACCTACGAGAAGCTCGGCATCCCGCTGCGCGAAGTCGCGCTGCTGGAAGGCGTCGAGCCGCAACCGGGTGCGCCGGACTCGCCGGGCCGCAAGATCGCGGTCGACGCGGTGTTCGACTCGGTGTCGGTGGCGACCACCTTCCAGGCCGAACTGAAGAAGGCCGGCGTGATCTTCATGCCGATCTCGGAGGCGATCAAGCATCACCCCGAGCTGGTGCAGAAGTATCTCGGCAGCGTGGTGCCGACCTCCGACAACTTCTATGCGACGCTGAACTCGGCGGTGTTCTCCGACGGCTCGTTCGTCTACGTGCCGCCGGGCGTGCGCTGCCCGATGGAGCTGTCGACCTATTTCCGCATCAACGAGCGCAACACCGGCCAGTTCGAGCGCACGCTGATCATCGCCGACAAGGGTTCCTACGTCTCCTATCTCGAAGGCTGCACCGCTCCGCAGCGCGACGAGAACCAGCTTCACGCCGCCGTGGTCGAACTGGTGGCGATGGACGACGCCGAGATCAAGTATTCGACGGTGCAGAACTGGTACCCGGGCAACTCGGAAGGCAAGGGCGGCATCTACAACTTCGTCACCAAGCGTGGCGACTGCCGCGGCGCCAATTCCAAGATCTCCTGGACTCAGGTCGAGACCGGGTCGGCGATCACCTGGAAGTATCCGAGCTGCATCCTGCGCGGCGACAATTCGCGCGGCGAGTTCTACTCGATCGCGATCTCGAACGGCTATCAGCAGGTCGATAGCGGCACCAAGATGATCCATCTCGGCAAGAACACCACGAGCCGGATCATCTCCAAGGGCATCGCCGCCGGCAAGTCGCAGAACACCTATCGCGGCCTCGTCACCGCCCATCGCAAGGCCACCGGCGCGCGCAACTTCACCGCCTGCGACTCGCTGCTGATCGGCGACCAGTGCGGCGCGCACACCGTGCCCTACATTGAAGCCAAGAACGCCTCGACGCTGTTCGAGCACGAGGCGACCACGTCGAAGATCTCCGAGGACGTGCTGTTCTATTGCATCCAGCGCGGCCTGTCGCAGGAGGAGGCGGTCGGCCTCGTGGTCAACGGCTTCGTCAAGGACGTGCTGCAGCAACTGCCGATGGAATTCGCGGTGGAAGCGCAGAAGCTGATCTCGATCAGCCTCGAAGGTTCGGTCGGCTAACGCCGACAGCTTCACGGGGTGGCCGCGCCGCGGCCGCCTCGCAGGATCCGCAACGAGAACGTCATATCAACTCATCCTTCGAGACGCGCGCTGCGGTCGATCCTCAGGATGAGAGCCAAACAGGAAGGTCGTTATGCCCGCATTGCTCGAAGTGAAGGACCTCAAGGTCAGCGTCGCGGATCGCGAGATCCTGCACGGGCTGACACTCACCGTGAACGAAGGCGAAGTGCACGCGATCATGGGGCCGAACGGCTCCGGCAAGTCGACGCTCAGCCATGTCATCGCCGGCAAGCCGGGTTATGAAGTGACCGGCGGCGAGGTCCTGTTCAAGGGCGAAGACCTGCTCGCGATGGAGCCGAACGAGCGCGCCGCCAAGGGCGTGTTCCTGGCGTTCCAGTATCCGGTCGAAATCCCCGGCGTCGCCACCATGAACTTCCTGCGCACCGCGCTGAATGCGCAGCGCAAGGCGCGCGGCGAGGACGAATTGTCCACCCCGGATTTCCTCAAGCGGGTTCGCGAAGTCTCCGGCTCGCTCGGCATCCCGCAGGAGATGCTGAAGCGCGGCGTCAATGTGGGCTTCTCGGGCGGCGAGAAGAAGCGCAACGAGGTGCTGCAGATGGCGCTGTTCCAGCCCAGCCTGTGCATCCTCGACGAGATGGACTCCGGCCTCGACATCGACGCGCTGCGGATCGCTTCCGAAGGCGTCAACGCGCTGCGTGCGCCGAACCGCTCGATGATCGTCATCACCCACTATCAGCGGCTGCTCGACTACATCGTACCGGACGTTGTCCACGTCATGTCGAAGGGCAAGGTCGTCCGTAGCGGCGGCAAGGAGCTCGCGCTCGAGCTCGAAGCCAACGGTTACGCGCAATATCAGGAAGCCGCGGCCTGAGCGCCGCCGATCGGGACACGGTCATGAACATCGCAGTGGCGAAACCCGACAAGCCCGACACCGCCAGCGACAATTTCGCTGCAGTCAGCGCCCGCGTGCCGGGTGCGGGCAAGGTCGCCGACACCCGCCGTCAGGCGCTCGACACATTCCAGCGGATCGGCTTGCCGCACCGCCGGATCGAAGATTGGAAGTACACCGACCTGCGTGCGCTGATGCGCGAGGTTCTGCCGCTTGCTGCGGCCCCAGAGGCGACCGCGCTGGCGCGCGCCGAGGCTGCCGCCAAGCTGCATGCGATCGACGGTGTCCGCCGTTTGGTGCTGGTCGACGGCGTGCTGGCGCCCGGTCTGTCGGACCTGGCAGCGCTGGAAGCCGGCCTGACGGTCCGCAGCCTGCGCGAGGCGCTGCAAAGCGGCGACGACCGCGTGCTGTCGCTCGACACCGCCGATCCGATGGTGGCGCTCAACACCGCGCTGATGACCGACGGCGTCGTTATCGAGGTCGCGGACGGCACCACGCTGGCCCGGCCGCTGCACATCCTGCACATCGCTTCCGGCGGTGCGCCGGCCGCGATGTTCACCCGGTCGCGGATCGCGCTCGGCAACGCCGCGGTGGCGACGGTGGTCGAAAGCTACGTGGCGGGCGAGGGCGCCGGTGCCTATCAGGTTCACGACTCCGCCGTGATCGCGGTCGGTGATCACGCTCGGCTCGACTACGTGCGGATCGTCGAAGACTCCCGCGAGGCGTTCAACATCACCTCGGCGGCGGTCTCGGTCGGCGCGCATGCGCATTTCAACGCGTTCGGCATCACCACCGGCGGGCTCGTCAGCCGCTATCAGGCGGTGGTGACGGTGGCCGGCTCGCACTCCGAAGTGCAGACCAACGGCGTCAATCTCCTCAACGGCAAGCAGCACGCCGACACCACGCTGGTGATGAACCACGACGTGCCGCATTGCGCCAGCCGCGAAGGTTTCCGCGCGGTGGTGGATGACCGCGGCCACTCGGTCTTCCAGGGCCGGATCAATGTCCGTCAGCCGGCGCAGCAGACCGACGCCAAGATGATGACGCGGGCGCTGTTGCTGTCCGACGAGGCCGAGGTCGACAATAAGCCGGAGCTCGAAATCTTCGCCGACGACGTCACCTGCGGCCACGGCGCCGCGGTCGGCGCGCTCGACGATTCCTTGCTGTTCTATCTGCGCGCCCGCGGCCTGCCGCAGAAGGAAGCCGAGGCGATGCTGATCCAGGCGTTCGTCGGCGAGGCGATCGAAGCGATCGCGGACGATAATTTGCGTGAGCTGGTGACCGGGGCTGCGGTGCGCTGGCTGGAGGCGAGGCGATGAGTACGCATCCGGCGGTCAGCAACGGCAGCTACGACGTCGACCTGGTCCGCGAGGACTTTCCGGCGCTGGCGCTGCAGGTTTACGGCAAGAAGCTGGTGTATCTCGACAACGCCGCCTCGGCGCAGAAGCCGCGGCAGGTGCTGACGCGGATGACGCAGGCGTATGAGAGCGAATACGCCAACGTGCATCGCGGCCTGCATTATCTCGCCAACGCCGCGACCGAGGCTTACGAAGGCGGCCGCACCCGCGTGCAGCATCTGCTCAACGCCAAGCGGCCCGAAGAGATCATCTTCACCCGCAACGCCACCGAGGCGATCAACCTGGTGGCGTCGTCGTGGGGCGCGACGAACATCGGCGAGGGCGACGAGATCGTGCTCTCGATCATGGAGCACCATTCCAACATCGTGCCGTGGCACTTCCTTCGCGAGCGCCAGGATGCGGTGATCAAGTGGGCGCCGGTCGATGATGAAGGCAACTTCCTGCTCGATGAGTTCGAGAAGCTGCTGACCGCCAAGACCAAGCTGGTCGCGATCACCCAGATGTCGAACGCGCTCGGCACCGTCGTTCCGGTCAAGGACGTGGTGAAGATCGCCCATGCCCGCGGCATTCCGGTGCTGGTCGACGGCAGCCAGGCGGCGGTGCATCTCGCGATCGATGTCCAGGACATCGACTGCGACTTCTATGTGATGACCGGCCACAAGATCTATGGCCCGACCGGGATCGGCGCGCTGTACGGCAAGTACGACGTGCTCTCCAAGATGCGCCCCTACAACGGCGGTGGCGAGATGATCCGCGAGGTCGCGCAGGATTGGGTGACCTACGGCGACCCGCCGCATCGATTCGAAGCCGGCACGCCGGCGATCGTCGAGGCCGTCGGGCTCGGGGCTGCGATCGACTACGTCAATTCGATCGGCAAGGAGCGGATCGCCGCCCACGAACACGATCTTTTGACCTACGCCGAGGAGCGGCTCCGCGAGATCAACGCGCTGCGGATCATCGGCAACGCCAAGGGCAAAGGCCCGGTGATTTCCTTCGAAATGAAGGGCGCACACCCGCACGACGTGGCCACAGTGATCGACCGGCAGGGGATCGCGGTCCGCGCCGGCACCCATTGCGTGATGCCGCTGCTGGAGCGGTTCCAAGTCACTGCGACGTGCCGTGCGTCGTTCGGCATGTATAATACCCGTGAGGAAGTGGACCAACTCGTCAGTGCGCTGATCAAGGCGCGGGATCTGTTCGCATGACCGATACGATCGAAGCCAAAGCCAACATGCAGACCGTTTCGGCGCTGCCGCCGGAGGAGACCGAGCGGCTCGGCACCGAGATCGTGGCCGCGCTGAAGACGGTGTTCGACCCGGAAATCCCCGCCGACATTTACGAGCTCGGGCTGATCTACAAAGTCGAGATTAAGGACGACCGCACCGTCGACCTCGACATGACGCTGACGACGCCGAACTGTCCGGCTGCAGCCGAGCTGCCGACCATGGTCGAGAACGCGGTGGCCAGCGTGCCCGGCGTCGGCGTGGTTAACGTCAACATTGTCTGGGAGCCGCCGTGGACTCCAGAGCGGATGAGCGACGAAGCCCGGCTCGTGCTGAATATGTGGTGAGGACGGATTGGGTCTGCGTCTGAACGGTGTGATCGAAACGGCGCTGTATGTCGACGACCTCGATCGCGCCCGAAGCTTCTACCAGGACGTCCTGCTGCTGAGTCCGATGACGAGCGATCAGCGGTTTTGTGCTTTCGACGTGGGCGGCCGCAACGTGCTGCTGCTGTTCAAGCGGGGCAGCACGCTGGAGACGGTCCATCTGCCGGGCGGCACGATCCCGCCGCATGATGGCAGCGGACCGGTCCACATCGGACTGTCGGTCGATCGCGACCGGCTCGGCGAATGGGAAGCCCGCCTGACAGAGCATGGCGTGGAGATCGAAGGCCGCACGGAGTGGCCGCGCGGCGGGTCGAGTATCTACTTCCGTGATCCCGATCGCCATCTGTTGGAACTTGTGACGCCGGGTGTCTGGCCGATCCATTAGGCGGCAAACGGCGAGGAACTGGTAACACCTTTCGAAGTGGCGGTTGCGTAACTATCTGAAGGTCCGGCTGGTCGCCGGCGAAGCGGCGAACGTCTCCGGGCAGGTCCGGCAACAGGAGTGGGAAACACCATGGCTACGGCACGTCCTCGGCCTCAAGTGATGCGGCTCACCGATGCCGCGGCCATTCGCGTGAAAGAACTAATGGGTCGTGCCGACAGCGAGATTCTCGGCCTGCGCGTCGGGATCAAGAATGGCGGCTGCGCCGGACAGTCCTACACGGTCGAGTACGCGCACGACATCAAGCCGAACGACGAAGTCATCGAAGACAAGGGCGTGAAGATCCTGGTCGATCCGAAGGCGGTGTTGTTCCTGCTCGGCACCGAGATGGACTACAAAGCCGACAGGATGCAGGCGCAGTTCGTGTTCAACAACCCGAACCAGATCTCAGCGTGCGGCTGCGGCGAGTCCGTGGAGCTGAAGCCGGCCTCGATCGACGGCTGAGTTCCGTCGGATCTGATTCAAACTTTACATTCCGTCAGAAGTGTAGAGCGCGCGGTACGATATCGCGCGCTATTTGCGTGTGTGAATTAAGTGCACCTTAAGGTGCAGCAAGCGAATACCTCTCCAAGGGTGGAACCACAGGGGAGGATCATCAGATGAAGCGCCGCGATTTTTTGCTCGGAGCTGCAGCCGTCGGCCTCGGAGGGCCGCTGCTGGCGAAGGCGGCGATCTCGTCGTTGCACGCGCAACCTGCAGCACCAAAAGGCGCAAAGATTGCCAAGGTCGCGATCTTCCCGGCGATCGGTTTCTCCCGCGTCGGTAATGCCGAGGACTGGTTTCTGGCGCCGGAGGTGCCGGGCCTGCTCGACGAGCCCGAAGGCGGCTTCAAGGATAAGCAGGGACGGATCAAGAAACAGGTGCAGCGCTTCCGCCTGTTCGGCTACGACGACCAGGGCCGCGTGGTGCGCGAACTCGATGGCGCCGATGGCGTGACCTGGAGCGTGCACGTCGCCAACACCAAGGCGGCCTGGTACGGCTTCGTCAACGCCATGGATCGCGGCGACAGCGCGCCCGGCGTTCCCGGCGCGCAGCGCAACGCCTTCGTCGCGGCCGACAAGCGCGAAGCGATGCTGTGCATCGACGCCGGCAAGCTGGAGATTTCCGGCGCCTCGACCAACCCCAAGGGCGGCGACGACAAGTATCGGATGAAGGGCCGGTTCTGGCAGACGCTCGACGTCTCGCTCGGCCATCTGCGCACCGACGACAAGGGGCGCCTGTTGGTGTTCGCCGCCGACGGCGTCTCGCGCACCGCGTTGCCGCAGAATCCGGTGCGCGACTTCACCAACAATGACGGCTGGCACGATGACTGGGCCGACGGCTGGGTCAAGGCGACTGTCACGGTCGACGGCCAGAAGCTCGATTGCGATCCGGCCTGGGTGGTGTGTTGTGGACCGAAATTCGCGCCGCAGCTCGAGCCGATCGTGACGTTGTACGACGCTGCGCGCGAAGCGATGGTGGCGCTCGGCCAGATGCAGAGCCCGACCGACAAGGTGTCGTTCCGCCGCGACGTGCTGCCGATCCTGCGCCGCGCCGGCGCGATGCAGTGGGTGGCGACGGCGTCGTTCCTCGGCGCCGCCTGGAACGATATCGGCGATCTGTCCAGTCCGGCGACGATCGAGACGCTGGCCAAGCCCGGGGCCGATGCCAAGGCCGAGCGCAAGAAGGTGTTCGATGCGTTCCGCAAGCCGGACGGCAGCGATCAGCGCGGCTACGCGATTCCGATCATGCTCGGCGACGGCGTCAACTATCAGGACAGCCCGCACGCCTGGCTGGCGCTGACGCCGACGCAGTATCGCGTGCTCGAACTCTGGGCCGACGGGAAGTTCGAGGCGGACTACGCTGACAAGAGCGCGGACTCCGTTCGCACGCTCGACGATCTGCCGATCGAACTACGCCCGGAGGCGATGACGCGTGCTGCGCTCGACGCCTGTTCGGGCGGCGCGTTCCATCCCGGCGTCGAGATCACCTGGCCGATCCGCCACAAGGCGCTGTATCGCGGCCCGAACGAGACCAAGCTGCCGTTCCGCCTGGCGCTGTCGAACCGCAAGAACCTGGCGCAGGACGTCGGGCTGCAGCTCAATCCGGTCAACGTGTTTGCCGGCAACCCCGACAAGCCGGATCAGGGCAAGCCGATCGGCCCGCAGGCGCCGGGCGATCTGACGCGGTGGATGGGCGTGCCGTGGCAGGGCGATGCGTTCAGTTGCCAGGCAGTGCTCACCGCCAGCGGCTTCCCGACGCCGGTGTGGTGGCCGGCGCTGCTGCCGGTCGATGTGCTGCCCGAGGCGTTCTATCAGCAGATGATGCGCACCGACCTCACCGAGGAGGAGCGGCTGCGGTTCTATCACACGCGGGTGCCATGGGCGCGCGGCGCCGCTGGCATCGGCCTGCACGTCGAAGCCGGCTACACCGACGGTCTGCGCCGGATGATCGAGCTGTGGACGCAGATGGGCGTCGTGGTGCGCCGTCCCGGTCCGAAGGGGCTGCCGGGTGTGCCCGACCAACTCTATGTCGAAGTCCAACGCGGCTCGATGGACATCGCGGCGCCGACGCTGGCGCGCTGATCTCGATGGGCCGGATCGCCGTGATCGGCGCAGGGGTGGCGGCGCTTGCCGCCGCCCGCAGCCTGGTGCTGGCCGGGCGACGCCCGCTGCTGATCGCGCCGGATCGCGAGGTGATCAGCCGCGGCGAGACGTTGTCGCCGGCCGCTGCCGCATTGCTCGCGCGGCTGCAATGGGCCGACCTGCTCGACGCCGAAAGCGCGCTGCCGAGCGAAGGCAGGTTTTCGGTGTGGGGCGACGGGACCTTGCGGCGGGCCGCGCAAGGCGAGGGGGCCTGGCACCTCGATCGCGCCAGCTTCGAGCGGCAGATGCGGACCAAGCTGAATAACGATGCGATCGAGTGCCATCCGATCATCGTCACCATGCTGGTCCATCACTGCGATGGAGTCGTGCTCGAACTCGGCGATGGCCGCGTCGTGTTCGCCGACGCGGCCATCGATTGCAGCGGCCGTGCCGCGTTGTCGTCGGGAACCGCGGCGGGGCGGCGCCGCACCGACCGGCTGATCGCCGTGTGGCGCGTGCTCGACCTGCCGGACGATACCGAGCCCGCCGCGGCGACATTGATTGAAGCGGTGGCGCTGGGCTGGTGGTACATGGCCCCACTGCCGGGCAACCGCATGATGCTCGGCCTGTTCACCGACACTGATTTGTTGCCGTCCGGCGCCGCGCAAAATGGCGCCACATGGACCGACCTGGCTGCGTCGACGGTCGCGATCGCCCCGCGGCTGCGGAGCCTCGGTCTCGATGCCACGGCAGCAGCTGCGCCGCCCCAGGTCGCGCCCGCCGCCACCGTCACGGCCAGCCGCTTGATCGAGGGGCGCATCCTGCGCGCCGGTGATGCCGCGGCCGCGCTTGATCCGCTCGGCGCCAACGGTCTCGCCACCGCGCTGTGGAGCGGCATGGCGGCCGCCGAGGCGACGCTGACGCTGACCGATGGCGATCCCGAACGGGCCGACGCCTATGAGCGCGATTACTTGCAAGGCATCGCGCAGCACCTCGTCACCCAGCAGGCGATGTACGCCGCCGAGCCGCGCTTCGCCGATGCGCCGTTCTGGCAGCGCCGCCGCATTGTCGCATCATCCCACCCTAACCAGGAGATCTCGCCATGAAGGCTACTCTGCGCACGCTCTTTGCTGCTGCCGCCCTTGCTATCACCTTGCCGGCAGCGGCTTCCGCCGAAACCAGCGCGGTGAAGATCATCGCGCCGACCGACAAGACGATCACACCGAGCGGCACCTGGAGCATCGGCGCCCGCGCCGGCGACTTCGTGTTCATCGGCGGGATGCGCGGCACCGACCGCGTCACCGGCAAGATGGTCGATGGCGACGAGGCGCGGATCCGGCGGATGTTCGACAACATGCTGGCGGCGGCCGAAGCGGCCGGCGCCACCAAAGCCGACGCGGTGCGGCTCACCGTGTTCGTGACCGACGTCGCTAAGTACCGGCCGGTGGTCAACAAGGTGCAGAAGGACATCTGGGGCGACGGCCCGTATCCGCCGCGCACCGTGCTGCAGGTGCCGGCGCTCGACCAGGGCGACATCGCCGAAATCGACGGCACGTTCTACGCACCGGCGAAGTAAGACCGCTGGCCCGGGCGGACTGAAATTTGAACCGGGACGGGCCATCGCGCGACTGGAAGGAAGCACGATTTCCTTTCGGAGGCGGCGATGGCCCGGCCGCATTTTGCTCTCAAGTCTATTTTGCTGGCGAGTAGTGTCTCGCTCTCTGTTTTTGCGTTCAGTTTGCCGGCCCACGCTCAGAGTGAGGACGCGGCGCAGACATGCCAGCAGCCGATCACGTCAGTAGAGACAAGCCTCGCAGCATGCACGGCGGCGATCGACTCCGGCGACAGAGACGGCGCGGTCGCTGACTTTCGGCAGACCTTGAAGCTCAGCCCGCAGTTCAAGGAAGCGGTCGAGCGGCTGCAGGAACTCGGCGTCCAGATGTAGCCGCGCGGAGTGCTGCGAGCGAATGCCTTCGCGTTCGTGGTATTTATTGTTATCCTTGGACATTGCACCGGCGGCGCAGCTCGCCGCGACTTAGCTATGAGCCAGCCATGGATCGTGAGTTCCTCGCCGATCTGTTCGCGCCATTCGGTCCGGTGACGATCCGGCGGATGTTCTCTGGCTTCGGGATCTCGGCTGACGGCGTGACGTTTGCGCTGGTGATCCGCGATGCGATCTATCTGCGCACCGATGCGGACGGCGCGGCGCGGTTCGAGGCCGAGGGCAGTCGGCCGTTTCGCTACGACACCCGCACCAAGACGGTGACGGTCGGCTCATACTGGCTGCTGCCGGAGCGGCTGCTCGACGATCCGGACGAGCTCGCGCAATGGGCCCGCACCGCCCACGCCGCCGCCGAGCGCGCCGCGCTCACCAAGGCGTCGAAGACGCGGCGTGGGACAAAGAAGAAGGCCACGCCTGATAGCAGCAAGGCGCCGAAGCTAACCAAGCCGGCCAGCGCTCAACGGAAGGTCAAGACAGTTGCGAAGGCAGCAGGTCGGGCCAAGACCGCGAAGACCACAAAGGCACCTGCGGCGAAGCGCGGCCGGGCGGCGCGCTGACGGCGGCGTCAGGCGACGGCGGCCTGGGTGACGCCGGAGAATTCCGGATCGGTCTCGCAGATCACGCGGTTGCGGCCGTTGCGCTTGGCGGCGTAGAGGCAGGCGTCGGCGCGTTCGATCAGCGCTTCGGCATCGTCGTTCGGTTTCAGCGTCGACACGCCGGCCGACAGCGTCACCCGGCCGAGGATTTCGCCGGTCGACTTCTTCTTCAGCTCCTTCGACATCACCAGCCGGCGGATGTTGTCGGCCACGATGATCGCCTGGCGCATCGGCGTGTTCGGCAGCACCACGGCGAATTCCTCGCCGCCATAGCGCGCGGTGAAGTCCTGGCCCTTGATGCTCTGCTTCAGCGTCAGGCCGACGAGCCGCAGCACCTGGTCGCCGGTGAGATGGCCGTAGGTGTCGTTGAACGATTTGAAGTGATCGATGTCCATCATCAGCAGCGACAGCGGCTGCTGGCTGGTGCCGGCGTTGCGGATCGCTTCCTGGACGGTGCGGTCGAACAGCTTGCGGTTGCCGAGGCCGGTCAGCGGATCGGTGAGGCTCTCGGCGCGGATCGCATCGAGGCTGACCTGGAGATTGGCGATCTCCTGCTTGGAGGTCGACAGCCGCTCTTCGAGCGCGCTGTTGGCCTGCTGCATCTCGCGGGTGGTGACGACCAGACGCTCGACGATCGCCTTGATCTGGTCGTGGTCGGTCGCCAGCGACAGCTTCTGGCTTTCGCCGCGCAGATCGTCGCCGAAGCTGGCGGTGCTGCCGAGCGTCTCGGCGAGCAGCGCCATGATGTCGTCGATCTCGTTGGCGACGCGGGCGCCGATCCGGTCGATCCGGTCGGTGGTGCGGCCGTGCGACAGATAGGTATCGTGCAACTGGTCGAGGTCGGCGTCGGTGAGGCTGCCGCGCTCCGCCAGCGTGTCGTTGATCGCCTTGTTCAGCTCGGGATTGTAGCCGGTGGCGTAGACGTACCAGATCTCGTAATTGCGCGGGACGGCGCCTTGGCGGAGGGTCTTGATCTGGGAGAGGGCCACCTCGGCATAGGCCATGGTGCGGTCATGGTCGTCCTGCAGCGCGGCCACGAGCCACCCTCCGGTCAGGCGTTTTCAACGCGTGTTTGAAACGGTGTAAGGCTACGGTGCGGGTGGTGAAGACCTCGTAAACACCGCCCAATCGCCCATCAGCCGCGCGCCCGCACCGGGCGCAACAGGAACGCCGGCAAATGCGAATGCTGCC